>JBBQJE010000073.1:0-14066 GCA_038325635.1 Bacteroidales bacterium
ATCGCCGATTCCCCAACCGTCGAGGATCATCAGAAGGGTTCTTTTTACTTCTTTCATCTGTATATTGAATTTATATTATCTACTAGAAATCGGCCACAAAATTAGGATTTTCGCGTAACAATAAAAATGGCCCGAAGGCCATTTTTATTGTTTTAACTAAACCGTGTAAGTCGAGGATGCCGTATCCCCTCCTCTACCAGTCCAATTAGTGTGAAAAAATTCACCACGTGGCCTATCTAATCTTTCATACGTATGAGCGCCAAAATAGTCACGCTGAGCCTGTAATAAATTTGCAGGAAGTCTTTCGCTGCGGAATCCGTCGAAATAAGTCAGCGCCGTTGCCAAACATGGAATTGGAATTCCATTACTAAAGGCGGTAGCGACAACTCGTCTCCAGCCTTCTTGAGCTTTAGTGATGGTATCATTAAAATACTGATCCAATAATAAGTGCTCCAGTCCCGGATTTTTATCGAATGCCTCTTTGATCTTGCCTAAGAATACGGAACGAATGATACATCCGCCTCTCCACATCAGGGCGATACCACCGTTGTTCAAATTCCATTTGTACTCTTTCGCTGCCTCGCCCATCAAGTCGTAGCCTTGTGCGTACGAGATAATTTTAGCTCCGAACAATGCATCTTTCAAGTCGCTTAAGAACTGTTTGCGATCGCCGACGAATTTTTTCTCCGGACCATGAAGAACTTTGGATGCTTTCACTCTCAGATCTTTTTGTGCAGAAAGACATCTGGCAAAAACCGATTCTCCTATCAATGTGAGCGGGATTCCAAGATCCAACGCAGAAACACCTGTCCATTTTCCGGTACCTTTTTGTCCGGCAGTATCCAGGATTTTCTCAACCAATGCATCACCGTTTTCATCTTTGAATCCAAGAATGTCGCGGGTGATTTCTACCAGGTAACTGTCGAGGTCGCCTTTGTTCCATTCGGCAAATGTATCGTGCATCTCATCGGCTGTCATGCCAAGAAGCTCTTTCATAATCTGATATGCTTCACAGATTATTTGCATGTCGCCGTACTCGATACCGTTATGAACCATTTTGACAAAGTGACCAGCCCCATTTTCGCCAACCCAATCGCAACAAGGTTCACCGTCAACTTTCGCAGCAACGGCCTGAAAGATCGTCTTCACAGCAGGCCATGCAGCAGGAGAACCGCCAGGCATCATCGATGGGCCTAAAAGAGCACCCTCTTCACCGCCTGAAACACCTGTTCCGATGAAGAGTAAGCCTTTGCTCTCAACATATTTTGTACGACGGATCGTGTCAGGGAAGTGCGAGTTTCCACCGTCGATGATGATATCACCGGCCTCAAGGTGAGGGATGATTTGCTCGATAAAATCATCTACTGGTGATCCGGCTTTAACCAACATCATCACTTTGCGAGGACGCTCCAGATTTTGGCACAGCTCCGCAATGCTGTGGCATCCGATGAAGTTCTTATCAGCACCTCGACCAGCGATAAATTTATCGACTTTATCTAACGACCTGTTGTAAACTGCCACGGTAAAGCCTTTGCTTTCCATGTTCAAAACGAGGTTTTCCCCCATTACTGCTAACCCAATTAACCCAATGTCTGCTTTTTTCATTTGTCTTCTAAATTATATGTTAAAATCATTTTTTTAAGAGTGAACTAAAGTGACTAGAGTATTTCGCTCTAATCAATATAAAAGCTATTTATTATCTCATGTCTTATATCTCATGCCTTATATCTCATGCCTCATATCTCATGCCTTATATCTCATGTCTTATATCTCATGTCTTATATCTCATGTCTTATATCTCATGCCTCATATCTCATGTCTTATATCTCATGCCTCATATCTCATGCCTCATATCTCATGCCTCATATCTCATGCCTCATATCTCATGTCTTATATCTCATGCCTCATATCTCATGCCTCATATCCTAAATCCCAATTTTCTCAATTTGTCAATAATCTTTGCATTGGCAAATTTCCCAGCCACACTGAATGCAGGAAACTCGCGGCGAACCGGATAATCGCCTCTTTGCTTCTCGAAGGTTGCGACGCTGGCACGCAAACGCACATCATCTTCCCTAATATCGTATGTTGCCAGAATTGCTTCTGCTAGAATTTGCTGTGATGTTTTATTGGTTCCGTCGATCAGTATCTCTGAATCAGCCGGCCTTTCTACATTTGATGCCTTCCAATTTTTAGAGGCAAGTCCGAAAAATTTACTGACGGCCTGAACGCTCATCTCGGTACCTTTCGCTTTGCCATCTCTGGAATAACCGGCGATATGCGGAGTGGCGAGATCAACCAACGCCAAAAGCTCCAAATCAAGATCGGGTTCATTTTCCCAACAATCGATCACCGCACCTGAAACCTGACCATTTTGAATGGCATTTTTTAATGCTGCAGTCTTGACCACTTCACCTCTGCAACTATTGATAAATATTGGCTTTCTAGTCATTTTGGCAAATAAAGCATCATCCGCCAGATGATACGTGGCATCTTCCCCATCCATATTCAACGGCACATGCAGCGTAATTACGTCAGATTCTTCGAGGATTTTTTCCAACCCAACGAATCCTCTTTCTCCTTCAACTCTTGCGCGCGGCGGGTCGTTTAACAGAACCCGCATACCAAAAATTTCAGCAATTTTAGCCACTTTCGAGCCAACATTTCCAACACCGACAATTCCAATCGTTTTACCGGCAAGGGTCAAATTTTTCTTTTCTGCCATTACCAGGATAGCCGATGCGATATATTGCTCAACCGATTTTGCATTACATCCCGGCGCATTCGTCCAAATGATTCCGGCTTTTTCGCAAAAGTCAGTATCAATATGATCGTATCCGATGGTGGCAGTGGCAATAATTCTCACCGAAGATCCGGACAACAAAGCCTCATTGCATAGAGTACGGGTACGAGTAATGATTGCATCGGCATCCTTTACCACTTCCGCGGTTGTCTTTGCTCCGGGAAGGTACACAACCTCAGCATAAGGTTCCAGAGCACCTTGGATGTAGGGAATTTTGTCGTCGATGATAATTTTCATGAGCGAAATTTGTTCGAATTAAAAACCATATTCATTGCACTGCGCGAGACATAAGACAATATTAATTATGTCTAACAATTTTGTATTTAATGTTTCTAATCATTAAATACAAACAGAGCAGCGTGATAATATTAAATGTCGGGATGATAAATACGGCAGGAATAACATTAGCTCCATTCATGGACATGGCAATAATTTTGGCTGTTAGTGCTGTCATTAATATCGACAGAAAACCAATGTAAGTAGTTGCTGCTAAATACCCCAATGGTTCTCCTTTTATTAAAAGTAATCCCGATATAAAAGAAATTGGTAATAGTAATCCCAGATCAAATCCTTGCACAATTAAAGTTGTAAAATGCTGAAGAGATTCAGGGTAAATTGTACCATCAATTAAAGGAGGCAACACAATACTTAACCAAAGCAGTGCGATTGAAACAGAACAAAAAATCAGGAACCCACCTACAAATTTCGTGGGCGTTTTAGCATTGAAATATTCTTTAACTTTAGAAATATCAGTCGAAATCAGTGAGGCAAATAATCCAAAAAAGGAACACCCAAGTAAAACCACCCAGCCTAGAAACAGTATATTATACATACCCATGGCTGTATAAAATAAATAGGTTACGAAAAAATATCCCAATGTCCCTGATAGCAGAAAGTGACACTTTATGGAATTTCTCCGAAAACCCCACAAGGAGGCCAATAACAGCGGAATACCAATAAATAATGTTACATAATCCTGTGCAATACCTTGAATTGCCACATCTGAAGACATGTGTTGATAAATGCCCTTGCCGTATATTTCTATAGTTTTCCCACGAATTGAATCATAGTGATAAGAGCCATAACCGGCATTTGAAAAAATCCCAATAGAAGTTGCAATTGCTGATATTGCAGCAATCAATAAAACTAAAATTGAAATTGTACGCTTTTGTTTCATTGTCATTCCATCTTGGAAACTATTATCTTATTATCTCAAGTCTCATATCTTATATCTCATATCTCATTCAGTATTTAAACCGTTCCCGATAGGCCCACAGCCCCAAGGCTGGATTGGAGATATAAAAAACCTCTTCACCATCCGGCATCAGATTGAAGCCATCTTTAAGCTTCTTATGATCGTATTTTTTCTCGACCTCAACCAGATTGGCGTATTGAAAACCAACACTTTCAATCTCTTGTTGTGTCAAATTTTTAGGTTCCGATCCCGGACAATAGGTAATATTGAATCGGCCTTCGGAGGAGCCATGAATCAGGTGAGCGGCCGCACTCAAATTGTTGCGAAGCTCTTCATTCTCATCACAGGCTTTAAGTGTGGCAGGAGTGCCGAAATAGCCGTATTTACGGATAAGCCGGTCAATCTCTTTGTCTTCGCCAAATTCAATTAATGCTGGGGCCAAAATGATCAGGTCACCCCCATCTGCAAGTGCCATCCGGGTACGGTAAATGGATTTATTGCCCAGCCATGTACTCTTGAATTCGGTTGGATCGAGGTATACCACCACTTTTTTGAGCGGTTTCTCCAGCATCTCAAAGTTAATTTGTAATGAAAGTTTGGCCGCCAAATCGAACACTTCGGTGTCATCACCAATAAATAACCCGCGAGTTTTAATTTTACCATCCGATTTATCCAATCCGACAACTGTCTGAACATAGATAATTGGCAATTGCTGGGTAAAATTTTCAGAAGCATAATTGAAAATTCTGCGAACAGGAGTATCTGCATGGCCCATCATTCTTTCCATGCCGTATGCGGCTCCGATAAAGTGGCTTTTGTTGATCCCTTCGACACCGCCGGTACCGACAAAAATATTTTTGTTGTAATTGGCCATGCCTACTACTTCGTGAGGAACTACCTGACCAATAGATAGTATCAGATCAAAATTACCTTCCAGCAACAATTTGTTAACTTGCGCTGGCCATGGAAAGTTGACAGCCCCTTCGGAAACCTCTTTGACAAAAGCAGCGGGAACTTCACCAAGGGTCACTACGTCATTACGCCAATCGTGCTCACGAATTAACGAAGCAGGCATCGAGCCAAACATGTGCGCAATCTGATGAGCTGTCATAGGTGTATGTGTGCCCAAGGCAGGAAGTACATCCGTCAGTGCATCACCGTAGTACTGCCAAGTCATCTCGGTCAGTTCACCGGATCTGCTCGGAAGCCGGGTGTAATCGGGCGGGATTGCCAGAACTTTTTTGCGCTGTCCCAGCTTTTTGAAAGCTTCGAACAAGCCAAGCCTCAGATCATCAGCCGAAAGCTCAAGATCAGTGGAACCAATTTTATAGTAAATCATATTTCAAAATTATGAAATTATTGAAATTATTTTCGATTTTCGATTTTCGATTTTTGGATTACTAATCCGGAATATACTAGCCATTATCAGGCGGTTGCAAGTTCACAAAGTGAGAAAACAATTTTAATAATTGTGAAAATCTTGCCAGTTCGTTATTCCAAAATCGAAAATCCAAAATCGAAAATTCTCCTTTTATCTTTTAACTCTCGCATTTCCCTTCCAGATACTCCAAACCTGGTCTTCATCGACAGGCTGAGCGTAATCTGTTAGGAAGGTAGTAGCCAAGGCACCCGAAGCCCAACCGAACTGTACCCATTTGTATGGTTCCCAGCCTTTTAGGATTCCATAGAGTAGACCACCTACGAAACCATCACCTCCACCGATACGATCGAGGACATTTATTTTGCGTGGTTCAACGATATGCCATTCGTCGCCTTCCAGCATTATAGCACCCCACAAATGTTCGTTGGTGCTAATGACCTGGCGAAGGGTGGTAGCAAAAACAGATGCATTTGGGAATTTCGCTTTAACCCGATTGATCATTTCTTTGAAACCATCAATTTCCGAAGACAATTGTTTGCCGCCAGCTTCAGGTCCCTTGATACCCAGACACAATTGAAAATCCTCTTCGTTACCGATCAGAATATCAGAAACTGAGGCTATCTCCTCAAAGATTGCACTCAATTCAGTTTCTCTTCCCTTCCAAAATGAGGCACGATAATTAAGGTCGAAGGCAATCCGGGTACCGTACTTTTTTGCGCTACGAGCAAGCTCCAGACAGAATTTACTGGTTTCGGGAGATAAAGCGCCGATCAATCCTGAAAGGTGCACAATTTGAACACCTTCTTCTTTAAAGATACGCTCCAAATCAAAATCCTTGACATTCAGGGTACGGCCAACTTCACCGGCACGATCATTATGAACCCTTGGACCGCGTGCACCGATGCCACTGTCAGCGATATTAAACTGGTGACGGTAACCCCACGGGTCGCCTTGTTCAACTTCCGGTCCTTCGAAAGTCATTCTCCTGGCGAGAAGATTACTTTTAATCATGTGCGCTATCGGACTATCCTTTACAAAAGTGGTTAACACCTTTACGGGAAGCCCTAGGTAGGAAGAGATACTGGCAACGTTAGATTCCGCACTGGAAACATCCATTTGGAAAAGGTTGCTGCTGTGCACAGGCTGTCCGTTGACCGGGGTGATCCGAATTCCCATGCTGGTAGGAATCAGCAAGGAAGTTTTGCAATTTTGTTTAATTGTGATGCTCATATTTTAAAAAGTGAAAAATGAAAAGTGAAAAATGAAAAGTTGAGAATTTCGTTTGTAGAGACGCAATTCATTGCGTCAAGATGATAGGTATAAAAATGTTGAAAGTTGAGGGTTTTGGTCGTTCCACGGTGATCTATTTAACGTGGATGGAAAGATTCTCTTTTCCGGAGTTGCTCTCGCCCTTTTTGCCCTCTCTCCGCCTCCCTTTTTATACTCCGCTGTATGCATTGAAACCGCCGTCAATCGGGATAACAATACCGGTAACAAAAGAAGAAATGTCTGATAAAAGATAGAGTGTTGCACCCTGCAAATCGTCAGGATCACCAAATTTTCCCATCGGCGTATTGGTAACTATTTTGGTACCGCGAGCTGAATAGCCACCGGTTTTCTCATCCAATACCAGAAAGCGATTCTGGTTAGTTATAAAGAATCCCGGAGCAACCGCGTTAACCCGAATTCCCATTTTTGCCAGATGAACTGCCAGCCATTCTGTAAAATTATTCACCGAAGCTTTAGCGGCTGAGTAAGCAGGAATTTTTGTGAGGGGGTGATACGAATTCATTGAGGAGATATTCAATACGGAACCTTTTTTGTTCGTCAACATATCACGTGTAAAAACCATGGTAGGAAGAATTGTCCCTTTGAAATTCAAGGCAAAAACCTTGTCAAAACCTTCCATTTGAAGTCCGTAGAAAGTTCTTTCGAGGTTTTCAAGATCTGTTTCTTCGATTTGTTCCACTTGTGTGGTTGCCTGAGGCGAATTGCCACCGGCACCATTAATCAGCAGTTCAATAGGGCCTAACTTTTCATTGATGATCATTTTGGCAGCCTCGAGAGATTCTTTGTCGAGTACATTCGCTTTTACACCAATACAGGTTGCATTGAATTCCGTCGAAATATCAGCCGCTACCTGCTGAGCCAGTTCTTCATTAATATCAACGATAGCAACTTTCGTGCCTACTGATACCAATGCTTTAACCAATGAAATACCGATTACTCCGGCACCACCAGTTATAACACAAACTTTTCCGTTAAGGTCGTCAAAAGAAATTTTCTTCATTTTATAAATTTTATGCTGTTTGAAATATTAAATTGAATTGTAGAAATTTATGTTCTCTTTGGTAATCAAATCGATAGATGTGAAATTTTCTTTTCTGATCTTCTCCTTTTTAACCAAAAAATCGAAAAGTAAATGAATGGCGTGCGAGCCTTGTACCTCCGGTTTCTGACAGATTAAAAAGTCGATCTTACCTTGCTTTAATAAGGCAATATTTTTAGGAATCAGATCATACCCAATAATCTTAGGAACGGCACATAGAGCATCGAAACAATCGGCTGCCAAATGAACCTTGGAGTTGGTGACAAAGAGACCTTTTACCTCGCAGGGATCCAGACCTAGTTGTTTGAGATTAGCAACAATTTCATCGCCATCACCGGAAATCTCCATTTTTAAGATCTTGTGATTTCTTATATTCTCTTCAAAATAGTGCATAAATCCGCGCTCACGTTGCAAAAGATGACTGGCGTTATCCCACTCCCGGGCAGCATGAATGAGCAGGATTATACTATTCTCGGGAACACCCCAGTCAATTAGTTTGGCAGCAAGAAAGCCGCTATCGAAAGAACTTTGTGCTACGAAACTAATTGGATGAGCCTCCTGAAGCGAAGCATCTATAAAAATATATGGAATTTTAAGAGCGTCCAATTTCTTGGTAAATTGCAAAGCTTCTCTTTTGGCCCAAGGCGCTAGCATGACACCATCCGGCTTGGTGTGAAGCAATTTTTCTGCCTCAATAGAGAAGGAGGATGAATCATCCATCTCAAAATAGAACTGCTGAATCTTAACACCATACGCCTTTAATTGATCCATTGCCTTTTCAACTCCCAATTGCGGTTTCGACCAATAGGAATCCTGGTTGATAGCAATGGGCATTAACGTAGCAAATAGCACATTCTTTTTTGAGGCCAAACTGCTCGCCAAAATATTGGGTCGATAATCGAGGTCATCAATAATCTGCTGTATCTTAACTTTGGTTTCAATAGATACTTCACCTCTTTTATGCAGAACCCTGTCGACCGTTCCTATTGAAACGCCAGCTTTGAGAGCAATATCTTTGATTCGAATATTCTTTCTCATTTATATGATTAAGTTGAACAAAATTAATCATTTTTTACATATCGTGTACGAACACGGAAAGAATTTTCGACAACAAACAAATAGGTTCAGAAACAACGATTGAAATTAATTTTGCTGTTGTAAAATTTAAACATGCTGTCAAGCGAAATTCTGATTAGTGAAAATTTAGTGGTTTTGAAAAAAATAATTACTTTCGTGAACGAACACGGAACTATTATTATACCATAAAATGAAACTAGGAAAATACAGTTTTGGAATCGGCGACAGATTCGCACATCAGGGAGTCGCACAACTCAGAGCTCTTTTAAAGGCACAAAATGGTGGAGTTGATGTAATACCGGTTTGGAATAAGTCTAACCGCGAACACGGGTACGTACACACACATCCACAGGATACACGCAACGAGGCCGATAATGCCGTTAAAACATTGGGATACAAAGGAAGTTATTGTGTTGATGCAGATCATATTAATCTCGGAAATGTTGAGAATTTTATTCATTCGTCCAACTTTTTCACGCTTGATGTAGCCGGGAAAATAGGAATTGCACCTGCCCATCAAGAAATTGAAGCGTTTATCGCTTCGTGCAAATCTTATACCGGATCGCTTTCAATTCCGAAAATAGCACATCCATTCCAGGTTGATGAGCAGCTCCTCACGACCATTGCAAATAAGTTTTTAACTGCCATTGGAGAAGCAAATAATATTTACCGTTTCATCGCAGACCGTAAAGGTGCAGACAATTTCATCACTGAGATTTCAATGGATGAGGTCGAATCGCCCCAATCACCGGTTGAACTCTTCTTTATCCTTAAAATGATTGCTGACTTAGGAATTCCGGCACAAACTATCGCACCGAAATTCACGGGAAGATTTAATAAGGGAGTCGATTATGTAGGTGATGTTGCCAAATTTGCTCAGGAATTTGAAGAAGATATTTTGGTTATTGAATATGCCATCAAAGAATTCAATTTACCTGATAACCTGAAGCTTAGCGTCCATTCCGGTTCAGATAAATTCTCGATATATCCTGAAATTCAGCGAATTATCACACGTCATGGCAAGGGTATCCATGTCAAAACTGCCGGAACCAACTGGCTGGAAGAGGTAATCGGATTGGCCTTAGCAGGAGGTGAGGCGCTGGAAACTGCGAAATCGATTTATGTACAAGCTTTGTCGCGCCAAGAAGAATTATGCGCACCGTATGCTGACGTTATAGATATCGATCAGAAAAAACTACCCTCGGCAGAAGAGGTAAAATCCTGGACTAAAGAGAAATATGCCAATACATTGCGCCATATTCCGGGTCATTCTGATTATAATCCAAACTTTAGGCAATTGATCCATGTTGGCTATAAAATTGCGGCTGAACTAGGTACTCACTATACCGATCTGCTTAAAGCCAACAGTGAATTGATCGGGTCTTGTGTCGAAGAAAATCTTTATGACCGTCACCTGAAACGTCTTTTCAAATTATAACACAACGCTTTCCTCTTTCCATTTTTCACTTTTCATTATTCAATATTCATTTCTATGAAGAATTTTATGGACGAAGATTTCCTCCTTCATTCAAAAACCGCAAAGGAGCTCTATCACGATCATGCGGCAAAGATGCACATCTTCGATTATCACTGTCATATCTCACCAAAAGAGATTGCCGACGATAAGAGATTTGATAACATGACACAAATTTGGTTGAACGGCGACCATTACAAATGGCGTGCGCTGAGAACCAATGGAGTAGCTGAAAAGTATTGTACCGGAGATGCTTCGGATTGGGAAAAATTCGAAAAGTGGGCCGAAACCGTACCTTATACATTACGCAACCCTTTGTATCACTGGACTCACCTCGAATTAAGAAGTCCGTTTGGAATTAAAGACGTATTAAACAAGCAAAGTGCCGCCTCCATTTGGGATCGTTGCAATGAACAACTTACTTCACAAGGGTTTTCCTGCCGCGGTATCATTGAAAAAATGAATGTTCATACCATCTGCACTACAGATGATCCGATCGATACGCTGGAATATCACCAAAGTATCAAAGCGAGTAATTTTAAGGTCGCTGTTTTGCCGGCATGGCGTCCGGATGCTGCTATGATGGTAGAATCTCCAATTGTATTTAACAGTTATGTTGACAAAATCGAGAAGGCTGCCGATTGCAGTATTTCAAATTACGCCGAATTTATCGCTGCCATAGATAAGCGTCATCAGTTTTTCCACGACAATGGCTGTCGTCTTTCGGACCATGGACTAGACACCATCTACGCTGCTGATTATTCTGACACAGAGATTTCTGCCATTTTCTCAAAAATAAGAAACGGAAAATCCCTAACTCAGGAAGAAATTCTGAAGTTCAAATCTGCTATGCTTTTTGAGTTTGGCGTAATGGATCACAGCAGAGGTTGGACACAGCAATTTCACCTTGGGGCACTTCGTAATAACAATACCAGGCTTTTTAATCAACTGGGTCCTGATAAGGGATTTGACTCTATCGGAGACCTTGAAATTGCCCGTCCGCTGTCAAAATTTCTGAATAAATTGGATAGTGAAGATAAGCTCACCAAAACCATCCTCTACAATCTCAATCCGCGCGATAATGATTTAATTGCCTCAATGATTGGTAATTTCCAGGACGGTACCATACCCGGAAAGCTCCAATACGGATCAGGATGGTGGTTTATGGATCAGAAAGACGGCATGGAGAACCAGATAAAATCACTCTCTAACCTTGGTCTGTTAAGTAGGTTTGTTGGGATGCTCACCGACTCGAGAAGCTTCCTTTCCTACCCGCGCCATGAATACTTCAGAAGAATTCTTTGTAATTTATTAGGTACAGATGTTGAGAATGGAGAAATCCCTGCCGACATGGAATTACTTGGTAAAATGGTTGAAGATATTTCTTTCAACAATGCCAAAAATTATTTTAATTTTGAATGACCCATTAGATTAATTTAACAACTAAATAAACTTGTGAAAAATGAATAATCTTAATGAAAAGATCGGAAAATACAGATGGACTATCTGCGCCCTGGTCTTCTTTGCTACTACAGTTAACTACCTTGATCGACAGGTTCTTAGTCTTTTGAAAGACCGGCTGGAAATTCAGTTCAATTGGACTGATTCAGATTATGCCAACATAATTTCAGCTTTCCAGTTAGTGTATGCTATCTCAATGCTATTTGCCGGAAAATTTATCGATTGGCTGGGCACTAAACTAGGATATGCCTGGTCTTTGATTATATGGTCTGTGGGTGCAATGATTCATGCACTTGCTAAAAGCACTGGTGGTTTTATGTTTGCCCGTGGTGTGCTTGGTTTTGGTGAGGCAGGTAACTTCCCTGCAGCCATAAAAACAATGGCCGAATGGTTTCCAAAGAAGGAAAGGGCACTCGCAACCGGAATCTTCAACTCCGGAACGAATGTAGGTGCAATCCTGGCACCAATTACAGTTCCCTGGATTGCCGACCATCTTGGATGGGAAGCAGCCTTCCTAATCATCGGAGGAATTGGATTTTTTTGGTTGATTTTTTGGTTCTGGCTGTATGAAATCCCTACACGCAGTAAAAGAATAGGAGCAGCCGAGCTTGCCTATATCAGCGTTGACAATGTTCCTGAAGCTAAAAATGCTGATGGTACAGTAAAAGAAAAAGTATCCTGGTTCAAACTGCTTCAATTCAAACAAACTTGGGCATTCAGTATTGGCAAATTCTTGACCGACGGTGTATGGTGGTTTTTCCTTTTCTGGCTTCCGGCTTATATGAAGGCTCAATATGGGATGACGGGTATGCAAATTGCCTTTCCTCTAGCTGTCCTTTACATGATGTCATCTATTGGAAGTATTGGCGGAGGCTGGTTTCCAATGTATTATATCAACAAAGGATATGAACCATATTCCGCCCGGATGAAAGCGATGTTAACTATTGCATTCTTCCCCTTAATTGTGCTAAGTGCCCAAACTCTTGGATCATATAGCTACTGGTTTCCAATCCTTATTATTGGTATAGGAACGGCAGCACATCAGGCTTGGTCTGCTAATATTTTTACCACTGTATCGGATATGTTCCCAACAAAAGCAGTTGGTAGTGTTACAGGAATTGGCGGTATGGCTGGTGCCTTGGGTGGAATTGCAGTAGGTAAGTCGGCCGGATGGGTTTTCGATGCCTACCGTACTGCCGGGATTGCCAAATCGTGGGTTGCGGCTCAATCGCAGCAAATGGGTGATTATGTCGAAAAGATTAGGTCAATGCAACTGGTGAACAAAAATGGGGATCATCTCAACATCAACATCGTTGAATTGGGAAATCTCCCAAAAGATGTCATTGCACAACTTCAATCACTGGATCCGGGATTGTTTGACCAACTTAAAAATATTCAATCACCAATAGTTCAAGGAAATATGACAATTGCGTATACCTGGGTATTCGTCTTTTGTGCCACGGCCTATCTCATGGCATGGTTTATCATGCACGCCTTGGTTCCTAAATTCAAGAGTGTCGATTTATGATTATCGTTATCTAAAAAAAAAGCTGTCAGGATTTAAAACCTGACAGCTTTTTTTTAGTACCTCCTACTGATTTTATATTGTCCTTCCGGGATATACCTTTAAAGCCTCTTTCAAGCAAACAATAGACGCTTTGAGATCCTCTCTGTTCAAAACGTACGCGACCCGAACCTCATTTTTTCCGGCACCTGGCGTATCGTAAAATCCTGATGCAGGCGCCATCATCACAGTAGCACCTTCAAATTCAAACTCTTCCAGCATCCACTGACAGAATCGATCGCTATCATCAATTGGCAAGCTAACCATCGAATAAAACGCCCCCATTGGCATAGGGGAATAAACGCCCTCAATCTCGTTTAAGGCATTGATAAAATAGTCGCGCCGTTGACGGTATTCCTTGTAAACATCTTCCATGTATTCAGGAGGAGAATCAACTGCTGATTCGGCAACAACTTGTCCCAGCATTGGCGGACAAAGCCGGGCCATGGCCAACTTCGAAATGGCTTTAATGACCTTCGTATTTTTCGAAACAAGCGAACCGATCCTGATGCCACAAGCACTAAACCGTTTGGAAACAGAATCGACCATCACCACATTTTCCTTGATCCGGTTGAGTTCTAAAACCGAATAGTGCGATTTCCCATCATAAACAAACTCACTATAAACTTCATCCGCGATCAGATAAAGGTCGTATCGCAGAACTAGTTCCTGCAATTGGAGTAACTCCTCACGGGTATAAACGTATCCAGTTGGATTATTTGGATTGCAGATAAAGATGCCTTTCGTTTTCGAACCGATCACCTTTTCAAATTCAGAGATGG
>JBBQJE010000074.1:0-14041 GCA_038325635.1 Bacteroidales bacterium
CGCATTTGACTCCGTTAAAGGAATTGTGTTCGCAGCACAAACCTAAGGTGATGGTTGGTTGTTCAGGGGCTTTTGATACGTTGATGGATATTCTGGAAGCCAAAGAACCCGATGCAACTTTCCGAAAAGCGTCTGTCTTTCCACTGACTGATTTTTACCGAATTCACCGGCAGGTAATAACGGCAAACCGGGAAAGCCGCTGCCTTATTCCCGGCGTCGACAAAAACAGAGTGGAGATGATTATCATCGCTACAATATTTATTAATTTCATCCTCCGTGAGTTGAATATTCCGAAACTGATTCACACTCATTTTTCGTTGAAAGAGGGAGTCATGTTCGAAATGTTAAAAAAATGATCATTAACTAGTTCTGCTATGCTTAAAATATTGGTAATCGACGACGAAAGAAGTATCCGCAATACCTTGAAAGATATCCTTGGATTCGAGGGATATCAGGTGGAGATAGCAGAAAATGGCCTCCTGGGCATCGAATTGGTAAAAACCACCGATTTCGATATTATCCTTTGTGACATTAAGATGCCGGAAATGGATGGTCTCGAAGTGCTTGAAAATATCATGCAAATAAAACCGGAATCCACGGTAGTGATGATTTCTGGTCATGGTACCATCGACACTGCCGTTGAAGCCATCAAAAAAGGAGCCTTCGATTTTATCGAGAAACCGCTTGATCTGAACCGTCTCCTGATCACTCTTCGTAATGCAAGCGATAAATCGGTGCTGGTAAAGGAAACTAAATTTTTGAAGCAGAAAGTCAGCAAGAAATTTGAAATCATTGGCGAATCGGCAGCCATCAAAAAAGTATTGGAAATGTGCGACAGAGTAGCTCCAACCGAAGCACGGGTTCTGATAACAGGCGCCAACGGAACCGGCAAAGAATTGGTGGCGCGTCGGCTTCATGAATATTCTTCCCGTTCCGAAAATTCCTTTGTGGAAGTGAATTGTGCTGCAATACCATCAGAATTAATTGAGAGCGAACTATTTGGTCACGAAAAAGGAGCTTTTACCTCTGCCATCAAACAACGAAAAGGAAAATTTGAACAAGCCGATGGCGGAACTTTGTTTCTGGATGAAATCGGAGATATGAGCCTTTCAGCGCAAGCAAAAGTTCTGCGAGCTTTACAGGAAAATATCATCACAAGGGTTGGAAGCGACAAACCGGTTGAAGTAAATGTGCGGGTCATCGCGGCTACCAACAAAGATCTGCAGGAAGAGATCCGGGATGGGAACTTCCGGGAAGATTTATACCATCGTCTGAGCGTCATCCTGATCCACGTCCCTTCGCTTGATCAGCGCAAGGAAGACATTCCACTGCTGGCCAACTTTTTTATAGCTCAGTTATGTAATGAGTATGGCCAACCACCGAAAGAGATCACGCCGGAAGCATTGGAGATGCTGGCACAACGTTCATGGAGCGGCAATATCCGCGAATTCCACAACGTAATTGAAAGACTAATCATTTTAGGCAGCAAGGTTATAACGGAAGAGGATATTACGAATTTTGTGGTGACGTAGGGGCGAATAACATTCGCCCTCGAATTACATTCGCCCTAAATCAATTTAACAGACACCCAACGATATTCACGGCACCACAATATTCAGCGACAACGGATCAATCGAAATCTCAATTGGATCATTATTGGCAACAGGTTCACCATCCACATGAAAATTTAGATTCTTACCTTTTATTGTCAATTTCGTAGTTTTGAAATAGGTGCAAAAACCGGAACGATCAATCGTTTTATTAAATAACCGGATTCCTAATCCTAAGGCACTAAAAAATCCAAATGGCTTGAGCGCACAAAAATCCAAAACACCATCTGTTATGCTTGCCTTTGGCGCAATGAAGGCGTCGTTACCATATTGAGCAGTATTTGCCAAGGTTAGAACGAATGAAGTATAATGGGTAGATACACCATCAATTACTACTTCATACGTCGAAGATTGGTAGTTAAAAAATTCTTTGATCACTGCTTTGAAATAGGAAAGGGCTCCGCGGCTGGTAGATTTGGCAAAGCAACGGGCAATATGATCATCAAAACCCAATCCGCATACATTCATAAATCGACGGCCGTTTACTATACCGGTGTCAATCTTTGTTCTATGTCCATTTAAAAGCTGCCAAATGGCTTTCGTCGGTTTCATGGAAAGCCCAAGTTCACGACCTAATGCATTACCTGAGCCTGCAGGTATTAAGCCCATGATTCCAGTTGTCCCAGCTAACGCGGATGCTACTTCATTCATGGTTCCATCGCCTCCAACAGCAACGAAAACATCGAATTTTTCAAATTTCTTGTTGATAATTTTCTTCGCGTCGCCTGCACACCTGGTAAAAAGAATTTTGTAAGCAACTCCTTTTTCTTTACAGGCCATTTCTATAATTTGCAGAAAATCACGTCGCGCACCAACCCCAGCCACCGGATTAAGTAAGAAGAGATACTTCAGTTCATTCTCATTATTTAAACTTGCTTTTTTCATTTTCTGACAGAACTATTGAACATTTTTGAGACTTTCTACTAGAATCAAATTTGACATAAATAGCCTGCAAAGATAATTCATGCATTTCAACAAGCGTATTTTTTTAAAGAAAAATGATTCCTTTTACCCCTTTCGTAATAAAATTATGATATTTGGAATTATTATAATTAAAGCTATTTTTGCAAATGATTAGTAATCAAATATTTATGGTATTCAAGTTATTAACAATTGTTAATAACTCCGGTTGAAACAAGGTTTGTATAAAAGCTCAAAAATACTTGCAAACAGGGTATCAATTGTATTACATTTGATTCATCAGGTCAGCCATAAAGGGTCACCCAAAAATGGTGGAAGAGGCCAAAAGTTCTTAACTGAGTTGGAAGCCAAATCGAACGGATCGCAAGATCCGCATCACAGATGGGTCGGAGTTTGGGTTAACAAGGAGCAATCTAAGGTTTCCCGGACAACCAAAAAGTGCTGAGTGTTCTTTTCAATGTTGTAGCAAAAAAGTCGAAGATCGAATGGTTCGTAAGTTCCGGAAAATTTTCAAAGGAAATCGTCCCTCGCAAGAGAGAGCTCGCAAGAGTAGTTCGTAAGAATGAGAAAGTACTCCGGGCGTTTGTTGATTGAAAGATTAATATTTCTCCCGACTTGATGCATCCTCTCCCCCAGGGAATCCGCAAGGAAACCGCAAGGAGATTCTCGGAACGGAATCCGCAAGGAAACCGGGAAAGGAAGCCCGAGCAGACACCGCCCTCAAAAGCGATTTGCAGAGGAAGGCAGCCGAAGAAGCAAGAACGAGACGCAAGTTTCGGACAAGCATCGAACGGCCGACAAGAAAAAAGGCGCTGAGCGTTCTTTAGGTAGTGAAGTTTAAAGTGTAAGACAGAACGTGACGCAAGTTACGGGAAGTTTTCGAAGGAAATCGGATGTCGCAAGACAAACGAAAGTACCCTGAAAGTCAGACATCGAAAGATGAATTAGCAAGACGGACTTTGAACAACTCCCCTCCCGAAAGGAATCCGCAAGGAAACCACAAGGAGAACCGAAAGTTACCGCTGTAACAAGTTGTAACGGAAGGTAGGGGTCGAATAAGTAGGAAACGATGCGTAAGCAAAGTGAATGACTGAAAGGCCAACCGCAATAACCGTAGCCTGGCACCACGACGAGTTCGCTTGTCAAGGTAGAATGGGGACAAATTCAAAAGATTTGTTCCCATTTGTGTTTTTGTAAGGATTTTTACAGCTGTTAGCTTATCAAATGACACTGTTCCTCATTCATTTGTAATTTGTAATTTTCCTATCGGTATAGATCTTTTAAATCAGCTTCGGCCAATTCAACCAAAAAATCAGCAACCTTTTTGGTCACATATTCATAAAATGCCTTTCCTTTTTCAACTGTAGCTTTGGCCGGATTTCCAATTCCGGTATCTTCTGTTACCTGGCTCCATCTCCTTTCTGCCCACGACCATCCCTGATTTAAAGCTTCAACGCTGAATTTCTTTGCATGACCTTCGCCGGCAGTCTCTAAAGGCATAACCAACTCAGGAAAAAGATGAAGCATCAAACTCGTCTCGACCTCTCCTGCATGTTCACCAAGATCCTCAAAGAATTTTTCTATCCCCGGCAACTTAAAATAGTTGCATTGCGTTAACAACATCTCAGGAAATAAGAGATTCAATTCACGAATGTGCTGCTTAAAATCATTACCTCCATGGGAATTTAGTACGACGAATTTCCTTATAGACTGTCGATTGAGCACCGTCAGCAGATCTTTCAGGATAAGAAATTGAGTACTTGGATTCAAATTCATATCCAACAAAATATCTGACTGTCCTGTATTCACCCCATACGGAATAGTTGGCAAAACAATCACCTGCGCCCCTCTGTCGACTGCCAATTTTGCACAATCTGCTGCTAACTGCGCAGCAATATAATTATCTGTTCCATACGGCAAATGATAATTGTGCGCCTCAGTGGCACCCCAGGGTAATACAGCCACTTCCGGACGAGTATCCTTAACTGTTCTCCAATTGGTCTCCTCCAAAACAAATGATTTCATGATTTTATAGTTTATTACACAAAGTAAATCAATTTGAATGATAAGATTATTCAGGAAAATTATGAGTTCTAAATATTATGGTTATTTTCGTTACGAATTAAAAAGGAAAATATTTATTTCAACTTAATTCGATTTCATTCTACTTATTTTAAAGTACTACCAAACAATTCAATCATAGAAAAAATGAAAATCACCATCAAAAGCTGGAAACTATTTTTTGTCCTGCTCTTCGTATGCTCGTTGTCTGAAGCTCAGGTTGTCCTCCCTCCTTTTTTCAATTGTAATATGGTCTTACAACAAGGTATTCCAATTCCCGTTTGGGGATGGGCTTCACCTGGCGAGAAGGTCAGTGTTACATTTAATAACAAAACGGTTACCACTAAAACCGGTAAAGACGGCAAATGGAAAATTACCCTTCCCTCCATGAATTACGGGGGTCCTTACAACATGGTCGTCAAAGGCAGTAACCTTCGTACGATAGAAAACATCCTTATCGGTGAGGTTTGGGTCTGTTCCGGTCAATCGAATATGGAATTCAACCTCTCTTCGGCTATCAATGCTCAAGCCGAGATTGCAGCTTCCGACTATCCTGAGATACGCCTCTTTACCGTTAAAAGACGGATGGCTCAAACACCAATGGAAAATCTGGAAGAGGGAGAATGGTGGCAATGTTCGCCAGTTTCAAGTCCAAAATTCTCTGCGGTAGCCTACTTCTTTGGACGTGCGCTCTATCAGAAATTGAAAGTTCCAATTGGATTGATCAACACTTCTTGGGGAGGAACAGTCGCCGAAACCTGGACAAGCCCAGAGGCCATCGCCAAAAATCCCGATTTTGCAGCTAAACTGGAAGATCTGAAGAAAATCGATCTGGCAGAATACAACAAAACCAATGAAAAGAAGCTCGGACCAAACTCCTATCCTACCCTGTTGTTCAACGGAATGATCAATCCGCTAATACCTTACGGAATAAAAGGCGCTATCTGGTACCAGGGAGAAGGAAATGCCGGAAGGGCTTTCCAATATCGCCGCGTTTTTTCTGATATGATTAAAGACTGGAGAGCCCAATGGGATCAGGGCGATTTTCCTTTCCTATTTGTTCAACTTGCCAATTTCATGAAGGCCGACAGCATTCCCGTTGAAAGTACCTGGGCCGAATTACGCGAGGCACAATCCATGACCCTGGCTTTGCCAAAAACAGGCATGGCCTCAGCTATTGATGTTGGCAATGCGTTGGATATTCATCCGAAAGACAAGCAGACGGTAGGGAACAGGCTGGCACTCTCAGCTCTTACTGTTGCTTATCGTCAGCCGATCGAAAATCTTGGACCGGTTTACAAGGAGATGAAGATAATTGGAAATACCGTTGAGATCACTTTCGATCATACTGTGTTGGGACTGAAAGCTAAAGATAAATATGGGTACGTCAAAGGATTTACCTTGGCAGGAACCGACCACAAATTTTACTGGGCTAAGGCAATGATTACTGGAACCAATACATTGGTTGTCAGCTCTCCTGATGTTAATGTACCTGTTGCCGTTCGTTACGGATGGGCAAACAATCCTGACGATGTGAATCTATACAATAGCAAAGATTTACCCGCAGATCCATTTCGGACTGATAAATGGAAGGGAATCACAGAGTAAGTAATTAATAATTCCCTTTTCTTAAACTTCAAAGGTTCTTAATAAACGAATCTCCTCCGCCCACAGCGTCTCATCCGGGGTTTCGAGGATAATTGGAATATTGTTGAAACGTTCGTCCTGCATCACCATTTTGAACAATTCGATTCCGATAAAACCCTTTCCAACGCTGTCGTGCCTGTCCACACGCGAGCCAAGCTCTTTTTTTGAATCATTCAGATGGATGCCGCTGAGATATTTGAATCCGATCACATCCCCAAATTTCATCCAGGTACGCTCATATTCCTCTTTTACCCGGAGATCATAACCTGAAGTAAAAGTATGACAGGTATCTATGCAAACACCCACCCTGGATTTATCTTCCACCTGAGAAATAATTTCAGCAATTTGTTCAAAGATATAACCAAGGTTTGAACCTTGTCCGGCTGTATTTTCAATAACTGCAGTAACCCCATTTGTTCGCTCTAAAACATAATTGATTGACTCTGCAATATTTGTCAAACATTTGGATACCTCGATCTTTTGCAAATGGCTGCCCGGATGAAAATTTAAAAGCTTCAGTCCCAGCTGCTCGCATCGCTGCATTTCATCCAAAAATGCTTCTCTGGATTTCGCTAAAGGTTCCTCCTCCGGATGTCCAAGATTAATTAAATAACTATCGTGGGGTAGAATCATCTCCGGCAGGAAACCGAATTTTTCGCAATTGGCCTTAAACGCCGCTATACTTTTGTCAGTTAATGGAGGTGAGTTCCACTGACGTTGATTCTTGGTAAACAAGGCAAAAGCATTGGCACCTATTTCTTTGGCGTTAAGCGGAGCATTCTCTACTCCCCCACCCGCACTAACATGAGCTCCGATGTATTTCATGGTAATAATAATGTGAAAATTAAATAAGTATACACCAAAAATAAAATTTTGCGTAGGAATAAATTTATACTTTTAAGGGAGAACCAACAACTTCCATATCATGATCCGCAAAAACTTTTACGATCTCATCTCTTGAAGGAGGAGATGTCCATTTGTCAGTTGCCTCAAAAAATGCCTCCATTTTACCTGCAGGTATATAGGAAACAATCATTTTACTTTTTTCAGTCAATTGTACGAAGGCATGTTGAATTTTTCTGGGTAGAAAGATTGTGTCACCGGGTTTTACCGAATAGTTAACTTCACCTACCTGAAAAAGATATTCACCTTCTACACAATAAAACCATTCATCCTGAAATGGATGAATATGCAACGGTGGTCCGCCTTTGGGTGATAATCCAGTTTGTTCAAATACAGCGACTTCATTTTCAGTATCCTTTCCTGAAATCTTGATATCTAGAGTGTTCGAAGTTACGCCTTTCATTTTAAAGTGAGTACCAAACCTTGCCTCACCCGAATTTACCTTAAAACCCATATTTGTTCTCATAACTGATTTTGGAATTATTTTTGCATAAGCAATTGCTGGCAATGCAACGAGCGTTGATAGAATAAAACTTCTTCGTTTCATGCTAAAATTTTAGTTTTTATGTTTCAAACTCCATGCTGCAGAAAAATCGACATTTTAATAGTTTTACGTTGGAAACTTCAAATTGTTGAAAATAATTGAAAAAATAATCTGATATTCGTGTAGAATTAAACGACATAACTATTCAAACTATGAGACTAATCAGACTTTTTTTTGCCTTTTTACTTCTGGTCGTCTTTACCTTGCAGACCATAGCTGCAGATAAAACTTCAAAGGCTAAGGGGGATTCTATCAAAACCGGCTGGAATTTCGGTGCATTACCAGCCATCTCCTTTGACACAGATTTAGGATTTCAATATGGGGCGCTCGTCAATTTCTACAATTATGGCGACGGGAAACGGTTTCCTGCTTACAACCACTCTCTCTATTTTGAGGTTTCGCGCTTTACGAAAGGCAGCGGGGTAAATCGCTTCTATTACACATCAGATCAGCTACTTAAAAACTTTGACTTTTCGCTGGACATGACTTATCTCACAGACCAGGCCTATGATTTCTATGGATTTAATGGCTTTGAATCTGTATTGGTAAAATCATGGATAGATCAAAATTCAGACAATTACAAAACACGAATGTTTTATAAACTACAACAAAATAATTTTCGGTTAAAAGTAGATTTACAGCATAAAATTGGTGATTCTCACTTAAAATGGGTGGCTGGAATTAACCTTCAAAATTTCAAACTATCCACTGTTGATATCGACAAACTGAACAAAAACAAGAGTGATGCTGATATTCTTCCAAGTGTACAGGCACAACCCGGACTTTACCAAAAATATATCCAATGGGGAATTATTTCGCCCGAGGAGGCCGGTGGTGGTTTCATTCCTGAGTTGAAAGCCGGCCTGGTTTACGATACACGTGATATCAAAGTCAATCCGATGAAAGGGATGTGGACAGAGGCTGTAATTACGACTGTTGCTAAATTTCTTGGCGCGGAATCAGGATTTTCGCGTTTCTCCCTGACCCATCGACAATATTTCACGCTGATCAAAAATGATCTGTCTTTTGCGTACCGATTGGGATGGCAACAAACTATCGGTGGACATGTGCCATTTTATTACCAATCTCAAATGATTACGACGATCATGACCGGCTATGCCACCAATGGCTTGGGGGGTTCCCGATATTTGCGCGGAGCACTCAGAAATAGAGTTGTTGGTGATGGAGTTGTTTACGGAGATTTCGAATTACGTTGGAAATTTGCGCGAATGAACTTCATTGGGCAGAAATTTTACTGGGGATTAAATCTTTTCACAGATATCGGTCAGGTTACGAAAAAGATAGCAGTTCCTACTATTTCTTTGTTACATGAAAATACTTCAGACTATTTCAATCCCGGAACCGAGAAGATGCATGGAAGCTATGGTGCGGGTATTCGCCTGGCAATGAATCAAAATTTCGTTATTGCCCTTGATTATGGCATGGCTCTGAATAAACAGGACGGTAATTCCGGAATGTATATTGGATTGAATTATTTGTTTTAACGACTAAACGAACAGGTCTCTAAGCGCAGTTGAGGGGCAGTCAGAGTCGAACATATTTACCTTTCAAACACTTCCAACTATGAAATCAGCAGTTGTGGTAGGCGCTTCCGGCCTTATCGGATCATCATTGGTTCGCATGCTACTGGAATCTCCTGCTTATAATCAGGTGCATATCCTGGTAAGAAAAAAGATTGATTTGGCGCATCCAAACCTCGTTCAGCATGTTGTTGACTTTGACCGGCTTGCCGCACAAACTCTTGATTTCAAAGTGGATGATGCCTTCTGCGCCTTAGGAACCACCATCGCAAAAGCCGGAAGCAAAAATGCATTTTTTACGGTTGATCACGACTATGTCATTAATTTTGCGATAAAGTCACAGTCAATTGGGGCAAATGGATTTTATGTTGTAAGTTCCATGGGGGCGAATCCGACTTCGTCTATCTTCTACAATAAGGTAAAAGGCCAGATGGAAGAAGATTTAAAACTGGTGGACTTTCCCCGTCTGGGGATTTTTCGGCCTTCCCTTTTACTCGGTCCGCGTATCGAAAAAAGAGCCGGCGAGAAATTTGCAGGTTGGATGATGAATGCCTTTGATTTCATGATCCCTCTTAAATACAAAGCGATACATGTCGACAAAGTTGCCGTAAAGATGATTGAGGTGGCCTCGCAGCCCGGTGATGGAGTCTTCATCCTCGAATCAGATAAGCTTCATTAATTTTTTGTGTCAACTTATTTCTTGCCTCTGTGTCCTCCACGGTTCAACCTATGCCTCCTCTACGGCAAGCTTTTCTTGTCCTCTGCAGTTAATTCTTTATATCCATAGTAGTTATTTTTCGTATTCCGTGCGGTTTCAAAAAATAGATATTCGTACCTTTGTCTTTGGAACTTTCAACACAAAAAAATTTATACCATGTCAGAATTTAGCTACCAAAAGCCCTTTCCAATCCAAAAAGATACAACAAAATACCGTCTGCTGACCAAAGATTTCGTTCAAACACTTGAAGTCGATGGCAGAAAGATCCTGAAGATAGCTCCCGAAGGACTTGAGCTCCTTTCCCGCGAAGCATTGGCGGATGTCTCATTTTACCTCCGTGCCGACCATCTGCAAAAGCTATCCGATATTTTAAAGGATCCGGAGGCGAGCGACAACGACATTTTTGTGGCATACACCATGCTGCTCAATCAGGTGGTATCTGCGGAAGGAGAATTACCAACTTGCCAGGATACCGGTACTGCCATTGTTATTGGTAAAAAAGGAGAGAACGTTTGGACCGGCATCGATGATGCAAAATCGCTCTCCAAAGGAATCTACGACACTTACCTCGATCGTAACCTACGTTATTCACAAGTGGTTCCGTTGACGATGTTCGACGAGAAGAATACCGGAAATAACCTTCCTGCCCAAATTGATCTCTATACCACTGAGGGCAATTCATACGAATTCCTGTTTATTACCAAAGGAGGAGGATCAGCCAACAAGACCTTCTTGTATCAGATGACTAAATCGTTGCTGAACGAGGAGACCTTAACCAACTTCATCAAGGAAAAAATCAAAGATCTGGGTACTTCCGCCTGTCCGCCTTACCATTTGGCGGTAGTTATCGGGGGCACATCAGCCGAAGCGACACTAGCAACCGTCAAGAAGGCATCGGCCGGCTATTATGATTCTCTTCCAACTTCCGGCAACGAAGGCGGACAAGCGTTCAGGGATCTTGAATGGGAAGAAAAAATCACAGAAATCTGCCAGAAGAGTGAGATTGGCGCACAATTTGGCGGTAAATACTTCGTCCACGACGTACGGGTTATCCGATTACCCCGCCATGCAGCCTCTTGTCCGGTAGGAATTGGCGTGAGTTGTAGTGCCGATCGCAACATCAAGGCTAAAATCACGAAAGATGGCATTTTTCTGGAGCAATTGGAGACACACCCTGATCGCTTCCTGCCAAAGACGGCTCCGTTTCTGCAACCATCTGTCGAAATAGATTTAGATCGCCCAATGGAAGAGGTACGCGCAGAGCTCTCGAAATATCCCGTCAAAACTCGCCTTAGCCTCAGAGGGACGCTGGTAGTGGCACGCGACATTGCACATGCCCGTATCAAAGAGATGATCGACAATGGTGAGGAGATGCCCGACTATTTCAAGAAATACCCGGTTTATTATGCTGGTCCGGCGAAAACACCTAAAGGAATGGCATCCGGCAGTTTTGGTCCGACAACCGCCGGCAGGATGGACAGTTACGTTGAAAAATTCCAATCAATGGGAGGATCCTTAATTATGCTCGCAAAAGGAAACCGTTCCAATCAGGTTACGGATGCCTGCAAAAAATACGGCGGATTTTATCTGGGATCCATTGGCGGACCGGCAGCAATTCTGGCAAAAAACAGCATCAAATCGGTAGAGATAATAGATTTTCCCGAACTTGGCATGGAGGCTGTTCGTAAAATCACGGTAGTTGATTTCCCGGCTTTCATCATTGTGGACGATAAAGGAAACGATTTCTTTGCAGCGCTGAAATAAAAAAGGATATAGGAGAAGGGAGGAATATTGAACTAGAAGACTATTGGACTAGAAGACCGGAAGACTTGAGGAGTGGTCGAAAATGAAAGGTTCTCGGATAAGTTTGGAATCAATTGGATAGTCAGTTTTAATACCAATCCTTCATTAGTGCAGGAAAATTATTTTTTTTTAATGCAACCTTGCAAAAGTTCAAAAAAGCCTTATCTTTGCAACACTTTTAAAGGAAAAAGGGAGCTTAGCTCAGTTGGTTTAGAGCATCTGCCTTACAAGCAGAGGGTCGTTGGTTCGATTCCAACAGTTCCCACAAGAAATCAGCTAGTTACGATAAAACGTAATTAGCTGATTTTTGTTTTATAGGGGATTAATGTGGTGTTTGTGTCAACCAATGTGTAAACTGTCTGATTTATTTGAAATTTTAGCTGAATTAGTATGAATTTTTTCTATTGCCATGAATATGTCATCCATGTCTGTTTTTGAACCAAGTAGCATATTCTGCGAAATCCATACAGCCTCTTCATTGCACAAACGATCATTTGCCGGACATTTATTATTCTCATTATAAATTTTGATATCAAGCATCATTTTAGGATACATTTTCTTAAAATTCTTCGATTGAAAAGCATTTTCAAGAAAGGGCATATTGTTAAGAGTTGAATATCCACTAGAGCAAGGAATTCCCTCCGCTCTGAGCGCACTCAGAAATTCATTCCGTGGCAGATTTTTAAATTCTTCTTTTTTGTAGCGAAAGGGAAAAAGATGAAATGCGGCTCTGGTCACATGATTATAGAGTTTATATGGAATGATACCCGGTATGTTTTCTATTTTAGACTTTAGATATTCTGCATTGATATTTCGTCTTATAGTTTGTTCTTCTAACCGTTTCAATTGTGCTAATCCAATGGCGGCCTGATATTCCGTACTACGTAATTTAGTCCCAGCAATGACAGTGCCTGCGCCAATATCACCGACCACGGTTCCATAAGGATTACCATAGTTATGGTAGGAATAACATTTATCCATAAACTCCAAGTCATCACTCACGATAGCACCCCCTTCACCTATTGCCAGGTTCTTAGAGTTTTGAAAACTAAAACAACCTGCATGACCGAAGGTTCCTACTTTCTGGTGATTTATTTCCGCCAAATGCGCTTGACAAGCATCTTCAATAACAATTAGATTATTCTTTTTTGCAATTTCCATAATTCGCACCATATCAGCAGGTAAACCTAAGATATGAACTGGTATTATTGCTCTTGTACGCGGGGAGATCTTTTCTTCAATTTTTTGCGGATCAATTTGAAAAGTTTCCGGATCAATATCTACAAATATTGGGATTGCACCAGTCGCCAATACTGCAGCTGCAGTAGCGATGAAAGTGTATGGAGGAATAATTACTTCATCACCACCACCAATATTAAACTGAATTAAGGAAGTGATCAGAGCATTTGTTCCATTAACGACAAGTAGAGAACGTTTAGCACCAACTGCTTCTGCCCATTTTTTTTCAAATTCATTAGTTATTAACCCACGAGACCATAACCCACGTCGAATGGTATCAACGAGCTGCTTTTCATCTGTTTCAGGGTTCCATATCGGCCAACCAGGCCAGCTTTTTGTTCGAATTGGTTTACCACCTAGAATGGCAAGGTCATCAAAACCTTTTGCGTTGTTAGCAAACAGAGGTCTTACCGAACCCGTTGTCAAAAAAGCTCCTACTGAGGCTACTGAAGTTTTCTTCAAAAACTCACGCCTTAAATAACCATTTTTCAATGTTGTCATAACATTTCCTTTATTTACACTAATATAAAGTCAATTTTTTGAAGATTTGGCACCTACATGTTTCATTAAACGATGAATTGAATTTGATATCTTCTCTTCCACATTATTTGCAAAGGGGCCAGGAAGTCCATAGTATATCATGCTTTCATTTGCTTCATAACCACCCTCTTCGAGTATCCGCTTGGATGGTATGTAACACAACACTTCGTTACAGTAACCGGCCACAAACAAATTCTCATTTTTAAATTCTTTTTTCATTTTCAGTGAATAGTCGACCACCACTTCGCCACTCATGGCCAAAATTGTCAGATCCTTATTGAAGCGAACGACTTGCAGCGGATAATGAAAATGGCTAACATCCCATCCTTTGTTGTGTGCTTCCAACATCAGTTTGGCCCGACGATGCAAATACCGATTAGCGCCTAGAACGTCATTTTGGTATGATTTGAGATCGAACGGAGAAAATTCCAGTTCAACCGTTGCGTAGTTTGTTCGAATAGGGGGATGAACCGGATGAAGCTCACCAGCTAATACCTTTTGAACTGCTTCGGAC
>JBBQJE010000075.1:0-13818 GCA_038325635.1 Bacteroidales bacterium
GATTACGACTCCGATAGTTATGCCAGTATAATTGAACGAGTTTCGACGTTAAGCGAAATGTATTACTCTATCGAAGAGATCAATTTCGATGCTGAAGTGGAGAAAATATTGCTAGGTCTTGGTTTTTCGCGCGAAGATTTCACGCGTCCAACCAGCGAATTTAGTGGAGGATGGCGAATGCGAATTGAGCTGGCAAAGATATTGCTGCAAAAGCCCGATCTGATCCTATTGGATGAGCCCACCAACCATATAGACATCGAATCGGTGCAGTGGCTGGAGGATTTTCTGATTAACAGCGCTAAAGCGGTAATGGTTATATCTCATGACAAGGCGTTTATTGACAACATTACCACCAGAACCATCGAGGTAACAATGGGTCGTATTTACGACTACAAGGTTAACTACTCAAAATATCTTGAGCTGCGAAGAGAGCGTCGCGAACAACAACAGAAAGCCTTCGAGGAACAGCAGAAGATGATTGCCGAAACGACCGAGTTTATCGAGCGTTTCAAGGGTACGTATTCGAAGACCCTGCAGGTGCAATCACGGGTAAAAATGCTCGAAAAGCTCGAAATTGTTGAGGTGGACGAAGTGGACAGCTCCGCACTTAGACTGAAATTTCCGCCCTCACCAAGATCTGGAAACTATCCGGTTATTGTGGAAGAGTTAACCAAGAGTTATGGGAACCATCAAGTGTTCGCAAATGCCTCACTTACGCTCGAAAGAGGAGAGAAGATTGCCTTCGTAGGTAAAAACGGGGAGGGCAAATCCACGTTAGTGAAGGCCATCATGAATGAAATTGAGTATGAGGGTAAGTTAACACTTGGTCATAATACCATGATTGGTTATTTTGCTCAGAATCAGGCATCTCTGCTTGACGAAGAGCTTACTGTTTTTCAGACTATCGACGACGTCGCAGTAGGGGATATCCGTACGAAAATCAAGGATTTGCTTGGTGCATTCATGTTTGGTGGTGATGATATACACAAAAAAGTAAAGATACTTTCTGGAGGCGAACGAACGCGATTGGCGATGGTAAAGTTATTGCTTGAACCAGTAAACCTGCTTATTCTTGATGAGCCTACCAATCATCTGGATATGCGCACCAAGGAAATATTGAAAAGTGCGTTAAAAGATTTTGACGGTACCCTGATCCTAGTCTCCCACGACCGTGATTTTCTCGACGGATTGATTCATAAGGTCTATGAATTTGGTAATAAAAGGGTTAAAGAGCACCTTGGCGACATATACAGTTTTCTGAAAATGAAAAAATTGGAAAATTTAAAGGAATTGGAAAGAAATAAATAGTAGTAAACTATTTTATTTACATAAAGTACCTGTATAAGAATAATATAAACAAGTTCAATTAGAGCAAATATTTAAGTATTATCATCCGTCGTTATAGTTTCAATTCGTATGATAATCCAATCATTACCCGGCTAATAATGGTTCCATCGGTTAGCATTCCATAGACTTTGATCTTTTGCGTTGGTCCGGGATGGAAGTTAGCCCCCATCGAAATCCGGTATCCGGTCGTAATGCTATGGTCGAAATCACCAATATGGTACCATTGTTCAAGATCAAGAATTGGCTCCACTTTCCAATTTTTTTTCTGATAGAAAATCTCCAGGCGATTCCTCCAATAATAAAAATCAGGTGAATTGTACTGAGGTTCAGTGGTGCTTGTGAGTTGAATTCTTTCTCTCAGGCTGCAAACGAAATTGGAGAAATTCCAGAATGGTTCAAATTGAAAGTAATATCGGCCTTTAAGTTCGTAGTAACTTGTTCTTTTAAAATCAATAAATTCGACCCCTATCCCTGTATTTAGCCACTTAAGAAGGTGATAATCAACTTTAAATCCCAGACCAATTCTATCGAGCATTCTGCCATTTTCTTTTGTCATCAACTCGCTGTTGACTCCTAAAACAAATGAATGAATTGTTTTGGATGCAGCTACTTCCATCCAAATACCGGATGTTTTATTCTCGGCTTTAGATAGGTTGATTACCGACAGATTGACTATAGTAATAAGAATGACTATTTTAATGTTGTTCATTTTCAGATGTTTGTAACCTTCAAATTCAATTCCGCGAAAATAGTTTATTTTTTAATGAGTATTCGGTTTAATAGAGATTGTTTATACTATTTTGAAACCCAGCAATAGTTGTTAAATTCGTGACCCAAATATCTATTAATGAAGCATCTTTTATTTTTTTCCCTGCTGTTCATTTTGACGATGAACAGTTTTCCCGCTGTTTCGTGCACTAATTTTATCGTTACAAAGGGTGCCAGCAAGGATGGATCGGTTCTGATCACCTATGCGGCAGATTCGCATACCCGCTACGGTGCAATAGCCTTTTATCCTGCCGCAGATCACCAGCCGGGAAGCTTATGCGAAGTTTTTCACTATGAAAACGGCAAACTTTTAGGAACAATTCCGGAAGTGCCGCATACTTATTCGGTCGTTCAGTTCATGAACGAGTATCAGGTAGCCATCGGTGAGACAACTTTTGGTGGACTCGATTCACTTAGCAATCAACCCGGAGCAATACTGGATTATGGATCATTGATGAGGATAGGCCTTCAGCGTTCAAAAACGGCCAGGGAGATGATAAGAGTGATGACTGAACTGGTTGCTGAATATGGTTATGCGACGGGGGGAGAGTCTTTTTCCATATCTGATTCCGGCGAAGCCTGGATTATGGAGTTGATTGGGAAAGGGAAATATGAAAAAGGAGCAGTATGGGTGGCTCGCCTTATTCCGGATGGATGTGTGAGTGGGCATGCTAATCAGGCTCGCATTACCACATTTCCATTTCAGAAAAGCAATAACTGGAATGATCCGAAGCAGACAGTATACCACTCGGCAGACGTGATCAGTTTTGCAAAAAATCACGGCTTCTATGCCGGGAGCGACAAGTCATTTAGTTTTTCAGATGTATTCAATCCCTTGAAATTTGGCGGTGCACGATTTTGTGATGCAAGAGTGTGGTCTTTCTTTCGGAATGTATCGAAAGAGGTAAGAGAAAACGAGTCATACTCGTCCTATGCAGAAGGAAAATTTTTGCATGATATTAAACTAATGGATCAGCAAACTAATCCTGATAAATTCGTTTCTAATAGATTGCCATTATGGATAAAGCCAGATTCCTTGATCAGTCTTCAGGATTTAATGGCACGTATGCGCGACCATTATGAAGGTACTCCTTTGGATATGCGAAATGATCCCGGTGCCGGACCGTTTAAATTGCCTTATCGCTGGCGTCCGATGGAATTTGTGGTCGACAGTGTGATGTATCTGTGCGAAAGGGCTGTAGCGACACAGCAAACCGGTTATAGTTTTGTGGCTCAATCGCGCAGTAAAGTTCCGGATTCCGTTGGAGGCATCTATTGGTTTGGTGTGGATGATGCCGATGGATGCGTCTATGCGCCGTTTTATTGCAAGATAAATAGAATACCTACCTCGTATGCCACTGGGAACGGATCGATGATTACATGGTCTGAAACGTCGGCATACTGGACTTTTAGTCAAGTGAACAACTGGGCTTATACCCGCTATAACATGATTCATCCTGAAATTGAGAAACAACAGTCTCGGTTCGAGAATCAATTTATGGCAGAAATTCCTGAAATTGATAAGCAGGCGATGGAATTTTTCAAAAGGGATCCGAAGTCAGCCGTAGAATTCCTTACAAATTACTCGGTGAAAACCGCCGATAAGCTTGTTTCCGATTGGAAGATCTTTCATCATTATCTTTTCATGAAATACCAGGATGGGAATCTAAAAGTTACAGAGGGTGAAAAATTGCTTGACAATGGGAACGGCAAAAATATTCCTAAAAGGCCTTTGCATCCCGGTTATGGCAAAGAATGGGAGCGGATTATGATTCAAGGGACGGGGGATCGGTTGAAGGTAGTAAAGGAGAATTAAGAATTACAAATTACAAATTACAAATTAAGAATTACAAATTTCAACTACGATGAAAACTACTAATGACAGATTTAGAATTTCAATTTTAACGTTTTTGCTGGTTGCCGGACTTTGTACGCCAATTTTCTCAGACGGGCAGACTAAATTGCTTAGTGATCGGCTGGGCTACAAACCAACAGACAGGTTGCTAATTGTTAATTGTGACGATGTTGGCATGTGCAATTCTGCTAATCTGGCTGTCATTGATGGGATGGAGAATGGCATGATTACATCGGGTACAATAATGACTCCTTGTCCGTGGTCGGGTGCCATTGCCGATTATGCGAAGAACCATCCTGAAAAGGATTTTGGGGTACATCTCACGCACACTGCGGAGTGGCGCTTTTATCGTTGGGGACCTGTAGCACCTAAGGATCAGGTACAAGGACTCTGCGATCCGGAAGGGTTTCTTTGGCGCAGTGTAGAGGAGGTCTATGCGCATGCAAAACCTGAAGAAGCGCTAATTGAAGGACGGGCGCAGATTAAAAAAGCCTTGGCATTGGGTGTGCCCGTAACTCATATTGACTCTCACATGGGAACCATGCAATATTCACCTGAATATGTCAAAGCTTATGTTCAGCTGGCAATGGAATTTAATCTGCCGATGCGAATGCCATCGCAGGCTACCATGTTAAAGTTCAAGCTGCCGAATGTGCGGGAAGAGCTTTCCAGACAGGGACTCATCTTTACCGACTATTTCGTGTACGAAGAGATGGAAAACTATAAAGAAGTGAAGCCCTTCTGGACGAACATCCTAAAAAATCTGAAGCCGGGAGTTACGGAGATATTTATCCATGCCTCAAAATTAAGTGATGAATTGAAGGCAATCACCGGAACCGCAGAAAAACGGTCTCAGGAAGCAGCCTGCTTTACTTCCGACAAGGACATACGGCAGTTAATAAAAGACGAAGGGATTATTTTGATCGGATACAGGCCATTGATGGAATTGCAGCGGAAGCTTCGGAAGTAATTGTAGAAGGGCGGATTGTTGGACTGTTGGAATGGTCGAAAAAAAGGAGGTAGTCGCCTGATTCTGTGAATGGAAGCACATTGAACCGTAGATGGCAGCTCCAATCAATTGAATCACTACTTAAAGCAATAGATCAAATAAAGATTATTAAAAATCTTATTTTAAGATTTTTAACCTAAGTAAAGACTATAATTACAAATTGAAATCAACCTTATTACCTAATTCTTGTGAAAAATGTTGAAAACAAGGCATAAAGGATATAAAAATTCATGGTTCAATCCTTTCAATGAAGTCTCTTAAAAAATATAAATTTATATAATTATCATTAATTCAATTTAATAAAAACAGTTAATTAATTCGATAATTTAAATAAAATATACTTTTCACTCACCCAAATCTAATCCATTACTTTAATCATTTTTCACTTTTCATTTTTCACTTTTCATTTTTCACTTTTCATTTTTCACTTTTCATTTTTCACTATTCATTTTTCACTATTCATTTTTCACTATTCATTTATCACTTCTACAATTTCATGATGTGCTAAGCTAAAGAAAGTCCTGATTTTGGAATGTATGTAAAAAATATTTCCAGAATTTGGAAGGCAGAATAGGCAGACGGAATTCCAAAATGATATGTAACTTTTATTTCTCAACAATAGTTTTGAGGTTTTGGAGTCCCTGTTCCAAGTCTTTACCTAGCATCGCATCCATGTTAAGAAAGAGGAGCATTAAATTTGTTGGATAAACCATTTTGCCATTGAATCCCCATTTAATTTTGGTCGAATTCTCGTTAATTGGCTCGAGGAGCATGTATGCGTGATCCTTCGATTCCATCGGTTTGAAGAAACGTATTTCGTAATCGATGCGCTGACCTTCAATGATACCAATGATCTCCTGCTCTCCTTTTCCAACATTTTTGACATTGCTATCCCACGCTGAAACGAAACCAATAGTGCCGTCTGTGCCCTTGAACTCCTTCTTCATATTTGGATCGGCAGTAGCCCAAACGCTGAAATTATTCTGATTTTTCAACAGTTTTAGGTAATCAAATACCTCCTGATTCGGCTTTGAAATTGTAATTTCTCTTGAAATTTTGTAATCCTTCTTCAAGAAAAGTGCGAGTATTAAGGCAAAAGCAAGGAGACCCAGAAGGGAAAAAAGGACGATTTTTAAAATTTTCATGGCGTAGTTATTTAAAAACCATTGTACGGATCACAGGAAAAGATGTTACCAGGAAGTAATAATCTATAGTAAGGCTATTCTATTTCCTCCCAAGGCAATGCAGCATTCTTCGGTATCGGCTTTCTCTTTATAAGGCCCGAATTGAACTTTGTACTGGTCTCCCTCCTCAACAATCATGATTGGAAAAGGAAATTCGGAAGACATTTTCTTATAGAATAAGGTGGCATCTGATTTATCGTTGAAAACGCCTGCTTCAATATGGAAGCCATCCTTTAAAGAGGGTATTTCGGAGGTTGGATTAAACCCAATTTCTTCGAAGAAAATCTTTAACAGATTTTTCTGCACGATGTTTTTTTCCACAATTAAACGAATACAATCATTCATTTCCTGCTGTGTTTCGAATGGACCGTATCTAACTTTGTAGAATTTATCCCGGTAAACGATACTAACAGGATAAGGAACCAGATTCGTAATATTTTTGATCAGGTCGGTGGCATTCTTCGGACTAAGGAAGGCGCCAATCTGTACAAAATAGTGTTTTTTCAGGATGTTAGTCTTCATTTTTTCTTCCTTTGCAGGGGTCTTCACCGGCACTGTAGGTGGTTGAACAACAGGTGATTCGGATGGCTCTTTTAATGGAGTCTTTACGGGAGGATCAGTTGTGGTAGTAGGAACAACAACCGGTTGAGTAGTCGTTTTCTTTGAATAGCCGGTCTTGGAATGATGAATTTCCATAATCTGATTTCCCTTCAAAATTCCATTGTCAACGATGGCCTTTTTACAGGCATCAACCTCTGATTTGGTATTAAATGCACCAAATCTGACTTTATACCAACCATCTTCCAAAACAATATCCACTGGATAGTGAATCACTGACGATTGCAAATTTGCTGTTTTTTGAGCGTTATTTCTGCTCCTGAAAGCGCCGGTCTGCAAATAAATCCGATCTGTTTCAGTAGCGATATACTGATCTTTTGTAGCAGAAGCCGGAACTGATATTGGTTTCGCTATTGCTTTTGAAGGCGGAGCTTCAATAGGTTGTTCGATAGGCTTTGTAACAGTCTTAACAGCAGGTTGTTCTGTTGGTTTAGCAACAGGTCTTTCGACAGGTACTTGTTCTGCCATGGCAATTTTTGATGCTTCAACATAGGTTGAATCTACGGCTTCAATCAAAGTACTTTTGAGTGAAAAATCTAGTCCTTCCACTATATCTCCTTCCGGATTCTTTTTAATGCTGAAGGAATGCTTTTCAGGAGAGGCCACCATGTGAATTTTTCGGAGCTGTGCAGTATCAATCTTGGCTTCGTAATTACCGGGTGCCAATCCAAGAAAACTGAAATATCCATCCGTTTCGCTGAGTGTTTTGCCGGCTAACTGAGATTTAAGATTAAAGATATTGATTGTGACCCGACCAAGACCATCCTGGTTCCCATTTTTCTCCTTGAAAACCATTCCGGAAACTTCTCCAACAACTGCCACAGGTATTTCGACAAGCTTTAACGAGTTGGGTTCAATCAGGATGCTCATCGTTCTATTGTGAATTTTCCAGGCAACATTGTCAAAACTATTCGCATCGAGTTCAACAAAATATTTGGTGTAGGGTTCAAGATCCATTACGCGAACCGTTGTATCACGGTCGTTCTGACTTGCGTTGCCTCCACTTATTCGAATGTTCAATCCGTATGCTCTTGGCTCTCCAGCATCTCTTTTGTTGTTACAATTTAGGTCGAGGAAAGGCGCAAAAACAATACCACCCTTACCTACACTCACCCGATTGTTAACACCCAGAAATTTGGATTTTGCATCCAGAATCAAACTTCCACGAGCCATTTCCATTAGAGTTGTCTGGTTGTCTGTTTGTCTCGCAGTGAAGCCAGTTTGGGCAAATGGCAAGTCGTAACGTAAGCTAACCTGAAGACTTTGGATCTTACTTTTAAAATTATTTTCATAAGAAAGCGAGAAAAATCCTTTTTTGAATAAATATTTTTCAATGCTTGCCTTGGCCGAAATGAGTTCATGCTGACTGTACTCATATTGCGCTTGTGGATTCAGTTGAAATCCGTAAGGCATTCGTAATGAAAATGATAGGTTGCTATAAATATAAGGAGAACTGTTTTTAACAAACATGGCATAGTTTGTAAGGTTAGAACTAATGCCTAGCAGACTCCCTGAAATCAACCATTCGGCTGTAGAATAGCCTGTTCCTTCGAGAACAATCTGATTATAAGTCATTCGGTTATAAAACGAGAAATTTTTTCCAATAATGGGCAATGTTAAAATGGCTTTGCGCTCCTCCAGATAGTTGAAATTGACAGCTTTTTGACCTGGTTTGTATTTGGTGTAATTTAATTCCAATTGAACATTTTTGGGCATCTGGTAGCTTAAGATTCCTTTACTCCTGACACCATAAACATATTCGCCTGATAGGAGCATATTTGAGAATGGGCGAGTTGCCAGGCTAATGAAAGGAATAATTGGACTCGTGACCACTGTCGAGAGATATTCGACACCGGCTCCAAGTGTTATTCCTCTGGATACTCCATAATTTATAGCTGCTCTTGAATAAATAGAGTTTAAACTATCCTCTACCATTCCGGCGTTTAAGGTATATTCAAATTCCTTTGGGGGCATAAAGCTGAAAGGAACAGAAATAAGTTGCTCCTTGGAACGCTCTTCTCCCCATGGACCATAAAATTTTAGTTTGATGGCTGAGTTTCCATATACTAATGGCACCTGAAAGTTGAAAAACCCGTTTGAATCTGCTTTTTTGTAATCAACCAATACATTATTTACATAAAGTTCGACCATCCAGTTAGGACTGGTAAAATCACTCAGAGGGTACGTTCCAAAAGATCTTCTAAAGGTTGTTGGGGTGTTCGTAAGCCTCATTCCGATTACAGGGTTGTAGATAGAGGAGATTGCATCTGTTGCTATTTTTCCAAAAGTCGCTTGTCGAAGGTAACTCCGTTCATTGTTGACAAAACGCAAAAAATAATATTGCTGCTTTTCGTTAAAGGGTTCGTTTGTATTGAAGTTTAGATATGCATTGGCCTCTCCACCAGCTATGACCGTGCCTAAAGCCAAATTCATTCGGGTATCAATCCTGTTTCCAAGCTCTTGTGTGGAAATTAGAGACCAGTCGGCCATTCCGAAATGGAAAGGAGTACGTCTGCGATTGATGGTCGTATCCACTTTGACATCGCCTTTAAGCTTACTCACGTTCTGCCTCATCTGCTCAAGACGCATTTCACGCATAATAGGAAGTTCAAGTTTGGTCGTAAGGACAACAGAAAGGGTACGAAAGTTGAATTTGCAATCCAGTCCGAAGACCTCTCCAAAGTATTTAGACAATAGATAAACGTTGGTTTCGGTGCGGATCAGGTCCCCTGGTTTCAAGGAAATTGTTTTACCTTGAAATGTAATTTTGTTTGTCGTTCGATTGATCTGGTAGGTTGCCTCCGGAGAGAGAAAGAATCCTGCAATTGAATCCATACCAGGCGTATAGGAAGTCTTTATTTTTAAAAAATCAAAGATATCAGTTACAGGCAAGAGTACCTCCTGATCGCGGATTAATGCTGGTATCTCAAAAGCGCCTATATTTTGTATCTGAAAAAAGATGGTTAATTCATCGAATTGAGGCTCATTTTGAGCCTTCGCTTCCAAGCATGAAAAAATGAAAAATGAGGAGATAGCAATTGCTGCCCACCTTTTACCTAGTAAGTGATACCTATGTCTAATCAGACTCAGGTTGCAAAACACTCTCGCTAAATTGTTTAACAATTTTTATTCTGTTTTTTCTGAACCAAATTTCCCTTTATAAAGTATTACCTACTCGCATGCGAAGTTATTCGATATTATTTATTTTTAACCCTTCGCTGTAAATTATAACACAATAGTTATCAACTTTTTGTAGTTAATAAACGGAAGGGTAAATTGAAGTAGATAGAATGATAATTGAAATGTCTCTTTGGAAAAGATCTACGCTATTGTTGAACAACCGTTATGGGAATAAGTCCGCTATAATTACCGGGTGGATTTGCACTATCATTTCCAACATAAAGTGTACCTCCAACATTGAAAAAGAAAGGATCCTGAGTTAGGACGAAAGTTTTTCCAAATTGCGCATCGGTTTGAAAATTAAATTTGACATAAATTGACTGGGTTCCATTTGATAAGGGATAGCCGCCGCTAGGTGCGTCTGCAATTGTGATAGCGGTACCCACATTACCAATGATTTTGAAAGTAGCCGGATGGTGAGGATTGAATTGATGTATCTCAATCAGACCACCACTTACAGTTCGCATTCCTCCCCATGAAACCTGAACAGTGCCTCCTGAGTTATAGACCGGATTTATTGCAAATGCACCAAAATCTATTCCGGAAGCACTGGAAAGTTCGAGTGTTATCGGCTTTGGTGGTTTTTCCTGTCCCTTTAAAACGAAAGAACAGGTATTAAATACCAAGACACAGAATACAATTAGCAGCCAATTTTTCATTTGACAATTTAGTTATTTTTCGATGTTATTTTTTTCGAATCATTGTTTTCTCAGATTGAGAACGTGTTCCGGTAATTATTGTAACTACATATACACCACTTTGGACTCCGGTGCTGATATCAACTATTTCAAGATGGGTGACTTCTTTTTCCAGAATTATCTGTCCTAACATGTTGGTAACATATAGTTTAGCCGGTTCATTATCCGGCAAATTTGCCTTGACAAGGATGGCACCATTCAGTTGGGAGAAAGCAAATAGTTTCGCAGAAAGGATCGAATTCGTTGGGCCGGGAATTTTGCCTGATTTTGTAAAGATCAGTTCAAAACGCTTGTTGTATTCACCTTCTTTTAGGAAGAACCGGTAAGTTGGTAGTTTTCGAAGATCCTGAGTTGCTTTTAATTCCTTGTCATGCAGGTAGATATTCAAAGTTGCAGGCAACTTGGCAATATCATTTGCCTTAAAATTGATCCAGCCATCCTTCAGCGTCATTAATCCAACGGGTAGTGTGGTCAGTGAATCGGTTGGTTGAGGGATACCACTGATTTGCAACTGCTTTTCATCCGTTGTGATGCCGTATAAATTTGGCATGAAAATATTAGTATTTATCAGTTTCAGGGCATCCGCATTTTTGTCAAATTGGAGCGATGCAATTGGATCAAAATAGAGCACAAAATTATCGGGTTTACCCGCTGTCTCATCGAATGTTGCTGCAAAACGAAGGATTGTTCTGGGATCTATAACGGCTGCTTTAAACGATGGATTAAGGTCATTTGTACGAACGCTGTTGGTCATTCCAAGAGTACCGCTTACCGGGAAAGTTCCTGTTGATACATGGACAAAGAATCCTTGCATAGAAGGAATAATGTTAGAACCATTGCCGGAGGCAGTTCCATTGACCACACTGCTATACTCACCGGAATATTGGTCACCACTCGCATTGAAGAAGTATATGGCATCATCAATATTGTTTTTGTTCCAACCGGTTGCTGCTTTCCAGTCAATAGGTGAAGGATACGGATTGCCCACCAGATTAAAACCCTTGGTATAGGTTTTGTTGTGGTTGCTGAGACTGGCAGAATATCCTCCATTGTTGACTGTTCCTGTCAAACTAACTGTTTTTGATACCGCACTACCCCCCAGATTTGCCGCGTAACCAACCATTGGACTAAGTGTACCTGTAGCATAAGGTGTCCAGCCTGTCATGTCAGCGTTTAAACTATTGATGTGATTCTCATCATATAAGTAAAATGTAGGAATAGAGGCTGTTCCACTCAGATATCCGGAAAACTGTGCGACGGTAGCATTGCTAAAGGGGGAACTGAAATATTTGTATCCGTATCCGGATGCAAGATATCGTTGCATGGTTACATTTCCGGTAACCTGACCGCTTCCTGCACCATCAATCAGCGCAGTTTGTGAGGAGGATGAGACTAATTTAAGGAAACCTGCACTTTCAAGATTCCCGGTTGAGGCAGTTAGAATTCCCGTTATATTTAATGTACCGCCAAGTGTAACTCCTGCACTATTGCTAATGATAAGATCTTTGAGATTGTTTCCGGCAAAGGTATTGGCGGGAATGATTTGGGCAGAGCTTCCTTTCATTTCGATCACACCCTCACTTGCTGTAATCGGACCGCTACTACTAATAGTAAGGTTACCTGCAATCTGCAACCTGCTGCTACCCCCAGCAACAGTTAGTGCTGCGGATGAACCAATTGTAAGATTTTTGGCTGTTCCTACCGGCGAAGAAGCTAAAACAGGATATGGCGTCTTTCCGTTGGCAATGATCACATTGGTTGAAAGCGAGGGGAGCTGATTACAATCCCAGTTGCCGGTTGTATTCCAATCGCTTCCACCGCCTTTCCAGGAGCCGTCCAGAAGGATGCTAACCTGATAAGTAGCTGTTACAGTTGAACATCCTCCTCCGGCAACAATCGTATACGTAATGGTATAAGGTCCGCCAGGAGTAGAAGTTGCTGTGGTAATATCCCCTGAAGTGGCATTCAAACTCAGTCCTGCAGGCAAAGAAGAATAAGTTCCGCCTGAAGTGCCTGAGAATACGACAGACTTTATGCCAGCATTTGTGCAGAATGGTGATCCTGAATAAGATATAGTTGCTGTAGGAAGGGTTTTAATTGTGATTGTCGAAATTGCTGTAACCACACCGCAACCACCTGCAGCAGCAATCGTATTTGTGACAGAATAGGTTCCGGCGGTACTAGTAGTCAAATTCACCTGTCCGGTAGCAGAACTTACAAAAACCAATCCGGAAGTGGACGTAAATGTGCCTGCAACACCGCCGCCTGAAAAAGTCGGTAATGGATTCGTTGCATTGCTGCAATAAGGAGTACCGGCATAGCTAAAAGTGGCTACAGGTAACGCGGTTATTATGACCGGCGTAGTAGCTGTAACCTGCGCACATCCTCCTGCAGCAGCAATTGTATTCGTAATTGTATAGGAGCCTGCTGTACTGGATGACATGTTAATCTGACCGGTTGTTGTACTGATAAAAACCAATCCTGGTGTGGATGAGAATGTACCGGCTACACCTGCACCTGAAAAAGTCGGTAATGGATTTGCCGCACTGCTGCAATATGGAGTACCGGAATAGCTAAATGTGGCAACAGGCAAAGGTGTTATGGTTGCGGATACGGCAAATCGGGTATTCGATTCGCAACCATTTACCGTTTGAGTGGCATAATAATTTCCATTGGTGAGTGCTGTGCCGGCTGCAAGGGCAGTACCACCAGAAGCAGTCAAATACCATTTTATTGATGTCCCGGTAGCGGCAAGATTGCTAATAACAGGATTTGATGAGGAGCAAAATAGTTGTATAGCACTTCCGGTTGGAGCTGCGACACTTTGAATATTAATATAAAATAACGACCATTTCCCGTCTGAACAGCCGCCTGTACTTGTTTGCCGAACAGCTACATAGGCTCCGGTAAAAGACGCTGACTCCCATTGTGCGTTTAAAGTATAATTGGTTGTACCGCTAATTCCATGAACAGTTTGCACTGAAGCCGTGTGGCCACTTACCGTTGAAATAGATGATGAAACAGAAGTGCCATTGTAACCGATAATTGTACCACCATTAACCTCCCATTCAAAGGTATTTGTAGACATATCTCCGGCTCCTGCTGTTACAGCTGCTAAAGTAAAGGTTGACGTAGAAGTAGGACAAACAGTTGATGGCC
>JBBQJE010000076.1:0-13709 GCA_038325635.1 Bacteroidales bacterium
CATTTCATCGTAATATTTCATATTAAAAACCAACCGTTGCTTTTCCGGCAACTGTAATACAGCTAGTTGTAATCTTTTTTGAAGATCTTCACCTTCAAAAGTAGCATCCGATTCAAATGCCTCTACAAGATAATCAGATACCACGTCAATTGAAAATATATTCCTTCTTTTTTTTTGTTGCAGAAAACTCAGTGATTCGTTCGTGGCAATTCGAAATAGCCAAGTAAATAAGGAAGAATCCTCCCTAAAATTGTCAATATTCTTCCATACCTTAATGAAAACGTTTTGCATCAGGTCGTCCGCATCATCGTGGCTAATCACAATCTTTCGTATATGCCAATAGAGACGCTGCTGGTAAGTTTTTACCAACAGTTGGAATGCCATTTCTTTCTTTCCCTCCGTTTTGAGAGCAGAAATCAAATCCTTGTCTTTATCGATCATTCTCTATTTAACCACAGATTACTCAAATTGAACAGATTAAACTGCAAGCAAATTCCCATTTACCAATTGGATTTTCGAAATACCCAATCTACCCATTAATAATTACTGTGATTCATTCTTCAATCAATTGCATGTTTGACAAAGTTAACTACTCAAGGTTTAAAATCGTACCTTTGCAAAAAATTATCAAGTTATTATTAGATGGCCTTAAGATGCGGTATCGTCGGTCTACCCAATGTTGGTAAGTCGACCCTTTTCAATTGCCTTTCCAATGCGAAGGCACAATCAGCAAATTTTCCTTTTTGCACCATAGAACCTAACCTGGGAGTAATTACTGTCCCTGATAAGCGATTAATTAGACTGGAGGAAATTGATAAACCTAAGAAAGTTGTTCCAACAACCATCGAAATTGTAGATATCGCCGGACTTGTAAAAGGTGCCAGTAAAGGTGAAGGACTTGGAAATCAATTCCTTGCGAACATCCGCGAAGTCGATGCCATCATTCATGTTATCAGATGTTTCGAAAATGACAATATTATTCATGTCGACGGATCCATCAATCCAATCAGGGATAAGGAAGTGATTGACATTGAGCTTCAGCTAAAAGACCTTGAAACTGTTGAAAGCAGGATTTCCAAATTACAAAAACAGGCCAAAGTCGGAGGCGATCGTGTTGCCCTCAGAACGGTTGCCATTGCTGAGCGGTTAAAAGAGGTTCTTATTACAGGAAAATCTGCCAGAACCCTCCAACTAACTGAAGATGAGGAAGAGTTGATATACGACTTTTTTCTCCTTACCAGGAAACCGGTTGTTTATGTTTGTAATGTGGATGAAGCCTCTGCTGCAAAGGGTAACAACCTTACAGAAAGTTTCAGAGAGAGTGTAAAAGATGAAAATGCTGAAATATTAATTATCGCTGCTGCCACAGAAGCCGACATTGCCGAATTGGATAGCTACGAAGAAAAACAAATGTTCTTGGAAGACCTTGGTTTGGAGGAACCTGGTGTGAACAAATTGATCCATTCTGCCTACAAATTATTGAACCTTCAGACCTACTTTACAACAGGCGCAGACGAAAGCCGTGCCTGGACTTTCGTAAAAGGAATCAAAGCGCCAAAAGCTGCCGGCATTATTCACTCTGATTTTGAAAAAGGTTTTATCCGAGCAGAAGTAATTAAGTATGATGAGTATGTTGTCTTAGGCTCCGAGGCTGCTTGCCGTGAAGTTGGCAAGATTGCCATTGAAGGTAAAGAATATGTAGTACAAGATGGTGATATCATGCATTTTCGATTCAATGTTTAATCTTTAGCTACTATTTTGATAATAGGTCTTTTATTGCAGAACTTAGATCTTTGTACTTAAATTTGAATCCACTATCGAGCAAATGCTGTGGGTAAACTGATTGGCCCTTTAGCAAAGCAACGGCAGCTTTTCCGAAAATTATATTTAGGGCTATCGAAGGCACTGTAAAGAATGCGGGTCGGTGGCACGCTTTGGCAAAGACGTCGGTAAATTGTGCATTTGTTGAAATATCAGGAGCTGTGAGATTAAATACTCCGCGGCAATTGTCATTATTTATCAGGAATTCAACCGATCTGCAAAGATCCAAGATATGGATAAAAGAGAATCCCTGTTCACCCGATCCAATTTTCCCACCCAGACCTGCTCTAAATAAGGGCAATAATTTTTTCAGCATTCCACCATCCTTGCCCAATACCAAGCCAATCCTAATCACGCAAGTTCTCAACTCCATGGCTGAAAGTGGTTTAAGGCAATTTTCCCATTCCTGACATACCTTAGTCAGAAAATTATCGTCAAAGTCTGTGGATTGCTCCGTATGAACTTTGAATGAATCATAAATACCAATTGCAGAGGCAGATATAAATGCAGATGGTCTTTCTGGTGCTTTTAATCCGAGGATTGCAGCCACCAATAAGTTGGTGGTATCCAGACGACTAGATAGAATCTCCATTTTATTTGCAGTAGTCCATCTTTTAATCACGGGAGAACCGGCTAAATTGATGATAACATCCGTAGATTTGATTAATTTTGAAATGTGGTCGACTCCTTCTTTCAAATCGGATCTTTGGATCAATTCAATTTCATGGCCCAAAGAAGCTAAATAAGTAGAAAGATGTCGGCCTAAAAATCCGGTGCCCCCAGTTATGATAATCTTCATACTATTAATTTTAGGTTTCGGATGTTAATTTATTGAATATTTTCGGATGGCTGTAGTAAAAACACAAAAACAGGCGACCAAAAGGAAAAAAAAATCTTTTTGGGATGCCTTCCACCGCAAAGGAGACCAATCTACCTGGAAATTCATTTTGATTTGGTTTCTTAAACTTTCCCTTTTCGGATTATTTCTGATGTCGGTACTATTTGTTTTGGTTTATATAGGAACATTTGGTGAACTTCCCGATGCAGAGACGTTAATAAAAATAAAGGAACCGGTAGCGACAGAAGTATTTTCGCAGGATGGAAAAGTATTGGGCAGATATTATGTTGAAAACAGAAGTAGCGTCACTTTTAAGAATATCTCGCCCAACGTTATTAATGCCTTGGTATCTACCGAGGATGCGCGGTTTTACGAACATCGCGGAATTGATGAATGGGCGGTTTTGAGAGTCTTCGTGAAGACTATTTTTATGGCAAACAAAAGTTCAGGAGGAGGCTCTACCCTATCTCAGCAGATTGCTAAAAATATCTTCGGACGCGACAACTGGGGTCCGCTCACGTTACCCGTTAGTAAAATAAGAGAGTCAATTATTGCCTACCGTCTGGAAAAACTCTATGCTAAAAACGAAATTCTGACTTTATACCTCAATACTGTTCCTTTTGGGGAGAATACCTTTGGTATTGGAACGGCGGCAGAACGCTATTTCAGTACGACTCCGGTTAAATTAACGGTGACTCAAGCGGCCACTTTGGTCGGTCTTTTAAAGGCGAATAATGCATACAATCCGCGGATCTATCCCGAAAAATCATTACAAAGAAGGAACACGGTGATCAGGCAGATGCAGAAATACAACCATCTCTCAGATATTGAGGCAAACCGGTATTGTCAGGAACCACTGGGATTGAAGTACCAATATCTTGTTTATAATACGGGTCCTGCTCCGTATTTTCGTGAGATGATTCGTCCTCAATTAGAAAAATGGTGTTCAGAAAACAACAAGGAAGATGGCACACCATACAATCTATATACGGATGGGTTGAAGATTTTTACCACCATCGATTTTCGGATGCAGAAATATGGAGAAAATGCAATGAAGCAGCAGATGAAAGAGCTTCAGTCGACATTTAACAAGGAGTGGAAAGGAGAAGCCCCATGGGGTAAGAATAATGAGATCGTACTTCGGGGAATGAAACGATCTGTCCGATACAAAAGACTTATTGAAGCGGGCAAAAGTGACAAGGACATTGCCCAAATCTTTAAAACACCTGCAAACATTAAACTATTTTCATGGGATGGCGATGAAGCAGTTAAAATCAGTCCGATGGATTCGGTGAAAGCATCTCTAAAACTATTACATTGTGGTTTTGTCGCAATTGATCCGCGAAACGGCAAAGTGAAAGTATGGATTGGAGGCAATGATTTCCGCTATTTTCAATATGACCATGTAACCTCCGCCAGGCAGGTTGGATCCGCATTCAAACCATTTATTTATGCGGCGGCTCTTGAAAACGGACTTCCTCCGGATAAATACTATGCAAACCAGCAAATTACTTACAACGACTACCAAGGATGGTCGCCCGGCAATGCTGATAACGAATACGGAGGCTATTATTCGCTGGAAGGGGGATTGTGCAAATCTGTCAATACGGTATCCGTTCAAGTTTTACTTGAGACCGGAATCAATGAAACGGTTCAACTCGCTCAAAAAATGGGAATAGAGGCAGAAATACCTCATTATCCTTCGATTGCATTAGGCGCAGTGGATGTTCCTCTCTTACAAATGGTGAGAGCCTATTGCTGCTTTGCCAATGACGGACTTACCGTTGAGCCATCCTATATGGTTCGTATTGAGGACAGTAAAGGAAAGATACTTAAAAATTACAGAAGCGATTTCGTTTCTGAACAGGTAATGACCACTGAAAATGCACGTATTATGAACCATTACCTCGAAGCAGTTGCAAAAGAAGGAACAGGTGCAGCCATAAAATCACGGTTCAATATTCCAGGTGCTTTTGCAGGTAAAACCGGAACGACACAGAATTATGCAGATGGCTGGTTTATGGGATACACTCCGACTCTGGTCACAGGCTGCTGGGTAGGTGGTGAAGATCCACTTGTGCATTTCAAATCACTGGTGCATGGTCAGGGTGCCTTCATGGCATTGCCGATTGTGGGAGGGTTCTTTAAAGGTTATTACAGTGATCCGGCATTTGCATCGAATGCACATATTCTTTTTAATCCGCCTTCACCGGAAAATCTGGCACTTCTTGATACTCCGCATTTTGCAGAAGAAATAAAATCCTCAAAACCAAGATTTTGGGATATCTTCAAGACAGAAAAAAGAATTGAAGATGATCTCAAAGAAAAGAGTATTGATAATGCAAAGAGCAAGCAGCAGCAAAAAGCAGAGCCTGCACAAAAGAAAGAGGAAGAGAAACCTTCTATTTGGAAAAAAATCAAGGAGGCCTTGTCAAATAAAAATTAAAAATTACAGATTACAAATTATCGATATTTGAATTATAGCCCAATAAATTAATGAGGTGAAAATTCCAAAATCGAAAATCGAAAATCGAAAATCTTGAATTTTATGTCAATTTTAAAAAAACATCAAGATCCTATTGGGAAGGCTGTAAATGACTATTTTCATGGGATTACCGGAGATACCATCCTGGTAAGAACTGATATTGCCGAAGACGAAACTCTTTCGCCAGCCTACTTTTTTCGAACATACGAACAAATGCCGCTTCAGGAGCAGGAAGCATTGAAAAGATGCAAAGGAAAAGTTCTGGATATAGGAGCAGGTGCAGGTGCCCACTCAATTTGGTTAAGAGAGAAGGGACTTGATGTAACCTCTATTGATATCTCTCCACTTTCGTGTGAAACAATGCGGTCTAGAGGATTGACTAAAGTTCTTTGCGTTGACATATATACACTTATCGATCAGAAATTTGATACAATTTTATTACTTATGAATGGTGCAGGGGTTGCACAAACCTTACCGGGACTTTTGGTGCTATTAAATCATTTAAAAAGTCTCTTAAATTCCGGAGGAAGAATTCTTGCCGACTCTTCGGATTTACTTTACCTTTTTACAGATGAAAACGGCGAAAGTTGGGTCGACATTGCCTCGGACACCTATTACGGCGAAATGGAATATCAATTATTCTACAAAGATGTTAAGGGTAAAAAATTCCCCTGGCTATTTGTTGATCCGGAAACATTAACGGATTATGCCGAAAAAAACGGATTCAAGGTATTGACTAAAATTGAAGGAGCACATTTTGACTACATGATCGAATTGGCACTTGATTAACCTTGGAAAGAATGGTTCTAAAGAATAACAAAATTATCTGTCAGTGCAATGGAGTTACGAAAGCAGAAATTTCTCTATTATTAAAAAAGGGTGCCAAAAATGTAGATGAAATAAGCAATTTCACCCGTGCTTCGACTGGGTGTGGAAGGTGCAAAATTGAGATTCAGGCCTTATTGGATCAGCATTTAATCGCTAAAAAACCTGATTTTCAACATAAAATTGAATTTTAAAAATCCTTTTCTTATGCAATGTTTCTTAATTATTAAATTGAGTTTCGAAATATTTAATTATTTAACTATTTACTAAATTAATTGATAGTTTTGTGCCACTAAAAATCACAAAAATCATTATAAACTATTATTTATCATGACTAAATTGAACCAAGATGCACTGGATTACCATAGCAATGGAAGGCCGGGCAAGATTTCGGTTACACCAACCAAACCACATGCAACGCAGCGAGATTTAGGCCTAGCCTATACGCCCGGAGTTGCAATTCCCTGCCTCGCTATTAAAGAAAACCCAGATGATGTTTACAAATACACTGCCAAGGGAAACCTCGTAGCAGTTATCACCAATGGAACCGCCGTTCTCGGACTCGGGAATATTGGTCCGGCAGCCGGGAAGCCAGTTATGGAAGGTAAAGGATTGCTATTTAAGATCTATGCAGACATTGACGTTTTTGATATCGAATTAGATGCTCTTGATCCGGAATTATTCATTCAGACAGTAAAAGCCCTTGCTCCAACTTTTGGAGGTATCAACCTTGAAGATATTAAAGCACCGGAGTGTTTTGAAATAGAAGAACGATTAAAAAAAGAACTGGACATACCGGTCATGCACGACGACCAGCACGGAACGGCTATTATTTCCTCTGCAGGTTTGCTCAATGCCGTTGAAATAGCAGGGAAGAAATTGGAAGATGTACGTATTGTTGTCAACGGCGCAGGTGCTGCAGCTGTGTCATGTACCAGACTATACATTTCTTTGGGAGTCAAACGTGAAAACGTGTTGATGTGCGACAGTAAAGGGGTTCTTCATAACGAAAGACCTGACCTGAATGCCTCAAAAATGGAATTTGTTCGTAACACTCCTTGTAGAACGCTAGCAGACACCTTAGTTGGTGCTGATGTCTTTATCGGTCTGTCTGTTGCAGGAGTTCTGTCAATTGATATGGTTCGTTCAATGGCTCCAAACCCAATCGTTTTTGCATTGGCAAATCCGGATTCTGAGATTTCTTATGCCGACGCAAAAATTTCCAGAGATGACTTAATTTTTGCAACGGGTCGATCTGATTATCCCAACCAGATAAATAACGTGCTAGGATTCCCATTCATTTTTAGGGGGGCATTAGACGTTAGAGCTAGGTCCATCAATGAAGAGATGAAAATTGCTTGTGTAAAAGCGCTATCAGAATTAGCAAAGGAGAAAGTCCCAGAATCAGTTCTAACTGCCTATAATGCACGCAACATAGTTTATGGACGTGAGTATTTAATTCCAAAACCAATGGATCCGCGCCTCATCACCCGCGTTGCACCTGCAGTTGCGAAAGCAGCAATTGATTCAGGCGTAGCTCGTATGCCAATTACAGATTGGGATGCTTACACAGAAGAACTTGGCCGGAGATTAGGATCAGAAAACAAACTGATCTCTATGATGATTGACAAGGCCAAGCAAGATCCTAAGAAAGTTGCATTCCCGGATGCCAGCGATTATGAAGTATTGAAAGCAGCGAACATCGCTTATCAGGATCAGATTGCCACTCCGGTTCTAATTGGTAATGAGGATAAGATTAGAAAACTCATCGAAGAGTATGAACTTGACTTTGGAGATGTAGAGATCATTGACAATCGAAACAGACCAAACGATAATCTTCGTCGGAAGTATGCAAACATCCTTTTTGAGAAGCGTAAACGCAAAGGAATGACTCTCGAAGAAGCCGTTGATAAGATGTTTGACAAAAACTATTTTGCAGCGGTAATGTTAGAGTGTGGTGATGTTGACGCAGTGGTTTCAGGGTATTCTACCCGTTATGCAGAAGCAATTAAACCAGCATTAGAAGTAATCGGCAAAAAACCGGATGTTACCAAAATTTTTGGAATGCACTTGGTAATCAGCCAAAGAGGAACTTACTTTCTGGCGGATACTACTATCGGTTCGGCTCCGGATGTAAATGACTTGGTTGACACAGCTGTACAGGCATCAAGAGTCGTTAGACAGTTTAATATTGAGCCGAATGTGGCCATGTTGTCCTATTCCAACTTTGGATCAAACCATGAAGCTTCCCCTACCAAAATACGTGAAGCTGTTAAAATTCTTCAAAGAGACTATCCCGACATGATCGTGGACGGAGAGATGCAATTGAGCGTAGCGGTTAACAAAAAAATTCGCAAGCAGATGTATCCTTTCAACAAATTAGCCGAAAAGGATGCTAACGTATTGATATTCCCCAATCTTAGCTCAGCGAACATTACGATGCACGGCCTTCAGCATATCGCAGAATGTGAAACGCTAGGACCAATTTTGGTAGGTAACCGCAAATCAATACAGGTAATGCAGATGCATTGCTCTGTTCGTGATGTAGTGAATATGATTGCTATTGCTGTTGTTGATGCGCAGGTAATAGTGGAATAATTGATCGGGAACGGATTTGTAGATATTAGATAAATATTAGATAAATATCGTGGGGTAGTTTACGGCTACCCCACTTTTTTTGATGATATTTATCAGTGTGTTTAAGGTGATGTAAAAAATGAAGAAAATAATCTACTTTAGAATCCAATTTCTTTATTACCCAAAATGCTTAAGATATTTCTACTGCCATTTTGTATATTTCTATCTATCAATTGTTTTGGCCAATCCTATTGGCGTATTCAGAATGAAAGAGGAGAAGAACTCTTGCTTACTATCAACACTAATTCCACCAATTTAACATTTGAAGCACATTCGAGGGAGAATGCGTTGAAGGATATGGTTGGAACTTTAATGTACATGGTGGCCAAAACTGCCGGTAAAATCAAATATCCCTAATTAGTTCATGGTGGAGGAAAATTATCATTCAATGCAGATACTACTTATTATAATGGCACAATAGAATACCCCGATAATTCATTTGTTCTAAAGGCGAAGACTTGGAAGAATAATTTTTTTGGATTGCTTACTGATACAAAAGGAAGAGCTCGCACCTTAATTGGAGAAAAAGTTAGTTCAGACAATCCATTGAGGGATTATCCTGGGCTAATAAACAATGTCTTATCAATAGTTGAAAATTATTATTGGGATTCAAATCTTTCTAAATCTCCCGACTGGCAAACGTATAAAAGCGAAGTCGCAAAAGTAAAATCAAAAATTTCAGACGATTATGAGCTAGGCTTAACCATGATGTGGCTTGGAAAAAAATTACCTCAGGTTCCGCACGAAATAAGAAAAGTAAACAAAACTGAGATGGCTAATCCTCCACTTAAGAGCTTTTCGTTAAAAACTATCGGTGATAAGAAAGCCTATTTAGTACTCAACAATATTCCGGAAGGCAAGGCGGAAGCAGATCAACTATTTAAAGAAATTCAGGACAAGAATATTGAGATATTAATCCTTGATCTAAGATTAGCAAGAAGAAATCTATCGTTAAACTCCGCACTACAGTTAGCCAATCATTTGACTTCCAACACATCCGACTGGGGAATCTTTTTAACCCGTAAATGGTTCGAAGCCGAAAATACGATACCAAAACCTGTCACTTATTCTGGCAAACTCAAAAATGCGCTGGAACTATCTAACAAAAAGAATAGTAACTTTAATGAAAAGGGATTCTACCTACGGCCTTTATCTGCCTTACCATCCTATCAGGGTAAAGTTTTTTTGCTAATCGACAAAACAACAGCAGGTGTTGCCGAAGCATTTGCTATTTACCTGAAAAACGAGAATAGGGCGATGCTCGTTGGACAAAAAACTGCCGGATTACCCTGCTTGACAGAAACTTATGAGATAGATACACACTATTATATCACCATCCCTTTTGCACAATTTTATGACAAAAACGGGAAAAGTTATCAAGGAGTTGGAGTAGATCCGGATATTGTTTCAGAAAAGCCTATGGAGGAAATGAAAAATGAAAAGTGAAAAATGGAGGAAGTGCTTTTCCCATTTTTCACTTTTCATTTTTCACTTTTCACTTTTCATTTTTCACTTTTCATTTTTCACTTTTCATTTTTCATTTTTCATTTTTCACTTTTCATTTTTCACTTCTTTATAACTAATACACCATCAGTCATTTGTGAAATTTTAGCGGTCAACCTCGATTTTATTGGATCAAATTGGTAGTCAGTCGAATCTTTTAATTCAACTTTGTTGAAGAATAAATTTGCCGGTTTTTGCTCCAGGTGAATTGTGAAGATCGATGGTTTTTTCATCTCTTTCATCGTCAGTTCGATCCTATCGGAAAAATTAACCATGGAGACCGTAGAACTACCGCTTTTATCCGGATGATGAACAGTAAATTTATTGTCTACTCCCGGATAAATAAGCCAAGTCAAAGATCCTTTGTTTGCTTCAGTGCCTAATCCGGTATAGCTTCTTTCAATGTTCATAGGTACAATTGCACCCTCTCGAATATAAACAGGAAACTCATCCAAAGGAAATTCTCGTTCAAAGGTCACCGGACCTTCAATTAACTTCTGATCATCAAAGAAATAGCGCCATTTTCCGGCAGGGAGTGAAATTTCATTCTTCAAATCGTCCTTGTAAATTGGCGCCACCAAAAAATCGTCGCCAAACAGGTAATGATATTTACCTTCTATTGGTTTCTGCAGCACTCTTCCACCCTGGTGTCCGGTAACGATATAGCTATACATATACGGAACCAATTCGGTATGCAACCAGGAGAATTCTCGAATCACTTGCAGTTCTTCCGGGGTTCGGAGCCACAAAGCCCTTTCTCCATGGCCGCCATTTAAGAACAATCCGCAGAAGGCAGAAAATTGTGTCCATCGGATGTATAATCGAGGCGGAATGGTTCGTCCGGAGAAACCTGCGATATCTGAACCAATCACATTGTAACGCAGTTTGGCAGCTTCCATAATATTCTGAATGGCTTTCTCGATCCCATCGACCCCATTCATGGCAATATCTTTGGCCTGCCTGTCATCGGCAGTCTGCTTTCCAGACGACTCCCAGGTATGTTTTTGGTCGCCTACCCAGGTAACCGGAGCTGCATCCAGAGGTGCAAATCCTTCAGGATGATACCAGCTGTCTATCGATCGGCCCAGCGTCACAAATTCCGGATTTTGGGTTAAGCCGTGTTGGTACTCATCGCGGTAGTAATGATCCATGTAAGTTCGTGTGGACATTAGCCCTGCTTTAGTTGATTTGTAAAGAAAAGGAATAGGACCTAAGAGGGTGTAAAACATTGTGGCAGTCCCGTCGAGCTTCCAACCGTCAACCCCTAAATCGTAAAGATTTTGCTGGCGGTCGCGCCACCATTTCATAGCAGCTGGATTGGAGTAATCGATAAATCCCCCCTGTCCCTTCCACCATTTATTCTTTTCACCATTACCTGCCAGGTAACCTTTATCGCTTGCTTCCTTGAAAAAGGATTCTGACTCCTTGAAACGTGTATCATTGCTCTTGCTGTTAACCATGCTTGTCATCCAACATACAACTCTGTAGCCATTATCCTGAAGCTGCCGGAACCATATTTTAGGCCGGGGATAAATTAATGTGTCAATTTCAAAGTCGTTGTATCGCAGGCTCCACGGACTATCAATCAAAATAGTTCGAACAGGGATATCATTTTTCGCATAACCTTTTAGCAAAGTATCTACACGTGCAGCAGTATTTGCATCATCTTCCCACAACCAACATTCGAGTGCCCATGGAGGTGTTAGAGGCGGGTTTGTGTGCCGTTGCTGATTAAAGAACATTCCCCGGAAGGGGTAAGCAAAATAGAAATAATAGACAATAAAAAAGACAGAGGCAGTTAGCAAAAGAATTTTTAACCAGCGGTGCGGTTTTTTGAAAAGTGGCATGGTGAGTAAATTGTTAGAATCTGGAAATGTTATTAATTATTTTGAATTTTCGATTCCACCTCAATCAAACCTTCGTGATTTACTGAATTTGCGATCGGAGTTTTTTAATCGAAAATCGAAAATTGAAAATCCAAAATTACCTAATCATCTTAAGTCCGAAAATTAGCACCCCGGTGTTTACCAACGTATGAACCAACGCACTATAAAAGACATTCTTGGTTTTTATGTACGTATATCCATAAGCCCATCCGGCCAAACAAGCCAATCCAATGTATATGATAGATTTCGCATGATAATGCACCAAACCAAAGGTAACTCCAGTGATAGCCAGTGAGGTATAAACCCCAAATCCGTACCTCCCGGATTTCTCAATGAGATAGGCAGAACCAAATAGGATGACGGTAATAAGGGCAGGAAACCATTTCATTTTGCCTTCGAGTGTATAGCCGACGAGGAAGGCTCCAACCAAAAGCAAAGCAAAACCTATCGACCAAAAAATCAACCACGATTTGCCTTGGCCAATTCTTTTAGCCAGCATGTTTTGAAGAATTCCTCGAAAAAAAAGTTCCTCGAACAAGGCCGTATGCAAAAAAGTTCCTATCATGGTAAATAGGATAGTCTTGATGAGAACATCATACGATTCGCTGTAACCAATTATGGCAATAAAATTGACGGCTTTTCCAAATATAAAAACAAATAAATAGTAGGCTGCCCAAACCATTAAGGCAGTGAGCAGTGACTTCCACTTAAACTCAGCAACAAATCCAACCTCCTTTATCCCTCGTACAACGGCAAAAGCGTACACTCCTGATAAGATAATCATTACATGAGAAATAGAATCAAATCCACTGCCATTCATAGGAATATGGCTATTCTGATTGATACTATAGAGTGCAGAAGGAAATAGAGCAAGAACGAAAACGATAAAATCAAGCCAATTGATTTTACGATTCGGATCATTTCTTAACGCGAAAACAACTACCGGAAAGAAAATGATATAGATGAGTAACCATGGATTCCCCTGAAGAATATTCTGACTATTAATTAGCAGCCAGCTAAGATAAAAACCCAGCATTATGGTTGGAAAAATCAAAACATTCAAGCGATTTTTACCAATCCATTGCCGAAAGGCCTGAATAACTGCTTCGCTCCCAATAGAAAATTGAGTAAAGTAAAGAATTAGAAAGAATGGCAGAGCAATAATCAGCTCCGTTGCAGAACTTTTCCCTGATGCATAAAATAGAAAAAGCAGAGTCAGGATAATTGTTAACAATCCCCCTTTAAGAAACGAATTGGCAAGGTTTTTTTCAACCTTGATTTTTGTTGTTGTCATAGTTGATGTAATTGTTGTAGTAGTAGCGAATTCTGAATATTCGGAGGGATTTTCATCCCCGGTAGTTGATCAAACAAATATATAAATAGCTGGACAATTAATTCAGTTATACCCTTCAGTCTTTAAGAATACGATTATTGAGTTATAAGTCTCGAAACATTGGCCTTAAGCTCTCCACACCTCTCCAAAAGCTTAATGTGAAACAATTTAAGTTTAATTTCTTGTACAATATTCCTATAAAACATCAGCAATTGGAAAGCCATTTTTCCGGCAAACGGCATACAAATTAGAGTAGCTGTGCCAAAATAAAAGTTGTCTGTAACAATCCACACCATACTTGCTTCCAAAAGGTAGAACAAAGGAAAAATGACCAATCCTATGGCAAAATTGAAGGAACTAATGAAAGCTTTATCCTTGACC
>JBBQJE010000077.1:0-13632 GCA_038325635.1 Bacteroidales bacterium
TCACAAATCCATCCGCCAAATATGACCCCGATGGCGATTCTGGCATCATCAATGTGGTGATGAAACGGAATCAGAAAGATTCTTTCAGTGGGTTGATCAATATGACCGCAGGATTGAGAGATAAATACCGTGGAGATGCCAATTTTACGTATCGCACAAAAAAATGGGATTTCATGCTCGGTGCAGATTTCTCAGACATGACCAGTTTGGGTACCCGCGATATGTTGCAAAAGATAACTAGCGGGGATACGATCACAACAAGGCAGACCTTGGCAGACGGGACTAATTTCCACAAAGGCCATAATTTCAAAGCAGGGATTGACTATATTTTAAGTCCTTCCACTACCATTGGCGTCATTGGAACGATTGGAAAGATGGAGCATGGAGATGCAAACTTAGGGCATCAAACCACGACTTACAATCTTGGCATCCCTTCTACGTACCTTTATCAGGATAACAGCTCAAGCAGAGGCGGAAATTACTGGAGTGGAAACGTAAATTTCATGCATAAGTTCGACAAAAAGGGTCACGAACTTCAAGGATTGTTCTATTTTTCGGGAGAAACCGGCGATGATATCAGCAATCAAATTAATTACAATACCGGACCAAATTGGATCGCCATCGATAAAAATCCATATAAATACAGATCCAACGAAAGTCCGAAGGAAAATGAATATCGTATCAAACTTGATTACGCATTACCAATCAATGAGAAAGATAAACTTGAAGCCGGCTACCAGGGCAGAATCCAAAAGAGCAAGGAAAATTTCATCTTCGAAGATTTTGATTACCTGCTGAACAATTGGGTCAACAATCCTAAATACAGCAGCCTTGTTGATTTTTCACAGGATATTCATTCTATTTATGGTACTTTCTCTCATCAAAACAAAGGCTTTTCGTATCAGCTCGGATTGAGAACTGAATACACCAACCGCAACCTTATCAGTCAGAGGGCCAATAAAACGTATACATTCAATCGGTTCGACTTTTTCCCAACGATTCACTTATCTCAGAAATTCAAAAATGACTATGAGTTACAGGCCAGTTATAGCAGAAGATTAAACAGGCCGGAAGGATATATGCTCGAACCATTCCCTACGTTTATGGATCCGTACAATATTCGCATTGGCAACCCAAATCTCACACCTGAATACGCAGGTTCTTATGAAATGACACTATTGAAGCGCATCGATGCATCTTTCATTTCGTTGGAAGGATACTATCGTCATACAATGGATTTGATGACACGTTCTCAAACTTTGGGAGCCGACAATATTATGTATCATACCATGGCTAATCTAAATAACGATTATTCTTTGGGGAGTGAGTTGATGATCAATTATGAAATTAAACCGGGGATTCGTCTGGTCGCCAGTGGAACACTTTACAATTATTGGCTAAAAGGAGAAATTAACGGACAAAACGTGGATCAAAAAAGTACGAATTTTGATGGAAAACTGAATTTTGATGTGAAGCTGGCAAAAAATACCCGGATGCAGTTGATGGGTGTCTATCGTGGACCAACTGTTTCTGCACAAGGGCGTCGCGACGGCATGTATTTTGCCAATGCCTCCGTAAAACAGGACTTGTTTAATAATCGACTTGCTGCCACACTTCAGATACAGGACATTTTTGGTACGATGAAATTCAGCGGATCATCCTACGGGACAAATTTCGAGAACCAATTTAAATACAAACGTGAGTCTCAAATCGTGCAATTGACTTTGAGTTACAAAATCAATAATTTTAAAACGAAACCAGGAAAAGAAGGATTGGACTCCAACAGCAACGAAGGAGGAGGAATGGGTGAGTTTTAGTAATTGCTTATATAATTTCATGAGGCCACCCCTATTCGGATGGCCTTTTTTTCATGCAAAATGTCTTTCCGAATTTTTCATTTTTCATTTTTCATTTTTCATTTTTCTAACTATCATTTTTCGCTATATTTACAGCTACGTTACAAATTTTTTTAACTCAATAATTTTATTCTGATGAAGGAGAAAAACAAAGTTTCGAGAAGGGGATTTTTGGGTACATCCGCAGCGGTTGCTGCAGGTATAACCATCATTCCTTCTAACACTATCGCTGGATTGGGTCACCAGGCCCCGAGCGACAAACTTAATATCGCAGCTGTCGGTATTGGAGGCATGGGTCATGGAAATTTAAAAAACCTGAAATCTGAGAACATTGTAGGCTTGTGTGATGTCGACTGGGCCTATTCAGACGCTTGTTTTAAAGATTTTCCAGGTGCTAAAAAGTACAAAGACTGGAGAGTTATGTATGATGAGCTTGGTAAATCAATCGATGGTGTTTTGGTTGCAACGGCCGACCATACCCACGCGATTATTGCTTCACATGCCATTACAATGGGGAAAAGCGTGTATGTTCAAAAACCGCTTACACACTCAGTTTACGAATCAAGATTATTAACAAAACTGGCTGACAAACACCAAGTTGCTACTCAGATGGGTAACCAGGGTTCATCCGGAGAAGGTGTTAACCTTACTTGCGAATGGATTGCCAATGGCGAAATCGGAGAAGTTACGAAAGTTGAAGCTTTCACTGACCGTCCAATCTGGCCTCAAGGATTAAACACTCCTAAACAAGGACAATGGGTTCCTGAAACATTGGATTGGGATTTATTTACTGGTCCGGCTAAAATGCGTCCATACAATGAATTATACCATCCATGGAACTGGCGCGGTTGGTGGGCTTACGGAACAGGTGCATTAGGTGATATGGCATGCCATATTCTTCACCCTGTTTTTATGGGTCTTAAACTTGGCTATCCAATTAAAGCCCAAGGTAACTCTACCTTATTATTGCAAGATTGCGCTCCTACAGCTCAGTCTGTAAAACTTACTTTCCCTGCAAGAGCAACTGCAAAGGGAGCTAAAATGAAATTTCCACAAGTTGAAGTATATTGGTATGATGGTGGTATTAAACCAATGCTTCCAGCCATGTGGCCTGCCGGAAAAGAACCAAATGATTCAGGCGGTTGTGTTTTCTTCCATGGTACAAAAGGAATTCTGGTTTGCGGATGTTATGGCGTTCGTCCATGGATTTTACGTCCGGATGGTAAAATTGAGAAACCTGAGAATGCTCCTAAATTCCGTCGTCGCGTTGAGCCATTGACACACGAAATGGATTGGGTACGTGCTGCCAAGGAATCTCCTGCATCTCGCGTAAAAACTGCTTCTGATTTCAGTATGGCCGGACCGTTCAACGAAATGGTTGTAATGGGAGTATTGGCTGTTCGTCTTCAAACGCTGAACAAAGAGTTGGAATGGGATGGTCCAAACATGAAATTCACAAACATCACTCCAGAAGAAAAAATCAAAATAGTTATGGAAGACAAGTTTAGTATCCATGACGGACACCCAACGTTCAACAAATCGTATACTGATCCTGTTCCTGCAACTGATTTTGCAGCTGAATTAATCAAGCATACTTATCTTGCACCATGGTCATTACCTGACATGCCTGCTTGATAAAAAATCTGATCATGCATTTATAAGAGCCGTTTCAATTTAGGAACGGCTTTTTTAGTGACTATAACTACAGTACTTTTCTCTTGATTTTTAGTTAACAAAACCTAAACTTCTCTCAATATATATAATCCTTCCTATCTTTGAAACTGATTTAGAACAAATATAGGGCAGAAATATTACTTTTGTCGCTCAAATTAAGATAGGGTATCCATCTTTTCATGAAGCAATTTGATTTCGATTTTGTAGTGGTCGGCAGTGGACTGGCCGGACTTATGGCTGCCTATCATGCCTCGGCCTACGGAACCGTAGCCATCATCTCCAAATCAGAGCTTGACATTAGTAACTCCTACAATGCTCAGGGCGGTATCGCAGCAGCAATAGGTGCTGACGATAAACCCGAATTCCATCTAGAGGATACACTCACCGCCGGACGCGGATTGTGCGACTATGATGCCTCCGAAATATTGGTCAATGAAGGATTGGCTCAAGCTAAAAAATTGATCACCCTTGGTGTAGAATTCGATAGAGAACCTACAGGCGAACTGATTCTCGGACTAGAGGGTGGGCATTCTCACCGAAGAATTTTACACGCCGACGGAGATGCTACAGGTAAGATCATGACCGGATTCATGCTCAAAAAAATTCTCGTAAATCCGAATATTACCTCATTTGAATATACAACTGCCGTTAAAATTTTTTCAAATAATGGAATATGTTTCGGAATCCAGGCTTTAGATTTTACAACTGGCGATAATATCATTTTCAAGACAAAAGCAACAATTCTGGCTACCGGAGGTCTTTCCCGCATTTATGCACGTTCTACCAATCCATTTACTGCCACAGGCGATGGAATCGCACTCGCATGGCAGGCTGGTGCCCGTTTGGCCGACATGGAATTCATACAGTTCCACCCAACAGCATTAGCAGTAGACGGTGAGGATGCTTACCTTATCAGTGAGGCAGTCCGGGGAGAAGGAGCTCATTTAATTGACAAATTTGGAGAACGGTTTATGCTTAAACTCCATCCTATGGCCGAGTTGGCTCCACGAGACGTGGTAGCCTCTGCTATTTTCAAGCGGATGCAAGAGACCAACTCAACAGTTTTCCTAAGCCTAAGGCATTTAGACTCTGCCTTAATAAAGGAACGTTTTCATTCTATCGACGCCAAATTAAAAAGTTTAGGAGTCGATTTAACCAACGATCTGATACCCATATCTCCCGCTGCTCATTATACAGTTGGTGGAATTCGCACCGATTTATGGGGTCAGACAAATATTACCGGTCTCTTTGCCTGTGGTGAAGTAGCTTCCACGGGAGTAATGGGGGCAAACAGGCTGGCCAGTAACTCTTTGCTTGAGTGTCTAGTCTTTGGTAAAAGATTGGTTGAAAAAGCAAAGGATCTGCCGCAACTTACCGTGGAGGATTCGCATTATGAAACGATGACGATTAATCATGAGAGTGACAATATTTATTTGGATATTAAAAATGAATTATCGGAATTGATGAGTAACCAGGTAGGCATAGTCCGAAATAAAGCAGAAATGACCGTTGCATTAACCCGGATTACGGAGATAATCGAAGCCTATCCTTACAATCTGCATGATTACAACTATAAGAAAATCAACGATCTCGCCACATTATGCCGCCTAATTTGCGTTTCTGCTTTGGAACGCAAAGAAAGCCGCGGAGGACATGTTCGGTCTGATTTTCCTGAAGAATCGAATGCCTTTGTTCATCATATAATTCAGGAAAAAGGTAAAGTGATCTCCACGGAGAAAGTCAGAAATAAAATTGAGCAATGAAAAAATTAGAATTACAATCCATAAGCACCCTTATCGAATCTGCCTTGATGGAAGATATTGGTACTGGCGACATTACAACCAATTCACTTATTCCCGATTCCTTGGAAAGCACCGCAACGATGGTGGCAAAAGCCGATGGGATCGTTGCCGGAATGGATGTTGCAGAAGCCGTTTTCAATGCTCTGTCACCCAAGGTTATCTGGAATCCTTTGGTGCAGGATGGCGACAAAATTATGAAAGGAGATCTACTGGTTGAGATGAGTGGCCCCTTTCGTGCATTGCTGACGGGCGAACGTCTTGCGCTTAACTTCATACAGCGGATGAGTGGAATTGCAACCATGACCGGACTTTTTGTTGCACAGGTAGCCGAATACGGCACCAAGATTCTGGATACACGAAAAACGGTTCCGGGATTACGGATTTTGGATAAATATGCTGTTAAAGCCGGTGGTGGAGAAAATCATCGGATCGGACTCTACGATATGGTTCTGATAAAGGACAATCACATAAAAGTAGCAGGTGGAATAACGAAAGCAGTTGAGCAGATTCGGACACAGGTTTCGGCTTCCATGAAAATTGAAGTTGAAACAACGACAGTTGCCGAAGTACAAGAGGCACTCAACCTGAAAGTAGACATAATCATGCTCGACAATATGTCGAATGAATTAATGAAAACTTGCGTAGAATTGATCAACCATCGAGCCAAAATTGAAGCATCAGGCAATATGAACCTCAAAAGAGTGAAAGAAGTTGCAGAAACAGGCGTTGATTACATTTCAATCGGCGCCTTAACTCATTCAGTTATAGCGCTTGATATCAGCATGAACATTAAACTGAATCAACGTTGAATCTGGTTATCGACATAGGAAACAGCAGGACTAAGGTAGCCTTCTTCTCCCAAAAGGAGATTGTTGGATCGTACTCTTTTGATTTTCTGACCAGTGAAGCACTTAAAGACCTATTGAAGAGGCATCCGGATACTAAAAATGTGATTTTATCCTCTGTGGCTTCGGTCGATTCTACCTTGTATTCGTATTTAAAAACATCCTTTAACTATTTCATCGAACTAAATCCCCATACACTACTGCCTATCCAAAATGATTACAAGACGCCTGAGACACTTGGATTAGATCGTCTGGCTGCAGCGATCGGAGCAATGGAATTGTTCCCGGATCAGGATCTGCTGGTAATTGATGCCGGAACAGCCATGACACTTGATCTTATCCTAAGAAACGGTACATTTTCGGGCGGAAATATCTCGCCGGGATTGAGAATCCGATTTCGTTCTTTGCATGAATTTACAAGAAAATTGCCCTTGGTGGAAGAATCCAATCAATATGCTGCCATCGGACAGACGACGGAAGAGGCAATACGTGCAGGAGTCATCAACGGAATGATTTTCGAAATGGATGGAATGATTGAACAGCTTAAAAAAAAACACCCACAAATACAACCCGTTCTTACTGGTGGCGATGCAATGTTCTTTGAAAGAAGATTAAAAAATCACATCTTTGTAAAGTTTGAAATCACACTCATAGGTTTAAACAGAATTCTAGAATATAATGTTGAAAAGCAATAAATTGAAATTTCTCACAATCATTTTAGTTCTAACCATCCCAATAGGATTGTTCGGACAAAATAGCAGCAGTACAAGTTCGCCCTACTCCAGGTTTGGATTTGGCACTTTAGGCGGAACCAGTTTCGGACGGGGCGATGCCATGGGCGGGATAGGAATAGGTTTACGCAATAGTTTTCAGATCAATACGGCCAATCCGGCCACGTATACTTCTATTGATTCGCTAACTTTTCTAATGCAATTTGGAATTGATTCGCGGTTTACCTATTCACAAACAAGCAGTTCCAACAACACCAGAAACAACGTAAATTTCAATCATCTGACATTCGCCCTGCCGATTACGCGCTGGTGGGCCAGTTCATTTGGTCTATTACCATATTCTTCAAAAGGATACAATGTAAATTCTACCGAAGGTGTATCAACGACAGAATCCTATTCGAGCTCAAGCTTTTCGGGCACAGGAACCCTGACCAAATTTTATTTGGGTAATGCCTTCCGGTTGGGTAAGCATATTTCTGTGGGATTAAACACATGGTTTCTGTTTGGAAGAATTTCCGATGATACTTATATCTATTTTCCAAACGATCCAAATGCTTATGATTATCTGAAAAACAGCAGTCTGACAGCTCATGGATTTGGTGTGACCGGTGGTATCCAATATCATTTGGAAACTAAAAATAAAAACGTTTTTACTCTTGGAGCAGTTTTTGACCCTAAAGTGAATATCAACTCAAGCTATGTAATTCATGAAGAGCGGGCATTATTCAGAGGATCTTCTACCCTCTCTCAGATAGTAGACACACTAAAACATGTTGAATCAAACAACAAGGGTCTACAGATTCCAATGTCGTATGGAGCTGGTATCTCTTATTCAATCAAAAGCAAAATTACGATTGGTGCTGATGCTTATTTTCAACAATGGAAGGATGCTCTTTTTCTAGGAGAGAAAACCACTTATCTGACAAACAGCAGCAGATATTCTACCGGTCTTGAATATGTACCGAACCAATATTCAATTCGAAGTTATTGGGATAGAGTAGAGTACCGATTTGGCGGTTTCTATGAGAATTCCTATTTAACCTTAAATGGGATGCAGCTAAAATCTTACGGAGCAACTTTTGGTGTCGGATTACCACTTGGCAGGTCACGCTCCAAGCTTAGTTTTTCAGGTGAAATTGGTCAGTTAGGAACGAAACAAAACAATCTGATCCAAGAGATATATGCCAAATTCACCATGCATGTTCTATTGTGGGACAGGTGGTTCTATAAGACTAAGTTCGATTAAGCATTATTAGTCTGAATCATGAAAGACATTGTAAAATCATTGCAGTTAGTTCTCTCAATGTTATCGGTTCGATTCTCATTTATTTCGGCACATCCACGGGTGATAAAAAAAACAGGTCGGTTTGCACTTTTTATTGCAATCATCGCCTTGTTTTATTCTTGCCAAACGAAAGTATCTGCTGATCTTCCACCTGAGCTATTGAAAAACAGTAAAATACCCACCGTAGATGCTACAAATTTTGAAACCTTCTATACTGATTCAGGTGTTGTAAAATACCATCTACAAACCCCCAGGTTGATAATATATGATGACCCAAAACAACCCTATCATGATTTCCCGGAAGGGTTTATCTTCCAGAAATACGATCTCAACAAAAAAATCATTTCGCAGATGTCTGGTAATCATGGTAAATATTTCGACCGTGAAAAAAAATGGGAAGCTAACGGAAATGTTGTTCTTGTAAACGTACAAGGTGACACCCTGAGATCTGAAGAACTTAAGTATCATGAAACGGAAGACTTAATCTATTCCGATCAATTTGTCAGCATAAAAAAAGGAGACCATACTATTTACGGAGCCGGAGGATTTAAGTCGGACTCTCAAATGTCTAAATGGACTTTTTATAAAACCAAAGGTCAAATGTATGTTAAAGAAGAATAATTGATCCGCCCAAAATGAATCAGATTTCTATCATCCTTATTACAATGTTAGCCTCCGCTTTCTTCTCGGGGATGGAAATTGCATTTTTCTCTGCAGACAAGCTTCGGCTTGAACTTGATAAAGGAAAAAACCGATTAAACGGGAAAATTATTGGCATTTTCAACAGACATCCGGGGCAATATATTGCCACACTTCTGGTTGGGAATAATGTTGCGTTAGTTGTTTACAGTTTAGCATTTGCTAATCTGATGCATCCCTTTTTCCTACGCATAAATGCTGACGAATCACTGAATATTATACTTCAGACAATAATTTCCACCCTAATAATTCTAATCGTTGGCGAATTTATTCCCAAAGCCGTTTTTCGAAACTTTCCAAACCTGGCTTTGAACTTTTTTGCACTACCTGTAGTATTGTTCTATTTTCTTTTTTATCCAATCACAAAATTTGCCACCGGACTTTCCAAATTTGCACTAAAATATCTGTTTCATGTAAAAATCGAGCCCAAATTAGAAGTCAGGGTATTCGGAAAAATAGATTTGAACAATCTGCTCTATGAGATGGACGGAGTAAAATCTACTTCACTCCAGAAGATAGACAGCGAAATTAAACTCTTTCAAAATGCCCTGGATTTTTCAAAATTAAAGATTCGGGATTGTATGATTCCTCGGACAGATATAGTTCTGATAGAGGTAAATGAAGAAGTGGATGTTCTTTGTCAGAAATTTATTGAAACCGGATATTCCAAAATAATGATTTATCAGGATAACTCCGACAATATTATTGGATACGTCCATTCATCCGATCTATTCCACCAACCAAAAAATATTCAGTCCTGCTTGCGAACCTTATCTTTCGTTCCTGAAACCATGGAAGCCAACAAACTTCTTAGTATCTTATTGCGCGAACATAAGAGTACCGCTATCGTGGTGGATGAATTTGGTGGCACCGCGGGAATGATTACAACTGAAGATATTTTGGAGGAGATTTTTGGCGAAATTGAAGACGAACATGATACTCCGGATATCATTGAGAAAATTGTTGGTGAAGACCATTATATTTTCTCCGGTCGTGCTTCCATTTCCTATCTGAATGAGAAATACTTTTTAAATATTGAGGAGGATGACCATTATGAAACGCTAGCTGGATACCTTCTCTTCCACCACGCCAGCTTTCCAAAATTTAATACAAAATTATTGATTGCAGGTATCGAATTCAAAATATTGCGTAGTACAAGGACAAAAATTGAGCTTGTTGAGATGAAAAAGATTAGTAATTTTTTAAATTAACTTTTTGACCGTTTAAAAATCTAAAATTACTATATTCGTACGCTCAAAAAATTAGAAAGAAATTAAACAATTTAGTAAATAAACAACCAGAAAAAGGATGGCTACATTAGAGAAAATCAGAAACCGGGCAGGAATAGGAATCACCATCTTTATTGGATTAGCCCTGGTAGCATTTGTACTTGGAGATGCTGTAAAATCAGGCAGTTCAATTATGCGGGGTAATCAACAGGAGATTGCTAAAATTGACGGGAAGAGTGTCGATTACAAAGAATTTCAGAAGAAAATTGACGACCTTACTGATATATACAAATTGAACTCGGGTTCAACTTCTATCGATCAAAAAACGACAGAACAGATCAGGGAACAGACCTGGATGGGACTAGTAAGGAACTATACGATGAAAGAGATTTACGAAAAACTCGGCATAGATGTCACATCCAATGAGCTATTTGATCTGGTTCAGGGTGAAAATCCTCATCAAATCATCCAAAGCCTTTTTCGCGACCAGAAAACGGGCACCATTAATCGTCCGGCATTGATTCAATTTTTAAAATTTCAACAAACCAATACCTCCGGACCAGAACATAACTATTGGTTGTTTGTAGAAAATCAAATCGTAGAAGAGCGTTCTTTTACAAAATACAATAATCTTCTTATCAAGGGTATTTACACGACCACTGACGAGGCAAAACTCAGCTTAGAAGCCAAAAATAAAAGGGTAAACATTGAATATGTTGGAAAACAATTCAGTGCAGTATCTGATAGCACAGTAAAAGTTTCAACTGCAGAAGCAGAAAAATATTATGCAGCTCATAAAGAAAAATTCAAACAGGAGGCAACCCGCGAAATTGAATATGTTCTTTTCCCTGTTGTTGCCTCTAAAAGCGATGAAGATAAAGTTGTAAAATGGATCACAGACATCAAAACTGAATTTGCTGCCGTTGAAGATCCGGCCGCCTATGTAAACATCAATTCTGACAAGCAGTTTGACCCATCCTTCTTCAAGCAATCAGAGCTCGCTCCAAATATTGCAGAATTTGCTTTCAATGGCAAAGCCGGTGATATCTATGGTCCTTATAAAGAAGGACAGAGTTGGAATCTGTGCAAGATCCAAAAATTTGAAGATCTGCCTGACTCTGTCAATGCACGCCATATCCTGATTCGTGTTGCTTCGCAAGCGGAACTTGCTCAGGCAAAAAGCAAGGCAGATAGTATTAAACGTGTTCTTACCCTGGGAGGTGACTTTAATGCCTTGGCTCGTAAATACTCGAATGATGAAGGATCAGCAGTTAAAGGTGGTGAACTAGGCTGGTTTAAGCGCGGAATGATGGTAAAACCATTCGATGATGCTGCTTTTTTTGGAAAAGTAAATGAATATCAAGTCGTTAATTCTCAATTTGGTGTTCATATTATTCAGGTTACCAAACGTGGAAATACGGCTAAGAATGTTCAGTTAGCAACCATCGTTCGCAACATCGAACCAAGCAGTCAGACCTATCAGCAGACTTACTCTGGGGCATCAAAATTTGCCGCTGAAAATCGTGATTTGGCGACTTTCCGTGCCGCAGTTACGAAACTAGGACTCAATAAAAGATTAGCAAATTTACAGGAAGCAGACAAAGAAGTTACCGGATTGGAAAACTCAAGAGTATTGGTTCGCGCAGTTTATAAATCGGAGGTAGGTAAACCGGTTATCAGTTCAGAAGGAACTCCTATTTTTGAGTTAGGAACTCAATTTGTTGTTGCCATGCTAAGCTCAATTCAAGAAAAGGGATATTCCGATTTTAGTACAGCAAAACCAACCATTGAATTAGCTATAAGGAAAGAAAAGAAAACAGAGCAACTAAAGGAGAAGATGGCCGGTAAAACAGATTTAAGCTCTCTTGCATCCTTACTTGGTACGACTGTTGGACAAGCACAGGATATTACTTTTGAATCCTATTCTATTCCGGGATTGGGTGCAGAACCAGTTATTGCAGGTGTTGCATCAGTACTGGAAGTTGGATCAGTTTCCAAACCGGTTGAAGGCTTAAACGGAGTATATGTTGTCAAGGCTACGGCAGTCAACAAAGGTACGAATAACGATATCGCCGCAGAAAAATATCAAAACAAGATGGCTCTTGGATACAGAGTATCCGTTCAGGCATTCGAAGCTTTGAAAGAAAATGCAGGGGTCGTAGATAAACGTGCAAAATTCTTTTGATGTAAATCAGGATTATCATAAAACAGAAAAGGATGCTTTACGGCATCCTTTTCTGTTTTATGATAGTTGCTCCTGCCAAATAAAAGTGTCCGGTGGAAAATCTATTGGGCTGATATCCGGTTCCTTTTCAAATAGTGCATAGATAGAAGAGCCGCTTCCTGACATCGAAACGTAGGCCGCACCCATGGATGAAAGCTTACTTTTGATCGCGGAAAGCTCTGGGAATTTCAAAAAAATGGAAGGCTCGAAATCATTTTTAATCCTTTGATTCCATGTGTCCAATTTTCCACAAACAATTTCCTTAAAATTGAACGAATAATCTTGGGGTACTACGCCGGAATAGGCTGTTTTAGTATCTACACCGAAGGAAGGCATAACAAGCAACAGGTGGTATCCTTTTAAACTGAATTCTATAGGTAAAAGGTTCTTTCCTGTTCCTGTGGCGTAAGAAGGACTGTTCTCTAGAAAAAAAGAGCAATCCGCACCCAGCCTCGCAGCCAGAGATTTCAATTTTGTTAAAGAAATAGCTAATTCAAAATATTCATTTAATGATTTTATAAAAAAAGCCGCATCGGAAGATCCTCCTCCTAAGCCGGCTCCTGAAGGAATTACCTTATGGAGATGTATATTTAGCCCAGGAAGGGAATATTCCTCCTGCATCATTCGGTAGGCCTTTAATACAATATTCTGATCCGGATTGATATCCAATATTAATCCGCTGCAGTTGAAATTCACCTGATTCGTTCCGTTTACAACAAATTCGAGCGCATCTTTTAATCCGATAGGATAAAAAAGCGTTTCAATGTCATGGTATCCGTCCTCGCGTTTCCGGAGGATGTTCAGACCAATGTTGATTTTTGCGTTTGGAAAAAGAACCATCCTACTAAAAATTTTGAATTTTGAATTTTCAATTTTAGATTACGCTTCTGCCCAAAGTGAATCACACGTACAAAACAGATTACGGTCACCGTACGCATTGTCCACACGTCCAACAGGTACCCAGAATTTATTATCACGTAACCATCTCAATGGATAACAGGCTTTTTCGCGGGAATAAGAGTGCCTCCAATCGTTGGCAGTCAATACATCCGGGGTATGCGGAGCATTTTTGAGCACATTGTCGTTCGGATCGGCAGCACCTGATTCAATCTCTTTTATCTCCTTAAAAATTTCGTTCATGGCATCAATAAAACGATCAAGTTCCTCTTTTGATTCGCTTTCTGTTGGTTCAACCATCAGGGTACCGTGAACAGGAAATGAGAGCGTTGGCGCATGGAATCCATAATCCATAAGGCGTTTGGCAATATCGCTTTCAGAAATATCTGC
>JBBQJE010000078.1:0-13519 GCA_038325635.1 Bacteroidales bacterium
CGAAGACGGTACGATGTTCAATGAGGAATACACGCTGGTGGCTGTGGCCGATTATGTATTGGCGAATACGCCGGGTAATACGGTTTCTAATCTGTCTTCATCAAGGGCATTGCTTGATATTTCAGAAAAATATGGCGTTAAATATACTCCATCGGCAGTGGGGGAGGTGAATGTCACCAAAGCTATGAAAGATACACAGTCCGTTATTGGTGGTGAAGGTAATGGTGGAGTAATCTATCCGGAAAGTCATTATGGTCGCGATTCGTTGGTGGGTATTGGCTTATTTCTGACTCATCTGGCAAAAAGCGGATTGAAATGTTCGGTGCTGCGCGCACAATATCCTTCGTATTTCATGGCGAAAAAGAAAATTGAGCTGGCTGAAGGAATCGATCTGGAAGCAGTTTTATTGAAGATCAAAATGGTCTACCAAGACGAAAGTATCACGGATGTGGATGGTGTACGCATTGATTTTGAGCGAGAATGGGTGCATTTGCGTAAATCAAATACGGAGCCTATTATCCGGATCTATTCCGAAAGTAGCACCATGGAGAAGGCAGAAGCGTTAGCTGCAAAGTTGATTGCCGATGTCAAAAAATTGATCTAATAGTTTGATTATTAAATAATTTCAAAGGAATTGAAATTATTATTAGCGTCTAAGATTATATTTATGTAAATCTTTATAAAAAGATTTATTGGTATTGATTATCTAATCTATTTTTGCAATCGAAATATTCAAGTCATATAGATTGAAAAATTGGATTGTTAATTTGGATATTTCGAGAAGTTAAATCTTAAATGTAGTGTACCAAGTATTTAATTCAGTTAAATAAACAGAAAATGAAAGTTACAGTTGTAGGAGCAGGAAACGTAGGAGCTACTTGTGCGGATGTGTTAGCATCGCGTGAAATCGTAAACGAAGTAATTCTTTTGGATATCAAAGAAGGAATTGCCGAAGGAAAAGCTCTTGATATTTGGCAAAAAGCCCCAATCAATAGTTATGATACCAAGACTACAGGTGTCACCAACGATTATTCAGCAACAGCCAATTCTGATGTTGTCGTGATAACCTCAGGTCTTCCGCGCAAACCTGGAATGACCAGAGATGATCTAATTCAGGTAAATGCCGGGATTGTGAAGACAGTTACGGAAAATATCATTAAATATTCGCCAAATACTATATTGGTTATTGTTTCCAATCCGTTGGATGTAATGACCTATCAGGCACATATAACTTCCGGATTTCCACGCGAGCGCGTTTTGGGTATGGCCGGTATTCTTGATACTGCCCGTTACCGCGCCTTTCTTTCTGATGAGTTGAATATTTCTCAAAAGGAGATCACTGCTATGTTATTAGGTGGTCATGGCGATACGATGGTTCCATTAACACGTTATACTACCGTTGGAGGTATCCCAGTTACGGAATTGGTTTCGGCTGAAAGGTTGGATGCCATTGTACAGCGAACCAAAGTTGGCGGTGGTGAACTTGTTAAATTGATGGGAACTTCAGCATGGTATGCCCCGGGTGCTGCTGCAGCTCAGATGGTGGAAGCTATCGTGAAAGATCAACGACGTATTTTCCCTGTTTGTATTCAATTGAAAGGCGAATATGGCATCGATAATTGCTATCTGGGTGTTCCGGTTGTTTTAGGCAAAAACGGTATTGAAAAAATCTTCGAACTTCAACTGAACGAAAAAGAGGCTGCCATGATGAAAGAAAGCGAAGGCCACGTTCGGGAAGTGATGAATGTGCTAGATGACTTGAACAAACAGTGATGCTCAGTGAAAAGTGAAAAATGAAAAGTGAAAAATGGAAGGAGAGATTCTTCCATTTTTCACTTTTCATTTTTCACTTTTAATTAAAGAAGAAATAGTCCTGCAGGATGTATGTAAATGCTCCCGCTAAATACCCTACTAAAGCGAGTAGGCTAATTTTTCGCAAGTACCAAAAAAAATTGACCTTTTCCATTCCCATTGCAGCCACACCGGCAGCAGAACCGATAATTAGGATGCTACCCCCAGTACCGGTAGAATATGCAAGAAACTCCCAGAAATAGTGATCTACAGGGTAAACATTCAAGCTATACATTCCTTGTGCCGCGGCCACCAAAGGAACATTATCGACAATTGATGAAAGCATACCAATGCTAATTACGATTACATTAATATTTTTTATGGTGGTTGTCATCCAAGTTGCCAATGACGTTAAAATACCCGAAGATTGCAGGGCTGCGATGCTAATTAAAATTCCTAGAAAAAAGAGAATGCTAGGCGTATCAATTTGCCTTAAGGCTTGAGAAACAGAAAGTGCATGTTTTGTCGTACTATCTTTTCTTTGATGGAGGATCTCTGTAATTACCCATAGAATTCCAAGCCCCAGAAGTATACCCATGTATGGTGGAAGATGTGTGACTGTTTTAAAAACAGGAACTAGCATTAAGATGAGCACACCTGAATATAATACAATTGATTGGTGTTTTTGTGAAAGATCGTGTGTTTTTAGCGTATTTTTCATTGGTTGTTCTATACTTCCGCTGAGGCTAAAAGAAAGATAAATCAATGGGAAAGCTAGGCAGACTAAACTTGGCAGAATTAGTTTGGACATAATGTTGAGTGTTGTGATCTGTCCACCCATCCAAAGCATGGTTGTTGTAACGTCGCCAATAGGAGACCAAGCGCCTCCGGCATTAGCGGCAATAATGACCATTCCAACAAAAAATAATCGATCATTTTCAAAGCGAATCAATTTCCGAAGAAGGGAAACGATTACAATTGTGGTCGTCAGGTTATCAAGAATAGAAGACAGGAAGAAGGTTAAAAATGCGATGATCCAAAGAAGTTTACGCTTATCTGTTTGGTTGATTCGTGTCGTGATGAGATCAAATCCATTATGCGCATCAATGAGTTCAACAATCGTCATGGCACCCAAAAGAAAGAACAAGATTCCAGACAGATCCCCGAGATGATGCGTGAGCTCCTCAGAAACGAAGATTTTATCTGGAGAGAAAATGATATAGGTTGTCCAGCAAAGTACACCGGTAATCAAGGCTGTAGCTGACTTATTTATCTTTAGGATATGTTCAAATGCAATGGAAGCATATCCCACTATGAAAATTAAAACAATAACAGAATTCATCATAAATCTTCAGAAATAGATGATTTGAAATAGTGACATCTTCTATTTTTACTTTGTATTGCTCTAAAAGTTTCAATTGATTGAGTTTTGATTTTGTCGTTGGATTATGAAGCCATTGGATTATTTATTTACTTCGCAGAATGAAAAGAATGCGTGAGATTCCTATGGTTGTGGTGGAGTTAGAGGAAGAAACAATTCATTTGCTGGTTGAGGTGGAGATGGATGGTTTGGATAATCATTGGTGGGTAGTTGATACAGGAGCATCCAAAAGTGTTATTGATCGGGCGGTGGCAGTTTATTTTGTCGGGGAGGAATCGGCTGGATCTATGGCTACCGGACTTGGACAAGAGATGGTGGCGACCTCAATAGGTCAAATTAGTCATTTCAAGTTAGGTGGAATAAAATTCGAACCACTGACGGTTGCTATCGTTGATTTGCATCATATCAACGATGAGTACGAAAAATATTCGGACAAAAAAATTGCCGGATTACTGGGCAGTGATTTTTTTTACCGTGAAAAGGCACTGATCGATTACAAAAATCAAACAATTTTCCTGTAAATTAATTCATTATATATTTGAAGATAAGCTGTTTATATTCAATTTGCAAAAGCATCTTATAAACCTTAATCTTCAACTATTTATTATGAAAAAAATAAATACCTTTGCGCTCTATGTTTTTTTAGGATTAGGAAGTTATCAAAGATTAGAAAATAAATAACAAATTTCCAATGCAGAATAAAGGATTGATCAGGCTTATAGCCATTTTGATAGGTTTGGTTTGTGTATATCAGCTCTATTTTACATACAAAGCTGTAAAAGTTGAAAACGACGCAGTCGCTTTTGGTCTACGCAAAGCCAAGACAGAGAATCCAAGTGCTACACAGATTGAAGTAGAGCGTTTAGCTAAGATTCAAGAGACCCGTTATCTCGACTCTATCAACAACCAACCGGTATACAACTTCTTCGGTTTGAGAAAATATACCTTCAAAGAAGTTAAAGAGTTTCAGTTACCACTTGGACTTGACCTAAAAGGTGGTATGAACGTTACCCTTGAGGTATCCGTTGTTGATCTGCTTCATGCCCTTTCGGGATACAGCCAGGATTCAACCTTTAATGCTGCTATGCGTCTGGCCATTTCAAAACAGAGGGATAGTCAGGATGATTTTGTTACTTTATTCGGAAAAGCATTTGCTCAGGTTGATCCTAATGCTAAATTGGCAGCCATTTTCAATACCCTCGATTTAAGAGATAAAGTTAGTTACAATTCGACAAATGCTGAAGTTCTTACCGTTATTCGTAAGGAGACAGATGCAGCCATCGATAACTCTTTTCAGATCCTAACAACGCGTATCGACCGTTTTGGGGTAACTCAGCCAACTATTCAGCAACTTCAGACCAAAGGAAGAATTTTGGTCGAGCTTCCTGGTATCAAAGATGCCAACCGTGTTCGTAAGCTGCTTCAGGGTACTGCAAACCTCGAATTCTGGGAAACCTACGAAAACAGTGAAGTGTACACCTATCTTTTAGAAGCAAATAAGAGATTAAAAGAATTGAAAGCTGTTCAGGCGACTACTCCGACAGCTTCCTTAACAACAACAGCAGTAAAAGATACTACAACAAAGGCGAACAGTCTGGTTAGCGAGATTAAAAAGCAGGAAAAAGATTCATTGGCAGCAGGCACGGCAGAAGATATTGCCAAAAATTTTCCGCTGTTCTCTGTTTTGACACCTAATACTTCGCGCGACGGTCAGATTGCCCGTGGACCGGTAGTAGGTTTTGCGCACGTGAAAGATACAGCCACAGTAAACCAATACTTAAAGTTAACTCAGATCAAATCGGTGTTTCCTCGGACGATGATTTTCCGTTGGACGGCTAAACCTTATGGTGAGGGAGCTAACTTTTATCAACTTATTGCAATCAAAGTTTCAAGTCGCGACGGTCGTGCTCCACTTGACGGAGGTTCAGTAACCGAAGCTCGTCAGGATTTTGGTCAGAACAAGGCAGCTAGTGTGGTCGACATGACCATGAATGCTGAAGGTGCAAAAGTTTGGCAGCGCATGACCCGCGAAAATGTGGGTAAGAGTGTTGCTGTAGTTTTGGATGATTATGTTCAGTCGTTCCCAACTGTTCAGGTAGAAATTCCTAACGGTCGTACCGAAATTTCCGGACAATTCACCGTAGATGAGGCAAAAGATTTAGCCAACATGTTGAAATCCGGTAAGATGCCGGCACCTGCACGCATCGTACAGGAAGAAATTGTTGGCCCGACATTGGGTAAAGAATCCATCAACAGCGGTATGTATTCCTTCCTGATTGCATTTATGCTGGTACTGGCCTATATGTTGTTTTTCTACAGCAAGAAAGCTGGTTTGGCTGCTAACGTAGCGTTGCTTGTTAACTTATTCTTCCTGATTGGTATTCTTGCTTCTTTAGGAGCTGTGCTTACTCTACCAGGAATCGCGGGTATCGTCTTAACGATGGGTATGGCAGTTGATGCGAACGTATTGATTAACGAGCGTATTGAAGAAGAAGTAAGAGCCGGGAAAGGCCTTCGACTTGCTGTAAAAGACGGTTATAACAATGCATATTCGGCTATTATTGATGGTCAGGTAACCACTTTATTAACGGGTATCGTATTGTATGTATTTGGGTCAGGACCTATCAAAGGTTTTGCTACCACATTGATTATCGGTATCATTACTTCGTTGTTTACCTCTATCTTCATTTCTCGCTTTATACTTGAAAGATGGTTAGATACCAACAAGAAGATCACTTTTGTCTCTAAAATATCCGGGGAGTGGTTACGTCATGTTAATGTGCCATTTATTCAAAAAAGAAAAATTTTCTATACTATTTCCAGTATCCTGATAAGTATTGCTATCCTTTCTATTGTTTTCAAAGGAATGAACTACTCCATCGACTTCAAGGGAGGCCGTACTTATGTGGTGCGTCTGACGAAAGATGTGATGGTGGAAGATGTATCCAAATCATTGGCCGCAGAGTTTGGAAATGCACCGGAAGTAAAAACTTTTGGAACAAACAACCAAGTTCGTATCACGACGGATTACCGGATTGCTGAGACAAGCGAGAGTGTTGACAATGAAGTGGAAGCTAAGCTGTATAATGGGATGAAAGCTTATATGTCGTCTGATGTTACGTTAGAGCAGTTCCTTACTGATTATAGGATTTCTTCACAGAAAGTTGGACCGACTATTTCTGATGACATCAAAAAAGATGCAGTTTTGTCTGTTGTCTTTGCTTTGCTTATCATCTTCCTTTATATTGCCGTGAGGTTCAGAAACTGGCAATTCGGTTTAGGAGGGTTAGCCTCTTTGGCACATGATATTATCATAGTGATTGGTATGTATTCCTTGCTTGATGGATGGTTGTCCTTCTCGTTATCGGTGGATATGTCCTTTATTGCGGCGATTCTGACTATTATTGGATACTCGATCAATGATACAGTAATTGTCTTTGACCGAATCCGTGAATACACGCACTTACATCCTAAACAGGAAGCTGAAAAAACTTTCAACGATGCCATGAACAGTACGCTTCGTCGTACCTTTAGCACTTCGTTAACTGTTTTGGTTGTGTTGTTTGCCATCTTCCTTTTTGGTGGTATTGCCATCAAGGGGTTTGTCTTTGCACTGTTATTCGGAATTATAATTGGAACTTATTCATCTGTCTTCGTGGCAACTCCGATTGCTTACGATTCGTTGATGAGAAGCAAGAAGCAAGAAGAAGCAAAAAAATAGTTATACTAAATGTTGCAATAAAAAACCCGGAACAAATAATTCCGGGTTTTTTATTGTGCTAAAATGGAAGAAGGAGGATCAAATTTGAGAGGATTGTTATCTTTGCACAAAAGTGTATTCTTATGGCCTATATATTACTTTTCTTTAGTGGCGGAGAAATCATGGTTATCGTCTTCTTTGTCCTTGTACTTTTTGGCGCAGATGCTCTACCTGGGGTTGCCAGAACTATCGGCAAGTTGATGGGCGAATTTCATAAAGCTACCGACGACATTAAACGGGAAATTACCGATCATACTTCAGACATAAAAGGAGATTTTGATAAGCTCAAAGATAATGTGTCGGGTAAAGGAAGTGATTTTGTACGTAAAATTGATGATGAGTTGAAATGAGAGATAAGAAATTGACAGTTGAAAATTAGTAAAGTATTGACTGTTTATTACCTAAGATATGCTTGAAGCAGACCTGATAACTAAATCCTTCGGAAATCTACAAGTTCTTAAAGGCGTCTCATTAAAGGTAAATGAGCATGAGATCGTCTCCATTGTGGGAGCCAGCGGAGCGGGAAAGACCACGCTGTTACAGATATTAGGGTCTCTGATACAACCGAATTCAGGAAAGGTTCTTATTCAGGGAATGGATATTTTCTCACTTGGCGAAAAGGAATTGGCACGATTCAGGAACAGACAGATAGGATTTGTTTTTCAGTTTCACCATCTTTTACCCGAATTTTCTGCCTTCGAAAATGTTTGCATTCCCGGTTATATTGCCGGGACAAATAAAACTGTCGTCGAAAAGCGGGCTCATGAACTGTTGCAAATACTGGATTTGCTGCCGCGTGAAAGTCATAAACCATCGCAGCTTTCGGGGGGAGAAAAACAACGGGTAGCCATTGCAAGGGCACTTATCAACAATCCTTCCGTAATACTCGCCGATGAACCCTCGGGCAATCTCGATTCCCAAAATCAGGAAGAACTGTACCGTCTTTTTTTCTCCCTACGAGAGAAATTTGGCCATACTTTTGTTATTGTCACCCACGATGATCATTTTGCCGGCATGACGGACAGGATGATTAGGTTGAGAGACGGGGTTGTAAAAGAGTAGGGAGTTCACTTTAGTTCACTTCTTTATGAGCAACACGTGGTTCCAATTTAAGCAATTCCGTATAACCCAGGAAAGATCTGCCCTTAAAGTGGGTACGGATGGTGTTTTGTTGGGGGCATGGTGCCGGAGCCCGGAGAAGGGGGAGGAAGGAGAACGGGAAAGGGAGGACGATGAAATCCTGGTAGAGACGCAATTCATGGCGTCTCCAAACAAAAAGGGCAATTCATGGCACTTTCTTGATGTAGGTACCGGAACCGGGTTGATTGCACTGATGCTTGCCCAACGATCGGAAGCTGAGATCTCGGCGATTGAAATAAATCCTGATGCTTGCGAGGATGCGAAGAATAACTTCCAAAATTCTCCTTGGAAAGAACGGTTAATTCTCATTTCTGAAGATTTTAATCAATTTAGCCGGCGGTTTGTAGAAAAATTTGATTTGGTCGTCAGCAATCCACCCTATTTTAAGCAGTCATTAAGATCGAAAGATCAGGCAGCGTCTGTTGCGCGGCACGATGTTTCATTGTCCTTTCTGCAATTGGTCAGAGGGGCTAAAGCCATACTAACAGATTCGGGAAGATTAGCCGTAATAATCCCCTTTGAAGCCTTTGATGATTTTCGCGAAACAGCTCGTTTATCGGGATTTTTTATGGCCAGGAAAACGCTGGTTATTCCTAAGGCAGGGAAGGCGCCAAAGCGGGTGTTACTGGAATTTTCTGTCAAACCGGTTTATCCGGTTGATGATGAGTTAGTTATTCTGAAGGAAAATGGTGGTTACTCGGATTCGTTTATTTCTCTGACGAAAGATTTCTATTTGAATCTTTGATTTGAGATATTTTGATATAAATGGTGGAGAATGGATGTAAATGGAGGTTAGTTGAAGTAGATAGAACTTGTTATTTTTGTAGTTTAGTCAAATGATTTAACGAAAAAATTGAATTTATGGATTCTTTAGATATGTTCACGAAAGTAAATTTTTGGGCAATAATTCTTGCATCGATCTCCTACCTAATTATTGGCTCATTGTGGTATTCTCCTTTATTATTTGGAAAATTATGGATTAAACTGATTGGATTTTGCGACGAGGATTTTAAGAGAAGTCAGCGGCTGTGGGTGATTCTGGTCTTTTCGTTTCTCTCTGCGTTAATTGCATCTTTCCTTATTTCTACGATTCTTGGACCAAAATCGAATGCAGAGTTTGGTGCAATAGTGGGCGTTGCTATTGCAATTTGTTGGATATCAATGTCTAAATTGACAGATGTTTTGTTTGAGAATAAACCGGTTAAATTATTTTTACTTCATGCCGGATTTGATGTAGTGGCTTTCATGGTTATGGGGGCTATTGTTGGATATTGGCGCTAATATTTTTACGAATGAAGAAAATAATCCTATTATTCCTAACCCTTTCCCTATTTGCTATTCGTGGTAATTCGCAGCCATTGGCCTCATCGGCAAAGGCTAGTCTGTTGATATGTGCGCCGGGCGATGAGATTTATTCCGGTTTTGGTCATGCTGCTATCCGTTTTAACGATCCGCTAAATGGAAGGGATATCGTTTTCCATTATGGAGCGTTTAGTTTCGGAGCCCCCCATTTTATCTGGCGGTTTGCAAAAGGGGAGACTGATTATGAAATAGCGGTTCAGCGGATGAGTTCTTTCATGAAGGAATTCTACGAGGACAAACGCAGTGTTACTGAATATGTTCTGGATTTAACGCCGGAAGAACGGCAAGCCTTGTTTGCGGCGCTGGTTGAGAATTACAAGCCGGAAAACCGGGTTTACCGCTACAACCATTTTTTGGATAATTGCGCTACCAGACTGCGGGATCAGATAGAAAAGGCAGTTGGGGGAAAATTAGCATATAATACATCAGGCGAAGAGAGGCTAACCTTTCGGAATATGATTGACCGCTATGTTGAGGGGAACAGCTGGACCGGTCTTGGAATTAAACTGGCCTTGGGATATCCGACTGATCATGTCACCACTTTTTCCGAGAAGATGTTTTTGCCGGATTATCTTGGGAAGGATATGGCCGATGCGGTAGTCACCAGAGATGGCAAGGAATCTCCTTTGATATTGAGCAAAGCTTCGATTGTTGAGGCTCCGGTGCTTGTCCGATCCTTTTCGTTGGGCTCCCCTGCGGTGGTTATCCTCTTCTTTTTATTTCTGACCTTATTTTTGACCTGGTGGGAAAGAAAGAAAAACAGTCGGTTTATCTGGTTGGATGTGCTGGTGTTTTCTGCCTTTGGAATTGCGGCACTTATCCTCTATTTCACCACGTTTATCTCCATCATGACTTGGACAAAATGGAATTTCAATCTCCTTTGGGCCTGGCCGACTCACTTGGTGGTTGCTATTCTTTGGTTATTTCCCAAAATGCGACCAAAGTTGAGTTGGTACATGAGACTCACCTCCATTGTTTTGGTTTTATTTCTTATTTCCATGTACTTCATTCCCCAAACTTTTCATTGGTTGGTAGTGCCGATTTGTTTGATCATGTTGATAAGAACGGTAACGGTGAGAGACATTTCGCATTAACCAAAATTTGGTATAACGACAACGTAACATTTATAATTGTATGAACCCCGGATCCTACACACAAATTTACCTACAATTGGTTTTTAGTCCGAAGCGCAGGGAATGCCTATGGCCATTCTCAAATTGATAATGTTTACAAATACATTAGAGACCAAGAAATCCATCACAGAAAAAGATCGTTCAAAGACGAATATCTGGAATGCTTAACCAAATATGAGATTAACTTTGAAGATCAATATTTGTTTGATTTCTTTGAATGAAATACGAATTAATAAAAATAATGTATTCATTGAATTATTATATTTACCTATCCAAAAAAAATAACCATTGACAACTACAAAAATATCCCTTGACAACTACACCAAATAAATACGTTGAGACGCCTTTGATGAAGCAATATTATGCCGTCAAGAACAAATATCCTGACGCGGTATTGTTGTTTCGGGTGGGCGATTTTTACGAAACCTTTGGGGAGGATGCAATCAAAGCAGCGGAGATATGTGGTATCACGCTGACCCGCCGAGCCAACGGATCTGCAAGCTTTGTGGAGTTAGCCGGTTTTCCTTATCATGCCTTGGATACCTATCTGCCTAAGTTGGTAAGAGCCGGTCAGCGGGTGGCCATCTGCGAGCAACTGGAAGATCCGAAATTGACCAAGACGATCGTCAAGCGCGGAATCACAGAACTTGTTACGCCGGGGGTTTCGATCAACGACAACGTACTCGAACATCGGGAGAACAACTTCCTGGCATCGGTACACATCGAAAAAAATAGTGCCGGAGTTGCTTTTTTGGATATCTCGACCGGAGAATTTATTACCGCAGAGGGAACTTTTGAACACATCGATAAACTACTAAACAGCTTTCAGCCAAAAGAAGTGTTGTTTCAAAAAGGGAAGGAGAAGCTATTTGTCGAGCTTTTCGGCCCGAAATTCTATACCTACAAGCTCGACGACTGGGTCTATACTTTTGATGCTGCCAATGACCGGTTGCTACGCCATTTCGAGACTGTTAATCTGAAAGGGTTCGGCATCCAGAATCTCGAAATGGGAATTATTGCCGCCGGTGCAATTCTCTATTACCTTGATATTACACAGCATAAGCAAGTTAACCATATCACGGCGCTTTCGCGGATTGAAGAGGATCAGTATGTCTGGCTCGATCGCTTTACCATCCGCAACCTGGAACTTTTTCATTCTATCAATGAAGGTGCAAAAACGTTGATTCAGGTGATCGACAAGACGATTTCACCCATGGGAGCCAGACTCCTCAAACGTTGGGTTGCGCTACCGCTGAAAGATGTTGCCAGGATACGTGAACGACAAGAGGTTGTTGAGAAGTTTGTCAAAAATCCTGATTTGAGAGAAGAAATTGAAACGCAGCTTCACCTGGTAGGAGATTTGGAACGTATTATTTCTAAGGCATCCACTGGAAGGATAAATCCCAGGGAAATGGTACAGCTGAAAAATTCTCTTTTGGCAATTGCAAGGATCAAAGAGAACTGTCAATCTTCTCAGAACAAGGTTCTGATACGCTATGCCGAGCAACTCAATCCTTGCCATACTATTTGTGAAAGAATTGCAAATGAGATGGTTGCAGAGCCTCCAATGATGTTGGTCAAGGGAAATGTGATAGCCGTTGGTGTCTCAGAGGAGTTAGATGAATTGCGGGGGCTAGCATTTTCGGGCAAAGATTATCTCCGAAAATTGCAGGAGAGGGAGAGTATCCGAACGGGAATTACTTCGCTGAAGGTATCCTATAATAATGTATTCGGATACTTTATTGAGGTGCGGAATATGCACAAAGATAAAGTTCCGGCAGAATGGATTCGAAAGCAGACATTGGTCAATGCAGAGCGATACATCACGGAAGAGTTGAAAGAATATGAGACCAAAATTCTTGGTGCCGAAGAGCGAATATTATCTTTGGAGACTTCGCTTTTCAATGAACTGATCAACTCACTGACAGAATATTATCAAGCGATTCAACTGAATGCCAATCTGACGGCACAAATCGACTGCCTGCTCTCTTTTGCCACGGTTGCTGTTCAGAATAAATACAACCGACCGGATGTGAACGACAGCGACTTGCTGGAAATCAAGGGGGGCAGGCATCCCGTGATTGAGCAGCAGCTTCCGGTAGGAGAAAAATACATTGCCAACGATTTGACGCTGGACAATTCCGAGCAACAGATTATCATGATTACAGGCCCGAATATGGCTGGAAAGTCTGCATTGCTTCGACAGACAGCATTGATTGTTTTGCTGGCACAAATCGGTTCGTATGTGCCTGCCGACTCTGCCGGTATTGGCTTTGTGGATAAAATATTCACCAGAGTAGGGGCTTCAGACAATATTTCGTCGGGCGAATCGACGTTCATGGTCGAGATGACGGAGGCTGCCAGCATTCTGAACAATATTTCGGATCGTAGTCTGATTTTATTCGATGAGCTTGGGCGGGGCACAAGCACGTACGATGGAATTTCGATTGCTTGGTCGATCGTCGAATATATTCATGAGCACCCTAGAGTTCGGGCGAAAACCTTGTTCGCCACTCATTACCATGAATTGAATGAAATGGAGAAATCCTTTGGGCGTATTCGAAATTTCAATGTTTCGATTAAAGAGATGGGAAAAAATATAATTTTTCTTCGTAAATTGGTCCCTGGAGGGAGCAACCACAGTTTTGGTATTCATGTGGCTCAGATGGCAGGGATGCCCCGCAGTGTCGTTGCACGTGCGGAGGATATCCTTGCACAGATGGAGAAAAGCAACCGGCAGGAGTATCCCGTTAAGCCGGTTGGTGATTTGGCACAAAACAGGGAAGGTTATCAATTGAGTTTTTTTCAATTAGATGATCCTGTCTTGAAACAGATACGTGATGAAATACGTAATCTTGACATCAACAGAATGTCACCATTGGAGGCGTTGAATAAATTGAATGAGATCAAGAAGATAATTGGAATTTAGAAAGAATGTGCTAATGTGCTAAT
>JBBQJE010000079.1:0-13366 GCA_038325635.1 Bacteroidales bacterium
GTTAACTGCACCGGTCATTGTTGGAACATAAAGAGAATTACTTACAGTCTGGTCACCGATGGTACCCCATGATCCGCGAAGTTTCAATGCACTCATGTAAGATTTGGACCACTGCATCCATGACTCTTCATTTACGCGCCATCCGGCAGAGAAGGATGGGAAGTAACGCCATTGTAAACTAGTTGGAAATTTTGACGTTCCGTCATAACGAAGGTTGGCTTCAAACAAATATTTATCCTTGAAATCATAGTTAAGACGGCCAAAGAAACCTAGTTGAGATTCCCAATAAGCTCCACCACTCGTTGTTTGTACACCCGAGGCAAGATCAAACTGAGGATTTGAATAATCCAATAATTGAGTTGTCTGCGACCAGTTATAAGCATATTTATAACTAACCTTGTTCATACCCAGCATCAATTTAAACTTATGTAAATCTGCAACCGTGTAATCATAGGTTGTATTCAGGTTAATCGTATTCCATTGATCATTTTTAGAATAACGGTAAACATGGTCTGGATTCGCTCCTACGGCAGTATATTGTGAATTAACCAGTTGGTATGCAGGCATAGCACCGGTTGCAGAAGAACTAACAACTTCTCCAGCATCATTTACATAAATTCTGTTTCCGCTTGCATCATTTTTGGCAACGGCTGCAGACCAGGTGTCGCGGGCTGTATAGCGAGTTCCGGGGCGTTCAGTAATATACTCCTGGTTGGCGTGTGTATAGTCAAAATTAATTTTCCAGTCTTTCATCGGAGTAATAGTAAATCCTCCGTTCATGCTGGTATAATTGGTTTCTTGGTTGGCGGTATTGGCTTGGGCAACTTCTGCTGCCGGGCTCCTGAGGGGATCTCCGTCTTCCGTACCCATTGGCATATTAGGACCCCAACGATACAAATACAACCATGGATCTGCAGTTGTTGAATTGGTGGCGTAGGCATATCTTTTCAGACGTTTGGAATACATCATACCGGCATTTACCTTTAACCAACTATTAATTTCTGTACCAATTCTAACAGAACTATTATAACGTTGAAAATCGTCTTTCTTAGCTGGCTTAATCATACCCGACTGACCCAAATAACCTAAACTGATGTTGTAATCAGTTTTACCACTTTTGCCATTGACAGAAAGATTGTGTGTTTGTGTTGGTGTCCACTCTTTTACCATATAATCATAAGGATCATAGGTTCTTACTCCAATTTTGCGGCCATTTGCATCGACAAACCAGTCACGACCATATACCATCGGATCGTTAACTCCTAACACTCCACCGTATCTGGATTGCCAGGTTTTAGCCTTTTCATACCCTTCACGTGTAATTTGGTAAAAGGCGCCTGCAACTGTGCCTCCAATACGCTCAAAAGCACTAACTGAGTATTCCAACCCATCAAGTCTGGCCATCTCCATTTTCTTTGACATGTTCTGATAGGAGAGGTTAGCTGAATAAGTTACATTCACACTTTCCGTTTTTGCACCTTTCTTGGTAATGATCAGAATAACCCCGAAGGCAGCCTTAGCTCCATAAATAGAGGCTGATGCGGCATCCTTTAATACTGAAATAGATTCAATATCATCGGGGTTAACCATTTGGATAGAAGGTATCTCCACGTTATCCATTAAAATTAACGGAGACGATCCACCTTGCAGCGATCCCAACTGTCCGCGAATTTTCATGATCGGGTCAGAACCAACCTCGCCACTTGGAATAACGACACTAAGTCCTGGCGTAGTACCCTGAAGTCCTCTACCTACGTCAGCAATAGGCCTGGCTTCCAAGACTTTCGTATCTACTGATGCCACGGCACCAGTTAGATTCGCTTTCTTTTGCTGGCCATAACCTACAACCACAACTTCATCAATTTGTTCGTTTGATGACTCAAGAATGAAGTTTACTGTAGACGAGTTCCCAACTTTTGCTTCTTGCGGCTTCATACCTATGTAGCTTGCAACAATGATTGCACCTGGATTAACCGAAAGTTCAAACTTGCCATCTAAATTGGTTGTGATTCCGTTCTTAGTCCCTTTCTCAATTACTGAAACACCGGGAAGTGTCTCATTGGTAGATTTATCTCGGACTACTCCGGATATCGACCGCTTTTGTGCCATCGTCAGCTGGACAATCATGCACAAAATAAAAATTAATGCTACCGTTTTTTTCATAACAAACAGGTTAAAATAACATTTTGAAATAGATTTAATATTAACAATGCATTACAAAATTTTACTAAAATTAGCTATTTAATTTGTATGTTGTATTACATCTTTTAGAAAATATTTATTTTTTCTTCTATTTAATTATTTGTATTGTCCAAAACCTCCATTTTCTGGGTTTTATAGAAGACTGGATTTCTCTGGCCGGAAAGACTATGGGTCCATATAAAGGTAATACATGTTGAATATGGAAGATAATGAGTAATTTTATTCGATAATTTTATCTTTAAAATTTGTTTCTATTTTCAGGATTTCTCTGATTAAAAAATACTCAGAATCGGATTTCGCACTTTTACTGCTAATTTATGAAAAATTTATTGATTATCCTTTTCCTATTCCTAATTGAAATAAATTCTGCTGCTCAAGTAATTCATTTCGCTCATGTTACAGATACACATGTAGGAAGTCAGACTGGTGCCGAAGATCTGGTTAAAACAATTGCGGATATTAACCGTCTGACAAATATCGATTTTGTTCTCTTCACTGGCGACATCACTGAATTCGGTTCTGATGAAGAGTTGCTGACAGCGAAGAAAATCATTGATCAACTTCAAAAACCCCGCTATATCGTACCCGGAAACCACGATTCAAAATGGTCTGAAAGTGGCAATAACAGTTTCGTAAAAATCTTTGGGGCGGAGCAGTTTTCATTTGAAAAAAATGGTTTTCTCTTTGTTGGAACTGCCTCCGGACCAAATATGCGGATGGCTCCTGGAATGGTACCGCGAGAGCAAATTGTCTATTTGGATTCGGTGCTTTTACACCGCCATTCAGTAAATCAACCAGTGATATTTATTAACCATTATCCACTAGATGCTTCATTGTCAAACTATTACAAAGTTATCGATCTTTTGAAAACGGTAAATATTCAGGCAACATTACTTGGACACGGTCATACCAATCAGCTGTTTAATTTTGAAGGAATCCCGGGTATCATGGGAAGGTCGAACTTGCAAACTCCAAAAACAGAAGCTGGATACAACCTCGTGACTATAGAAAATGACTCCCTTTATTATTCAGAGCGCCTCTCTTCCGGAAAGACACTTCCGGGTTGGTGTAAAATTCCGATAGGGAAAACCCAAATAAGTCAAGAGAAAACGACTATCACCAGGCCTGACTATTCACTCAATATTAAATACCCTGATGTTAAGAAGATTTGGTCTTTACAGGACAACAGTGATATTGGAACAGCCATCGGTTGCTTCAAGAATATAGCTGTCTATGCCAACACTGCCGGCGAAATAGTTGCTATCAACGCATCGACCGGAAATCGACTCTGGAATTACCGCACGGCAGGGAAAATATATTCCTCCCCGGCTATCAGCAAAAATAAAGTGGTTTGTGCTTCAACTGATCAGAATATTTATTGTCTGGATTTAAAATCAGGAAAGCTTCTGTGGCTTTTCCCAACTATCAAACCCATTGTAGCCTCACCTGTCATTGAAAATAACCGAATCTATATTGGATCTTCCGAAGGAATTTTCAGATGTATCGACCTTGCTACCGGAAATCTAATCTGGCAATTTGACAGCGTCAAAAACTTTGTAGAATGCAAACCTTTACTATTAAAAAAGAGTGTTTGCTTCGGATCATGGGGCAATACTTTCTATTCGCTGGATAAAAATAGCGGAAACCTATTGTGGAAAAGAGAAAAATACAACAACAGAATGCTATCACCTGCAGCTGTATGGCCAGTAGCAGCCAATGGAAAAATCTTTTTGGCAGCACCCGACCGCCACCTGTCAGCGCTGGACGAGCAAACAGGTGATCAAATTTGGGATTCCGGGAAATACTCTTGTCGTGAAGCAATAGGAATATCCATGAACGGAAATCTTGTTTACATCAAAAACATGAACGAAGGAAATGTAGATGCTTTCTACACAAAGCCTTCCGAACAGAAACTCGCTTGGGAGTGCAAAACAGATTTAGGATATGAGATCGGGCCGTCTCCAATTGTCGAATCCAACAAATATATTTTTGTTCCAACGGCATCCGGCGTTGTTGTGGCAATAGAAAAAAGAACACATGCTGTTGCCTGGAAGTATAAAGTTTCTAATGCCTTACTAAATTCAGTACTTCCTGTTGGTAAGAACCATTTATTAGTAAGTGTACTGGATGGACAAATAGTATGTCTGAAGATTCCATAAATAGGGAAGGATTATTAGCTTTGCATAAATCCTTTTCAAATGCGTTTTCCTGAAATTAAAGCATTTATATTCGACATGGACGGGGTTCTGATTGACAGTGAAAACCTCTATAAAGTTATCGAGAAAGAACTTTTCGATGCAGTTGGTGTAGAAATCGGTTATGATGAACATATTTCCTATCAGGGAAGTTCCAATCCAGTTATGTGGGGTCTTATCAAGGAAAAACACAATATTCCGCACAACATTGATGAATTGGTTGGGATAACAGAAGAAAAAGTAATCAATTATTTCAGATCCCTTCCATCTATTCAGCCCATGTCGGGAGTTTTAGATTTGCTTCTATATCTGAAAGCAAAAGGGATAAAACTTGCCTTAGCCTCTTCTTCAACAATCGAAGTAATTCGTATCATTCTGACAAAAACCGGTCTGGATGCTTTTTTTGAGACGGTCGCTGATTGTACCGAAGCGGGAGCAGGAAAACCTGACCCGGCCATTTTTTTGCTCGCTCAAAATAAATTGGATGTGCCCAAAGAGAATTGTGTAATTATCGAGGATTCAACGAATGGGATCAATGCTGCTATCGCAGCAGGAATTTATTGTATCGCCTACAATGGTCCGGGTTCGGAACATCAGGATCAGTCTGCCGCAAATTGGCGTATTGCGAGTTTCTTACAAATCATAGAAAAATTAAAAAGTATAGAAAATTAAACTCAACAGCCTAAGATTATGAAAAAAATTATAGCTATTATTCTGTCAGTCTGTGCCTTAAATTTGATTGCGCAGCCTAAAACAGATAGCAACCTATCATGCAGCTACGATGAGCTTACTGCTCCAGATTTTGTGAAGGCTGTAAAACAATCTGCGGGAATATGCTTACTTCCTTTCGGGGTTCTTGAGAAACATGGTCCACATTTGCCACTTGGAACAGATATCTTTGAATGTAGAAAAGTGGCAATTACAGCGGCTGAGCAGGAATATTGTGTCGTATTCCCCACCTATTATGCCGGTCAAATTAACGAAGCAAGACATCAGCCGGGAACGATAGCTTATAGCCCGGATCTACTATGGAAAATGCTACAGGAAACCTGTGATGAACTTTCCCGCAATGGATTGAAAAAAATTATCATTGTAAATGGTCACGGAGGCAACAATGATTTTTTGAGGTATTTCTGTATGTCACAATTGAATAAGCCAAAAGATTACATTCTGGTATTTTTCCAACCAAACAATGATCAGGAAACCATACAAAAAATTAAGGAGTTAAGACAGACTACTATTGGCGGACATGCCGATGAAATGGAAATCTCGATGATGCGATTCATCAGACCTGATTTGGTTAAAGCAGATAGGGCTGGAAGTCAGTCTGGTAAAAACCAAGAGCGTTTGGTGGAAATTCCATTTCAATACACCGGCATTTGGTGGTATGCAAAATATCCAAATCATTATGCTGGTGATGCAACAAAAAGCAGTGTTGAATTGGGAAAATTGATTGTTGAATCAGATGCTTCTCAATTAACTCAGTTAATAAAGAAATTAAAGAGTTCCAACAAAATTGAGGAACTGCAAAATCAGTTTTACAATGAATCAGGGAATCCATTGAACACAAAACAGTAATATTGATTGGTCTTACCAAAATCGGAAAAACCATGGTAAGCCCGAATAAATTTAACAATAAATTGGAAAAATTTTATTCAAAAGAGGAAGAACGATTAAACATTCTGACTCATAGTTTTGGATTCTTGATTTCACTCGTGGGTGTTTTCTTCTTATTATTTAAGGCTTATCAGCTTCATTCGCTCAAGGTGTTCGGCGCATTCCTTATATATGGAATTGGGGTTTCGACCATGTTCCTTGCATCGACACTGTACCACTCTGCTACAGATGTAAAGAAACGGAAAAAACTTAAAGTCTTTGATCATGTTGCGATTTATCTAACAATTGCCGGCAGCTATACACCCATTACCCTATTGACGATGCCGCCGAATTGGGGAATACCTGTATTTGTTATCGTATGGCTAATAGCAGCAAGCGGAATAATACTGAAATTCTTTTTAATAGGTAAACATTCTAAGCTTTCTACTACGATGTATGTGCTGATGGGATGGGTAATTGTGATCGCTATAAAGCCCTTAATTAGCAGCATGGAAATAGCAGGACTAGTGTGGCTGATAGCTGGTGGGTTGGCTTATACAATTGGTGCGTTGCTATACCAAATTAAAGGATTAAAATTCAATCATGCAATTTTTCACGTCTTCGTACTAATAGGCAGTGCGTGTCATTACATTGTTGTACTTTTTTATTGCCTGAAATCCTAAAACTGTTTAAGAAATTTATTGAACACCTGCATATTGCGGTCGATATGTGCCTCCATCTTCTCGTATGAACGCTCAGCATCTTTTTCGCGTATTGCATTAACGATCTCTTTGTGGTAGCCTAGCGTGATCTCTTTTTCCCCTTCTATATTTGCATAAATAAAATTTCGCATGCGCGGAAGCAGATTGTAAACGGGTTCCATGGTGACTATCACAAACGGATTGGTAGTTGCACGAGCGAGGCAGAGGTGAAATTTATTATCAATATCCGATTCCAGCTGCGTATTATCCGGATTACATTTTGAAAATTCAACCAAATTGGCTTCCAGATTTCTAAGATCTTCTTCCGTTCTGTTAATTGCAGCCATCTTGGCGATTTCAGGTTCAAATGCCAGTCTAAGTTCAATGATCTGCCTAATTAACTGATCGTCGAACTTCAAATCGTAGTAAAGATTTAGTGAGCTGATTGCATCTTTAATATCAATTTTGGTAACAACCATCCCACTCCCCTTTTTTATCTCTATCAAACCTCTTGCACTAAGTCTCCTGAGCGCCTCTCGCAAAGCCGTGCGACTTACTGCAAACATCTCACAAAGTTCTCGCTCCGGAGGCAACTTGGCTCCAATTGGAAGTTTTTTCTCCCTGATAGCACGTTCAATATTCCGTTCTATCTTTTGACTAAGTGTTTGGGAAGTGCCTATTTTCTGGAATATATCATCCATATCCATGGGGTAACATTATTAATTGATAGCTGTGCAAGATAATTAAAAAACACAAAGCTAATTAGAGAGTTTTTTAAGTGCGTCGCTTATTCCGACAGGATTGTAAAGTACAAATGCATACGATGAAGTTGATGTCTTTGAATCAGTAACCATTGAAAAAGTAATTTTTGCACCTTTATTAAATAGCCCAATTATTTTTTTTGCATCGAGTTCATTGATAAATATTCTATCGGAGACATTTTTAGCAATTATTTGTATTGGTTCATACCCTTCTGCTTGTATGGTAATTTTATAAAAATTCTCATCCCCTTTCTTCACAATCTTTTTTCCGCATTCATAAAGCTTGAAGCAAAAAGAAACTTTATCAACAAGAAACTTAACTTTTAGTTCTGCATTGTCTGATGTGGCATTTTTATAAGTACCCCATATAGCATAAGTATTCGTTATGTAATAGGAATTTTTGTTATCTCCAAGATTACCAGCATAGGATACAATTTTCCACCTACCGAATTCATCCTCAGGGTTAGTTTTTACAGCTTCGATATTGTCAGACACAGAAGTTGAGAGGTCGGTTTTACCGGATACAAATTTGCTCTTGTCCTGCTGTTTGGATCCACAGCTAAAAATGAGAATACAAAAAATTAATAATCCAATTAATCGTCTCATTAGAGTACATTTTGTTTAGTTAGACGCAAGAAGCCCTCGCTGTGATAATCACTCGTATATGGACTTGTGTCCATTGTTGTTTAGTTCCTAATTTGGTGTTAGCGGTAATATATGGTAAATATAGAACAAACTAATCATTAAATAAAGGACAAATTCATGGTAAATAGAACCTAAACTAATTTTATTTTGTATCTTTAAATACATTCAAATCGTAAACACTTAATCAAAAAACATTCCATGAATTAGAGAAGTTAAAAACAATGCATATTATTCCTAAAATGAATTCTAGAAAAATTTTATTTTTGATTTTATTTTTGATTTCCATAACTCAACTAGTTCAAAGTCAGAACAAAGGTTACGTAATACCGAACACCGTATTTTATATTGATGCAAGTTCAGCTACTTATAATAAAATAGTTGCGGGTGACACCCTTTATTTACAAGCAGGAAATCGTGATTATCTTCAGTTTAAAAATTTTAAAGGCAAACCTGGCTTTCCTATCGTAATTATAAATCAAGGAGGAGATGTGATTATTGATACCGATAATTACTATGGAATAACCATATCTAATTGTAGGTATATCAAATTTACAGGAACTGGTTTAGCTGGAGTGCAGTATGGTTTCAAAATTAAAAGAGTTGCAAAGGGAGCAGGGTTAAGTGTAGGCAATTTAAGTTCAGATGTTGAGATTGATCATATATCCATTGAAAATACGCTCTTTGGAGGACTGTACGCAAAGACTGATCCTGACTGTTCCATCCCGTCTACCAGAGAAAAATTCACGCAGTACAATACCATAGTTCACGACACATACATTGCCAATACTGGTGATGAAGGAATGTACATTGGGAGCACTAAGTATTCTGGTCAAACGGTAAGTTGTAATGGAAGGGACACTTTATTACTTCCCAGCATATTGGACGGTGTTCAGGTATACAATAACATCGTAAAATATACCGGATGGGATGGTATTCAGGTGAGTTCGGCATCCAAAAATTGTCAGATTTATAATAATACCGTATTGTTTGACAGCCAGGAAGGATTTGATTCTCAGATGTCTGGCATAATAATAGGTGGTGGAACAAAATGCGATTGTTACAACAACTATATCGCCGACGGAAAAGGTGTCGGGATTGAATGTCACGGATTAGGCGGCACCCGCATTTTTAACAATATCATCGTAAATCCGGGTTTAACTTACTATCCAGGTGACTTCACCAAGGCAAAACATGGAATTTTCGTTTCAGATAATTCAGTGCAAAAGGATTCAACCTTTTACATCTTTAACAACAACATTATTAATCCAAAATCAGAAGGGATAAGGTTTTCCAGTGTATTAAGTAAAGGAAATCTTATTTCGTCCAATGTAATAATCAATCCAGGCTTTTTCGATTATTATCAAAATGGGAACACGAGTTTCAAGGGAATTGATTCTTATGTGATGATTCAACAAACCGGTACAGATGTTACACAAAAAAATAATTATTTTGCACGAGTTGGAACTACCGCCGGTTTCACGTCCCCTAGTATGCATGCTGCAAGAGATTTTGTACCACTTGTTGGCTCACCTCTAATTGATATGGCTGATACTAATCCGAAGGTATCTACCACTTTTGATTTCGATGAGATTCCAAGGCCTTATGGCATTAGATCTGATATTGGCGCATTTGAATACTTTGTTTGCACAAATCCCACTTCAGGAGGAACAATTGCATCGGATCAGTCCATCTGCTCAGGAAGTGCGCCTTCAGCTTTTAGCAGCACATCTAAACCTGGTGGATATTCAGGAAAGCTCGAATACAAATGGCAGATTTCAACAATAGGTGCAACCGGAGCTTTCTCTGATTTAGCGAATAGCAATTCGGCAACCTTTGCTCCCGGGATTCTAAATACTACGACTTGGTACAGGCGTTTATCAAGGGTTACTTGCATGACCGATTGGACAGGAGCAGCCATTTCAAACGCAGCTGCTGTTACTGTTAATCCTTTACCTGCTGCTACTGCCGGAGCGAACAGGACAATCTGTCTGAATTCAGGCACACAGGTTGGTGCTGTTTCCGTTCCCGGAAGTACCTATAGCTGGACATCTTCCCCACCAGGATTTTCTTCAACAGCAGCAAATCCAACTGTAACACCATTAGCTACGACAACCTATCTAGTAATTGAAACTGTATCCGCAACCGGATGCTCCAACAAGCAGAATGTAATTGTTACCGTAAATCCAACTCCGAAAAATCCTATTATCACTTTAAATGGCACGCTATTGCACTCAGATACACCCAATGGGAATCAATGGTACAATCTGGACAACCCGATTAACGGAGCTACAGCACAGGATTATACCATCATTGCTGTTGGTGAATATACGGCAAAGGTATCGCTGAATAGCTGCACTTCAGCCGCATCAAATATGATCAAAGATATGGTGACGAGCGTAGGTTCCGTAGAAAACAACGAAAAAATTCAGGTTTATCCGAATCCTGTAACGGATGACCTTACCATCGAATACAATGGTAATCTAAAAGAAATTGGATTTGAAATATTCGGTTCCACCGGCCAACTTTTAACAAGTGGAGTACTCTTTGAAAAGGCCCTCGTTGATACTTCTTCATTTTCCAGTGGCGTTTACATAATAAGATTTAACACCGGGAAGACATTTGAATTTAGGAAGGTTATAAAGAATAATTAAATAGGTATTGATTTAAGTCAGTGGATTTATGAAAAACATTGGATGAGGTGGGTTCTGATTTTATTTAATTGTTTTCCCTTGAGAAATAACCTCAGAAATTTCTTTAATCTATCCGGTTTATCCATTGGAGTCTATCTAATTCTCAAGATTGTTCCCTGGCTTTGTTAATTAACTAGAGGTTGAAAATGTTTAATCGCCGGATTCCATATTTAAGATTTTTGCGAAAAAATTAAATAAGACGTATAATTGTTTAACTTATTCAACAATTATAAAGCCTAAAACATGCTATCCCCGTCTTTTCTCCCTTCTACTAAAAATAAAACCTCCTAACAATCAATCTGTTAAGAGGTTTTTAAGTACCCGGGGCGGGAATCGAACCCGCACGACATTGCTGTCACTGGATTTTGAGTCCAGCGCGTCTACCAATTCCGCCACCCGGGCGTTGGATCGACTTTTCCGTGAGGTGCAAAGATAAACCAAAAATCTAAACCCGAAAATATTTTTTCAAAAAACAACTTCCTAAATAAATTGTTTGTCGTAAATTCAAAAATTATTTCGAATCAATGAATTCTTCTGAAGACTTACATATTTTCAAGGATATCCAAAACGATAATCAGCAAGCATTTGAGCTGTTGTTTAGGGAGTTTTATAAACCGTTAACCGCTTATTCTTATCGTTTCGTTCGCGATTTACCCACCGCTGAAAATATTATTCAGGATGTTTTTCTGAAGTTATGGACTATCCGTCATGAGTTGATCATCACCACTTCCCTAGAACATTACCTCTTTAGATCGGTCAGAAACCACAGCCTGAACCATTTGGATAAGGCCAAAGTACGCACCGAATACCTCAGGATGCAAATTGGACAGGAAGGCGAAAATGAAGATTATGGTTCCTTCTTCCCCGAAATCGGCTTGCTAAACAAAATTGAAACTGCCATAAATGCACTTCCCGAAAAAAGGCAGATCATCTTCCGATTGGCTCGTGAAGATGGACTGAAATACCGCGAAATAGCTGAGAAATTAAACCTGTCAGTAAAAACTGTTGAAACTCAAATGACTCTGGCGTTGAAACAACTTCGCGAATCGCTTAAAGAATATCATCCTCTGGTGACATTTTTCATGTTATCGGGTAAGGGTGTTTCACTTCATAAATGTCTATAGGATTGAGAAGTTATATCTCGGATTTAGTGACGTAAGGAACGTGACCTTGGGATGTTGATAAAAAACATTCGTTCCCGGAGAAAATATACATCAGATCAGAATGGAAGAAAAGAAAAAGATTGAAGATGCCTGGATTGCCTATCTGGCCGGAGAGTCGGAAGTTAGGCCTGAGCAGGAAATAATTGACGGGGAGGTATTTAAGGAACTTGAAAAAGGCTGGGATCTCGCCGGTACCGCCTATTCATATAGAAACAGTAATCCAGATAAGGCATGGACAATTCTCAGCGAACAAATCCATTCTGCTCCAAAGGCTATTGTTAGGAAACGCTTCAACAACCTGCGATACGCTGCTATTTTCATCGCTCTTGTAGCCTTAGCTTCAGTTTCTTTCCTGCTGACACGTCATACCACCGTTTCGCTTGAACAATTCGCCGCTATCGGGGAGAAAATGAAAACGATCCAAACTGTGGCAAAACCAGTATCACTGACTACTCTAACACTTTCGGATGGCTCTCGAGTTAAATTAAATGCCAATTCGAAATTGGAATATCCCGAACATTTTTCCGGGACGAAAAGAAAGGTTAAACTAACTGGTGAAGCATATTTCGATGTAATCCACGATACTTCACACCCTTTTTTGGTTGAAATTAACGATGTGTTGATAGAAGATTTGGGCACTTCATTTACCATTTCCGCCTATCCCGGAAAGGAACAACTAGTAGTAAATGTTGTTACCGGGAGCGTTCGATTAAGTGATAAAAACCTTACTGAATCGACCATTCTATTGGCCGGATCTAGCGGAAAATTTATGACCGGATCGGGCAAAATAATAGTTTCAAATGAGCTTACTCCCAATTTCCTTTCCTGGATCACTCAGGAACTCTCCTTTCGGCATACTCCGCTCTCCAAAGTATTTGAAGAACTGGAAAACATCTATCACGTTCCTATTATCATTGCAGATCCGGAAATTGCAACCATTTCCTACACGGCTAATTTTGAGAAATTTCAAATCGAAGATATTGTAAATGTAATTGCTAAAACGCACCATCTTTCGGTGGAAAAACAAGCGGATGGTTTTGTTTTTTCGGCCAAATAAGACACAAATCTCACGATCCATTTCTCAAATAAAGAGAGAATCCTATGCTAATCAGGTCAAAGACCCTTTTTTTGATCCTTCTTTTAACTTCATTTGCGCGCCTTTCGGCTCAGGAGAAAATTGATCCGTTAACTCGCCTCGTCTCACTTAAGATGGATTCCATCACTGTTGAGTCTTTGCTTGAAAAATTAGTTGCCGACAATGAACTTTTCTTCTCCTATAATCCGGATCTTTTACCTCTCGGGAAATCTAATTATGCCATTTTTGATCGCCCATTAGGCGAAGTACTTCAGAGATTATTGCCCGATTCAGTCTACAATGTTACCCTAATAGACAGGCAACTGATTATTACTCGT
>JBBQJE010000080.1:0-13331 GCA_038325635.1 Bacteroidales bacterium
GGCTTTTGGTAATTCAAGCAAAAATATTTCAGGATTGACGGGAGATGCATTGTTGGATGCTATTTATAACGAACGCAAATTGGAACTGTTGGGCGAAGGGACGATTCGTTGGGACATGATTCGTTCGGGTAAATTCAACGAAAGAGCCATTGCGATCCGCAAAGAAATGGCAGATATGACGACAGGCCTGTCAACTAATGGATTTTACACATTCCCAAGCGGCAGAACCATCTCCAATTATGTCTGGACTAAGTATGTTCAGGTAGGTGGCAACGTTGCAACAGTTACACAAACGCCTGTCGATACGGATCCGGCACTTACCCCGGGTTGGCGCGGTATTTACAATTGGGGGGTAGCAGCCTATACAACTACGGCCAGAAATTTGGCTATCAAAGGATTGTATAACTACATTGATCCAAACGGAGCTGAAGCCAAAGCATTGGTAGCTGATGGCTACGCAAGGGTAAACTGGGGTATCACTGTTTGGAACGATGCAAATGCCAAAGCTATGCTAAATGCTGCCATTCTGGACGGTGTAGTCGGTCGTGAAACCAGCGCACCTCGCTACTTCCACCCCATGCCACTTACGGTAATCGACCAATCGAAAGGCATGGTCACTAATGGTTACGGATTACCAAATAAGTAATTTTGTTCTCGATAAATTTGTAATAGTAGTAAATAACCCGTCCTTTTTCAGACGGGTTATTTAATTCATAGTGTTTTTTTTCCTTACTTCGTAAATTAGCACTCTATTTCTATAAAATACAAAATTTACCGTTTGGAACTTTAATTAATCCGATAATCTACCATGAGACCTATCATTTTTTGTATTTGTACTGTATCGATTATTTTCTTTTCAAATTCGAAATCGACGGCACAAGTCAACAAATTGCCAATCGAAGCAGAGCAAACGATGCTGCAAGCCACCAAATTTATGTTCGAGAAAGCGAGTACAAACGGTGGATATGTCTGGTATTATTCGCCCGATTTTTCGCGCCAATGGGGCGAAATGGAGGCCTATAAAACGATGATCTGGTTGCAGCATCCGGGTACGGTTAGTATGGGACACCTCTTCTTGGATGCCTACAAGGTTACAGGAAACGAATACTATTATCAGGCTGCTGTTAAAGCCGCCTCTGCAATTATTTGGGGACAAAGCCATGAAGGCGGATGGAACTACATGATCGATTTTGCTGGCGACCGCTCGCTGAAACAATGGTACAACACGATTGGTAAAAATGGATGGAGGCTGGAAGAATTTCAGCATTATTACGGCAATTCAACTTTCGACGACGATATTACTTCTAACGCGGCTCGTTTTCTGCTACGAATGTATCTCGAAAAAATGGATCCAGCTTTCAAACCGGCACTCGATAAGGCGATAAATTTCATCATCGAAAGCCAATATCCTATCGGAGGATGGCCGCAGAGGTATCCGTTAAAATATGATTTTAACAAACAAGGTCATCCAGACTATACCTCCTTTTACACTTTTAACGATGATGTAATCTGGGAAAATATTCATTTCCTTATTCAGTGTTATCAAGTTTTGGGGGAAGAGCGTTTTTTGGATCCAATCAGGCGCGGAATGAAATTTTACCTGACTTCGCAGGATGCCTGTGGCGCTTGGGGATTTCAGCTTAACATGGCGCTCGAAACAGCCGGTGCAAGAACCTACGAGCCAGCAGCATTTATGCCTGCCCCAACCTTCACAAATGCCATGCTTTTGTTGAAATTCTATCAATATACCGGTGATCGGAAATTTTTGATTCACGTTCCGGATGCCATCAAATGGCTTGAAGCCACTAAATTGCCAGCCAATGAGATTGATGGAGAACGCTCGCATCCTACGTTTGTTGAAATGGGTACCAACAAAGCGATTTACGTTCATCGTAAAGGTTCGAACGTTAAATACGGATATTATTACACCGATTACAACAACCAAAACTTGTTAGGGCATTACAGCGGGAAACGCAGGGTTCCGATCGAGGAATTAAAGACCGAATATGCCAGATTAGCGGCCCTTTCACCAGAAGAAGTTACCAAAGACTCTCCGCTGAAAAATGAGCAGTTTACCGGAATTGGAACTCCGCAAACTTTCTACGATTTAAATCGCGATGGATTTAAATTTTTGCCCAACGAAACAGTCGTTAAAGAAATAATCCAGTCGTTGGACCGCGAAGGCCGATGGTTGGTAAAGCATGCCTCCATCAGCAATCCGTACATAGGTGACGGCCAAAAACAAGAGCCTACAGAGCAGTATGCTTCTACAAATGTTGGAGATGAAACAGATACCTCTCCTTACCGCGATCCTTCTGATAAGCTGTATATCTCAACTGGCGACTACATCCGAAACATGACTTTGTTGATCAACTATCTTCGATCAATAAAAGAATTGAAGAATAACACACAACCCATCAAAAAATAGTCGTATTTCAACTTAAAAATTTATGGTATGCTGATAGATAAATTTTTAGCTTTTGGATTGATAATCTGCGGTACACTCTCCCTTTCCGGTCAGAATAATTCCAATACACTTGCTTGGAGAAATAATTTGGCTTATAATTCCTATTTGATGCGGGATGTTCATCAGCAGTATGCCGATCGACAAGTAGATTTGGCCAAAGCAGTCACATCAAAAAGCGAAATGTTGCACTACCGCGATGAAGTAAGAAAAAGATATCGCGCAATATTAGGAGATTTTCCTGAAAAGCAAGCATTGAATGCCAAAATCCTGAAATCGACTCAGGAGAAGGGTTTTCGAATTGAGAAGATCCTTTTCGAAAGTCTTCCCAAAAGATACGTCACAGCAAATCTTTATCTACCGGATGGAAATGGACCATTTCCTGCATCTCTTGAACTTTGCGGCCATGGGATCAATGGAAAACTAGGATCAGCCGAAGCCATTTTAATGTCGTTGAATGGTATCGCCGTGTTGGTCGTAGATCCTATCGGACAGGGCGAACGGGTGCAATTTTTGGACGAAAATGGCAAACCATCAACCCGAGGAGCCACCACAGAACATACGTTGCTGAATGTCGGATGTAATTTGGTAGGTAGCAGTCTGGCTGCCTACGAATATTGGGATAACCACCGTGCCCTCGACTACCTCGAAACGCGTTCGGATATTGATAAGAATAGGCTGGCTGCTTATGGGAGTTCTGGTGGCGGAACACAAACGGCTTACCTCATCGGCATGGAAGACCGATTAAAAGTTGCTTGTATCTGCAGCTATTTTTCCCAACGGGAGCGTTTGTTGGAACTCAGCGGGCCATCTGACGGGTGCCAGCATATTCCGGGAGAGGGGAGTGCCCATATCGAAATCGCCGACTGGGTCACCATGTTTGCCCCAAAGCCGGTCTTGATCATGTCCGGCTTGTACGATTTTGTGGATTATTGGGGTGCCACGCAGGGATATCATGAACTTCAAAAGCAGTATGAAGCACTCGGTGCAAAAGAGGCAGTTAAGCTATTTACCGCAGAAAGTGGTCATGGTATGCCAAAAGCGAAACGCGAAGAATTGGTTACGTGGTTTCTTACCTGGCTTTGCAAAGACCCGACTCCGGTTCATGAAAATCATCTGATTAGAGTTTCCGATACCGATATGCAATGTACCGCTACAGGTCAGGTAAATACCGCTTTCAAGGATGCCGTTTCGATACCGAAATCTAATCTGGATCAGGCCATACAATTGGCTAATGAGCGTTCCAAATTTATGCAACAAAATAGTTCCGTTATCAAACAAAAAGTGCTCGCTCTTTTAGGCATCAATAGGCCAACTGAAAAGATCCTTGCCGAACAAACCGGATTTACTGCCGGTCGTACTTACAGCCTGTACAAATACCAGATTATTCGAAAAGGGGAGATGCCGGTTGCTTGTGCGGTTGTAATTCCCGAAAAGGTAACTCCCTCTTCTAAAGCTGTGCTATACCTAAATGAATCGGGTAAAGATCAGATTTTGAATGATGAAGCCACTTTGCTCAATTATGTCAATCAAGGTGATATTTTGGTCGTGGCCGAGTTGCGGGGTTATGGTGAAACTGCTGATCCATCCAGTCTGAACGATGCAAAATACTGGAACCGTGAATACCGCAATGCCATGATTAGCCTGCATATTGGTCGATCCATCGTCGGACAAAGAGTAACGGATATTCTATCATTGGTCGATTTTTTAGCAGCTGATTCCAGAATGGCCGGTCATACGATTAAGTTGACAGCAAATGGTTCCTATGGGCCGGTAGCTGTCCATGCTGCATTTCTGGACAATCGAATTGCTCAGACTGAGATTTCCAGGTCGTTAAAATCATATATGGAATATTTACAAAATCCAATGCAGTTGGATGCTTATTCAAATGTTATTCCGGGTGTTCTGAAGTATTACGATCTGAAGGATTTAGCTGCAAAAGCTGGAAAAGGACGAATATTGTTTGTAGATTGAAAAAATTACAAAATGAGATTAATTAGTAAATTATCGTCTATTCTGTTTTTTCTGAGTTTAATTTGGCAACAAAGTGCATTTGCGCACTTTAAAACTACGCCAAATTCACCAATTCATATAGCCGATGATGGAAAATTAATCTTCAAAACAGAACCAAATGGTGATCGAATTCCGGATTTCTCGTATTGCGGTTACAAGGCTTCAGATTTGTCAATTCCGTCTGTTCCGGTAAAAGTAATTGTTCCTCCAATGACCGGCGATGCCACCGAACGTATCCAAACAGCCATCAATTATGTCTCTTCCTTACCATTGGATAAGGATGGGTTCAGAGGGGCCGTCCTTTTGGAAAAGGGGACTTTCGAGGTAGCGGGTGGATTGACCATCCGTACTTCCGGGGTCGTGTTACGCGGAAGTGGTTGCCAAAACGATGGAACGATTTTAGTAGGTACAGGCACAGACCGAGAAACGCTGATCAGAATAATCGGCATCAACAATCGCAAAATTGAAACACCAACGCAGTTGCTGGATACCTATTTTCCTGTTAATACGACCAAACTCACCTTTAAAAATGGTCACTCTTTTAAGGTCGGCGACCAAATTATCATGAACCGACCTTCCACCAAAGAGTGGCTCGAAAAAATTGGTGCAGACAAGATCGGACTTTATGTCGATTATACCCTAACCAACTGGACTCCGGGAGATTTTGACCTGAATTGGGATCGCAAAATTATCGCGGTTACGCCTGAATCCATTACGCTTGATGTACCTTTAACCAATTCACTCGATCCTCAGTTTGGCGGTGGAAATGTAGCCAAATATACCTGGGATGGACGAATTAATAATATAGGCATTGAAAATCTACGCTGTAATTCAACCTTTGATTCCTCCAATGAAAAGGATGAAAATCACCGTTGGATGGCCATTACCATGGATAATGTGTGCGATTCGTGGGTGCGAAGAGTCGTGGCCGAACATTTTGTGAGCTCCGCTGTCGCTGTTTGGGAAACAGCCTCCCGAATTACCGTTGAAGATTGTAAATCACTTGCACCAGTCGGCGAAATTGGAAATTACAGGCGATACTCCTTCCAAACGCTTGGACAGCAAATATTATTTCAGCGCTGTTATGCAGAATATGGTTATCACGCCTTTTCAGTTGGATTCACTGCTTCGGGGCCAAATGCATTTATTCAATGTTTCTCCTACATGCCTTACAATTTCAGCGGTGCCATCGGTGGCTGGGCCAATGGCGTGCTTTTTGATAAAATGACGATTGATGGTGGTATCATCAGTCTGGCCTACCGGGATGTTGACGGACAAGGGGGTGGCTGGAGTGCTGCCAACTCACTCTGCTGGCAATGCAGAGCCGCACAGATTCATCTTCCGGATCCACCGACCGCTCAGAATTGGGCTTATGCAAGTTGGGCACAGGGATACGGAGATGGACATCATGAATTGCAACATACTTTCGTGAAACCGGAAAGTGTTTATTATGCACAATTAGAGGCACGGACTGGAAAGAAATCACTTGAAGAAGAGAAGATTATGATCTATCAATCTTCCGAAACAACTGCTCCGGTCGTCGAAGAAGCGGCCAGGTATAGTCAGCGATCAAAGAATCCGGATGTTACCATGGATGGTTGGATCGACCTGATGATGGCGAAATATCCACTTCTACAGGATCTTTCCAATGCTAAGAAGCTGGAAGATACAGGTTTCAAGTCCGATATTAAAAAGATTCCCAAATTGCCGGCCATAGCCTTAAAAAATGGTTGGATTGTCCGAGATAATAAGGTGATCACCGGCAGGAAAGACCGCACTTCAATGTGGAGAGGCACCACGAGACCTTCCGAATTGATAAAACCAGCCGCGAATTTGGTCAGGTTTGTGCCCGGCAGAATAGGCAGAGGACTAACCGACGACCTCGATACACTCGTCAGTGATATGGTCAAAAATCGCATTGTAGCCATGCAAAGTTTTCCTGCCCTTTGGTACGAGCGCCGACGCGACGATCATGCCCGCACCCGGCGCGCGAATCCTGAAGTTTGGGCGCCATTCTACGAACAACCTTTCAGCCGTAGCGGACAAGGCGAAGCATTCGACCGGCTAAGTAAATACGATCTCACCAAATGGAATACCTGGTACTGGTTGCGGCTCAAAAAATTTGCGGATTTGGCCGATCAGAATGGATTGTTATACATACAGGAGCATTATCTACAGCATAATATTATTGAGGAGGGCGCCCACTGGGCTGACTATCCCTGGCGTACTGCCAACAATATTAATAACCCCGGTTTCGTCGAAAATCCGCCTTACGCCGGAGATAAACGAGTCTTTATGGCGGAAGCTTTTTACGACACCACAAATTTGATTTTGAAGCAGTTTCACAAGGATTACATCCGCAAAAGCCTCGAAAATTTCAAAAAAAACACCAATATTATTCACCATTTGGGAACCGAATATACCGGCCCGGTGAAATTTGTGGAGTTCTGGTTGGATGTGATTGGTGCCTGGCAAAAGGAAAATCACACAAAAGTGTTGGTAATGCTTCCCGGTACCAAAGATGTGCAGGATGCTATTCTATCCGATCCGAAACGATCGTATCTTGTTGATATGATTGATGTTGTCCAGTGGCAATACCGCACAGATAGTAGTTTATACGCACCTGTTGGTGGTGTCAGTCTGGCTGGTCGGCAATACGAACGACTCATCGAGGTGGGCGAAACCTCCTTTGGTCAGATTTATCGTGCCGTACATGAATTTCATCTGAAATATCCTGGTAAGGCCATTGTTTATTCGCGCAGAGGAGTGAAATTTGCCGAATGGGCTATATTTTTGGGTGGTGGTTCATTGGCCTCACTACCAGAAATCAAGGATGACCGGTTTTTTCGGAATGCGGCAGAAATGACCTACATGGACATAATTAATTCGCCATCAAAACAGTATGCCTTAAGCAAGCCAGGAATCGGGTATATCATCTTTTCTGAAACGAATAAGCTTACCATTGACTTGTCGAATGACAAAAATACGTACCTCTTGAAATGGATAAACCCGGCAACCGGCGAAATCAAATCATCTGAAATGCGGGTCAAGGGCGGAGCGATCAATACAATCGATGCAGCCTCCGATGGACCGGTGGTAGCTTGGCTTTTAAAAGCAAATTAATCCCGATGAAAACAGTGAATTTCTTACGCTTTTTTATTTTGATTACAGCCGCAATTACTTCAGGATTATCCGATCTAGCGGCTCAAAAATCCATCAATCCAGGAAAGGGCGTTTATCAAAATCCGATCCTTCCTGGTGATTATCCTGATCCATCGGTACTTAGGGTTGGTAAAGATTATTATTTGACCACCTCCTCCTTCGACTATTACCCCGGATTGTTGATCTGGCATTCTACTGATTTGATTCATTGGGAAAAAGTTTGCCATGCATTGCATCAAAATGTAGGTTCCGTCTGGGCTCCCGACCTGATCAAACACAAAGACACCTATTACATCTATTTTCCCGCCGGTGGAACAAATTGGGTGGTCACGGCAAAGTCGCCCAAAGGTCCCTGGAGTGCTCCCATAGATTTAAAACTTCGCGGATTTATCGATCCGGGCCATGTGGTCGGCCCCGATGGCACCCGTTACCTCTACCTTTCCAAGGGGTCGATTATACAACTGGCAGCAGACGGACTTTCCATCGTTGGTGAACCGAAAGAGATATACAATGGCTGGGAATTTCCAAAAAGTTGGAGTACCGAATGCTTTTGCCTGGAATCGCCAAAATCAACTATCCGCGAAGGATATTTTTATCTGACAGTTGCTCAGGGTGGCACGGCTGGACCGGCAACCTCCCACATGGTAGTAACCGCACGAGCCAAATCACCGTTTGGTCCTTGGGAAAATTCGCCATTTAATCCAATTATTCACACGTCAAGTCGCGAAGAACGCTGGTGGAGCCAGGGTCATGGAACACTGGTTGACGATGAAAGCGGTAATTATTGGATGCTTTACCATGCTTATGAAAAGGGGTATCATATTCTCGGCCGACAAACCTTGATGCTGCCCATTGAGTGGACGAAAGTTAATTGGTTCAAAGTACCGGATCAAGTAAAAAGCAGTGATGCGATTAAATTGCCTGCCGGCGCAAAATCCGTAACAGATAAAGGCCTGTCGGATGATTTTGACGGGGATAAATTGGGATTACAATGGCAGTTTTTCAAAAGATACAATCCGGAAAGAGTTGATTTGAGAAAGGGTGAATTGGTGTTCAAAGCGGAAGGCAGTTCTTTCGAAGACAGCTCCCCATTGCTCGTCAATGCGGCTGATCATAAATACGAGATTCAAGTCGAATTCACCATCGAAGAAGGTGTGACTGCCGGACTCTGCCTGTTTTACAATGAAATGGCCAATGTTCGGATTTCCGTGGATACGGATAAGTTTGGTGTTTTCATTCAAAAGAATGCAAAGATCAGAGAAAAGAACACGAGTGGAAATCACGGTTTTCTCCGGATTCTTAATGACGATAATGAGGTGAGTTTTTATTCAAGTCCGGATGGCAAAACCTGGAGCAGAGTCGAGCGAAGTCTGGATATCACTGGCTATAACCACAATGTGTTCGGACAATTTCTGAGCCTGCGGGCAGGGTTGTTTGCGTTTGGGAAAGGTAAAGTCAAATTCAATAATTTCATCTACAAAGTATTATAAAATCATTTTAATTATCATGGTAATAAATTCTAATTTTTTTAAAAGAATCTCCCTCTTTTTGGCCGCGGTTCTGTTTTCGACCTGCTTATTTGCTCAGCAAAAGACGCAAACAAAAGAATTCGCACCTATTGATATGAGCCAATTTTCCGATGGTAGAGGACATTGGTATGGCATTTACGACAAAAGCAATATCCTTCAGCCAAAGGCCAATCAGCCCACTTATCCTCTATCTGAAATCACCAAAATAGCCGACAATATCCTTCTCTATCAAAGAAATAACGGAGGATGGCCCAAAAATTACGACATGCAAGCCATTCTGACTAGCGAGCAGATTGACAGTTTGGTGAAGACCAAAGACATGGTTCATACGACCTTCGATAACTCGACCACATATACCCACATCGAATATCTGGCACAAGTTTATACGCAGACGTCCATTGAAAAATATAAAGTAGCTTGTCTGAAAGGGATCAATTTTATTTTGGCTGCCCAATATCCGAACGGAGGATGGCCCCAATATTTCCCAATTGAAAAGGATAATTACAGCAGCCATATTACCTTCAATGATGGGGCTTTTTTGGGTGTCATGGCGACTTTGAAGAAGATCAATGATAACGAACCCATGTTCTCATTTGTTGACAAATATGTTCGGGACAAGACTAAAATTGCCTACAACAAAGGATTGGAATGCATCCTGAATTGCCAAATAAAAAGCAAAGGAAGGTTAACTGCGTGGGGTCAGCAGCACAATGAATTCGACTTGAAACCAGCCTGGGCCAGGGCCTATGAGATGCCAAGTATCTGCAACGGAGAAAGTGTTTCAATTGTTTTAATGCTGATGAGCATCGAAAAACCGGATAAGCGAATAATCGAATCGGTTCAAAGTGCGGTTAAATGGTTTAGTGATTCGAAGATTCTTAATACCAGAGTTAAAACAATATCGGCTCCACCCGAGCAGACTCCCTATAAAGTGAATAAGATTGACAAGATCGTGGTAACAGATTCGACCGCTCCTCCAATCTGGACCCGCTTTTACGAAATTGAAACCGAAAGACCACTCTTTTCAGATCGAAACAGCAAGCTGCTTTATTCCATGGCCGAAGTTAGTCGGGAGCGTCGCAGTGGCTATGGATGGTACACTTATGCTCCTCAGGAAGCGCTGGATAAATATCCTGAATGGCTGAAAAAAATGGCAATTATCCCTCGTGACACATCCTTTACGCCATATAGCGCATTATCGAAATTGCAGAAGGATTTTCCAAATGCAAAAATGGTCTCGTCAAAGCTCCCGGCAGGTATCAAGGCACAATACAATGTTGTTTATGCTACTTTACCCAGTACCCCTTACGGGAAACGCGATTTGCATCTGGATATTTTCCGTCCGGAGAAATCCGGAAAATACCCGGCTCTCCTGCATGTGCATGGAGGTGGTTGGAGATCAGGCTACAAGGCTATGGACAATCCATTGGTTCAAAATATTGCTGCGCATGGGTACGTAACTGCTACTGTTGAATATCGGCTTTCGCCAGAAGCGTTATATCCTGCAGCTGTTTACGATATTAAAGCGGCCATTCGTTTTCTGCGTGCAAATGCCGCGAGATATGGCATCGACCCGGATCGCATCGCAATTTCCGGTGCTTCGGCCGGTGGCCAATTGTCTGCTTTGGTTGGTATGACAGCCGAAGTACAAATGTTTGACGGTGGCGAAGGTAATAATACAGTTTCCTCTAAAGTGCAGGCTATCATCGATATGGATGGTGTCCTTGATTTTACTGATCCGAATGAAAGCGGGAAAGATAACGATCCGTCGAAACCATCTGCCGGCGCTTTGTGGATTGGAGCAACCTATAAACAGGCTCCCGAAAAATGGAAGGAGGCGTCCCCCTTGGCTTATGCCGGTAAGAATACGCCGCCAATTTTGTTTGTGAATAGCATTATCCCCAGGTTTCATGCCGAAAGGGATCGCGTTATTTCCATTATGAATGAGTACAAAATTTACTCAGAAGTACATACAATCCCTAATACACCGCATCCTTTCTGGCTTTTCCACCCCTGGTTCAATCAGACCGTTACCTACATGACCAATTTTCTGGATAAAATTTTGAAACAGAAAGAATCGATGGTCGTTGCTCAGGATAGTACAGGCAATTTTACTTCCATTCAAAAGGCCATTGATGCCTGCAAAGCCTTTCCCGACAAACGGGTTACCATTTATGTGAGAAACGGTATTTACAAAGAAAAGATTGTGGTTCCTTCTTGTAACACGAAGTTGTCGATTATAGGGGAAAGTGTTGAAAAGACCATTACTACCTTTGATGATCATTTTAACCGTATCAACCGCGGACGAAACAGTACGTTTTATACCTATACCATGAAGGTGGAGGCGAACGATTTATCCTCGAAAATATGACCGTTGAAAACACTGCAGGACCAGTTGGTCAGGCCGTTGCCCTTCATGCAGAAGGCGATCGTTGTGTGTTTCGCAATTGCCGGCTTTTGGGTAATCAGGATACTTTTTATGGTGCCGGAAGGTATGATGTTGATTTACAGTAAATATAAAAATATGAGACAATTATTCTGCCTGTCATTTTTTGTTCTGCTTGTAGTGTATGGAAATACCTCAACAGCTCAAAAAGCAAATGAAAAATCCAAAGTTTGGGTTTCAGACAACGACGATGGAACCTATACCAATCCGGTTCTTTATGCCGATTATTCTGATCCTGATGCGATTAGGGTAGGGGATGATTTTTTCCTGACAGCCTCATCCTTTAATTGCATTCCCGGACTTCCCATCCTGCATTCGCGCGATTTGGTGAATTGGGAATTGATTGGCCATGCCTTGCAAAAGCAACCTCCGTTCGATGTATTTGCCAAGGTTCAGCACGGCGGAGGTGTTTGGGCACCGTGTATTCGCTATTATAAAAGCGAGTTTTACATCTATTATCCCGATCCTGATTATGGAATTTACATGGTAAAGACTTCCAATCCTCGCGGACCGTGGTCGGAGCCTCTGCTGGTACAGCCCGGAAAAGGGTTGATCGATCCATCACCACTCTGGGATGAAGATGGGAAAGCCTATCTGGTATATGCCTTGGCAGGCAGCCGCGCCGGTGTTAAAAGCGTTTTGATGCTTTGCAGGATGAGCAATGATGGTACAAAACTGTTGGGTAACAGTGTCATGCTCTTCGACGGACATAAAAACCACCCTACCGTGGAAGGTCCAAAATTGTACAAGCGGAACGGTTATTACTATATTTTTGCCCCTGCCGGAGGGGTGGCAACCGGTTGGCAAATGGTTCTTCGATCTAAGAATATCTTCGGTCCGTACGAGGAAAAAACGGTGATGACGCAGGGAAAAACGGATATCAATGGTCCGCATCAAGGTGCATGGGTTGATACAAAGACAGGAGAACATTGGTTTCTGAATTTTCAGGATTTGAAAGCATACGGACGTGTAGTTCACTTGAATCCAATGAAATGGGTCAACGATTGGCCGATTATTGGGGCAGATTCGCTCGGCACCGGTTCCGGCAATCCGGTAAGAACCTTCAAAAAGCCAAATGTAGGCAAGAACTATCCAGTGTTAACGCCACCCGAAAGTGATGAATTCAATTCTAGCGAGCTAGGACTTCAATGGCAGTGGCATGCCAACTATCAGACCACCTGGGGTTACCCTTCGGGAAATCTTGGTTTCTTTAGATTAAATTGTATTCCAAGACCTTCTGATACAGACAATATGTGGAATATTTCTAACCTGTTGCTTCAAAAATTTCCAGCTGCCAAGTTCACAGTTACCACAAAACTTACCTTTGACGCAAGGTTTGATGGCGAAGAAGTTGGATTGATCGTGATGGGATTGGATTACGCCAAAATCTCAGTTTCCCTCGAAAAGGGAAAGTTAATGGTTCATAGTGCAACTTGTAAACAGGCAGATAAAGGAAATAAGGAGGAAGTTACGGAATCTAAACCAGTTGATTCATCCACAATTTATTTGCGTGTTCAGGTTAAGGAGGGTGCTGAATGTATTTTTAGTTTTAGTACCGATGGAACTGCGTTTACTCCGCTCTCCGGTGTTTTTAAAGCCAGGGAAGGTCGATGGATTGGAGCTAAAGTCGGATTGTTTGCGCTACGTAACGGAATCATCAACGATGCCGGTTCTGCGGATATTGATTGGTTTAGGATCGACAAATAGCTTACAATAC
>JBBQJE010000081.1:0-13239 GCA_038325635.1 Bacteroidales bacterium
ATAGATTTTCATTTTTGTTAGGGAGTGAATAAATGATGAAGCACATTTTTAATAATCTCAAAACTGAATAATTAGTGAATGAGACTACAACAATATTAACTCAAAAAAAGGACGAAAAGAAATGAAATAGCAGTTTTTATAACTGATAATCAATAATTTTCATTTTTTAGATTAGCAAAACAGGCATTAAAAATAGTGAGTCAAAAACATTTTGTTAACCTGAAAATCCTTGACAATACAAGATTCTGAAGAATTGCGAATATTTATGTTTATGATTTTTTAATATTTGAGTAAAAATCTGACAAAATAAAACGGAAATTGCGAAAAATAATTTCATATTTGTAAAACTATTTATCAATAAGTGTCAGTTTTCAGCTAAAATCAGACCGAAAATGAGGATGGGAAGATCGTTTTTTTCCTTTTTTCGAGCACCAATCATAAAAATTATTAAAAATCGCCACTATTTTTGTGGATTGAAATCAAATTATTACATTTGCCTCGGATTTAGATGAGTAATCTGACACAAAATCTTCAAGATATCCCTGTTATTTTTTCCTAAGTCATTTATTATAGCATAAAAATATTAATTGTATCGTTGCTCCTTGCAACAATCGTTTTGGTTACAAATCAACAAAAATCATGTACGACATCCTTGAACTCAGCAAGAAACTCTTGCCGGAATTACGCGAGATAGGTAAGGAATTAAATATCAAACGCGTTGAGTCTTTTAAAAAGCAAGACTTGATTTACACTATCCTTGATGCCCAGGCTATCAGAGATTCTGTTATTAAAACACCGGAGAAAAAGGCCCCAATTGCAGAAAGGGGCGCTCCAAAAACACCTAAGGTAAAGGTAGAAATCAAACCGCCAACCGAGAAGAAGGTGATACGCATTGTTAAAAAACAAGCAGAACCACTGGTAAGCGAGGTGTCAGAGCCTGCTGCTCAAGAGGATGAAGTATTATCTCCGGTAGCAGAAAGCGATCTTTTTTCGGCAACTCCCGCAGAAGCGCAAGCAGAGCCGACTTCTGAGGATTTGCCGTTACCTGCCAAGGGCGAGAAGACACGTAAAGAGCCTGTCAACCATAAGGAACGCAGACCGAGAGTGCTTCGCAGTGAATCGGCTATATTGTCGGTTAGTGCTGTCGCACCTGTGGTTGAGGAGACTGAAGAGCCGACAGACGCAACAGTTGCAAAGGTTGATTCTGAAGTCGTTGAGCCGAAAGTGGAAGAGAAAAGAGCACCGATCATCAAGAATTTTCAGAAGAAGGAGTTCTCTTCCAATCAGCCAAACATGCCTTATCCTCCTAAGAATCCTAATCAACAGCCTTCTCAACAGAAGCCAGTTGAGGCCAAGGAGGCTGAAAAATCTTACGACTTTGAAGGCGTTATCAACCAGACCGGGGTGTTGGAGATTATGCAGGAAGGATATGGATTCCTTCGCTCTTCCGATTATAACTACCTTACTTCACCCGATGATATCTATGTATCCCAGTCGCAAATTAAGCTTTTTGGTTTGAAGACAGGCGATACGGTTCATGGCAATATCCGTCCCCCGAAAGAAGGTGAAAAATATTTCCCACTTGTTAAAGTTGTGGAGATCAATGGTCGTAGTCCGGAGTATATCCGCGACAGAGTACCATTTGAGCATCTTACACCACTATTCCCAGACGAGAAATTTAATATTGCCGGAAAATCAAGTAGCATCTCTTCCAGGGTTGTCGATATGTTCGCGCCTATCGGGAAAGGCCAACGGGGATTAATCGTGGCTCAGCCTAAGACCGGTAAGACTATGTTACTGAAAGATATCGCCAATGCCATTGCCGCCAACCACCCGGAGGTTTATATGATTATATTGCTGATCGATGAACGTCCGGAAGAGGTGACTGATATGGCTCGCAGCGTAAATGCGGAGGTCATTTCCTCTACTTTCGACGAACCTGCTGAGCGTCACGTACGTATCGCCAATATGGTTTTAGAGAAAGCCAAAAGATTGGTTGAATGCGGGCACGATGTGGTCATTCTGTTGGATTCTATCACACGCTTGGCGCGTGCTTATAACACCGTTGCTCCCGCTTCCGGTAAAGTTCTTTCAGGAGGTGTTGATGCCAACGCACTGCACAAGCCTAAGCGTTTCTTCGGAGCAGCACGTAATATTGAAGAGGGCGGTTCGCTTACTATTTTAGCAACGGCCTTAACGGATACCGGTTCTAAGATGGATGATGTTATTTTTGAAGAATTCAAGGGAACTGGCAACATGGAGTTGCAGTTAGACAGAAAACTGTCGAACCGACGTGTATTCCCGTCCGTAGATATCCTTGCCTCCAGCACTCGTCGCGAAGACTTGCTGCTTGAGAAAGCAATGCTCGATAAGATATGGGTTCTTCGGAACTTTCTCAATGGCATGAATTCTGTTGAAGCCATGGAGTTTGTGAGGGATCGTTTGTCCAAGACGAACTCGAATGAGGAATTTATTATTTCGATGAATTCGAATTAGGAAGTACAAAAGGAACTTAAAGTGCCTAAAGTGGGATGAACTCCGAACTTTAGGCACTTTTTGCTTGATACTCCTACGAAGTTATTATTTCTGTAAGAACACCAAATGTTGGGAGTTCCCTAACTTGAAGAACTCCAAACTTTAAGTACTTCAAGAAAGTTATGCACTTATTTTTAATAGGTATAAATAGCACTCAAACACTAAAATTGTCATTCAGAGATTACATTATTTTATAAATTTTGTTTATTTTTGTTGACTAATAAAATGCAGAGGTGGAATATTTTTTCGAAGCACATAAACTTTTAGTGAATGCCAACGATGTTAGAATCGTCAGGCAGCTTCATCATGATATCGACTGGAATGCCAGGATTATCGGCATAAAAGGATTTCGTGGCGTGGGAAAAACGACCTTCCTGCTCAACTTCATACGGGAAAAGTATGGCGATTCGCGCGACTGCCTCTATGTTAACCTCAACGATTTCTATTTCGCAAAACGAAAGATCTTTTCCTTTGCCGACGAATTTTACAAAAGGGGAGGTAAGGTTCTGGTGCTCGATCAGATTCATAAATATCCGGATTGGTCGGACGAATTACGCCAATGTTACCATGAGCTACCCGGACTGCAACTAATATTCAGCAGTTCGCCAGTACTGCGTATCTTCGAAGGTAACGACGATCTGAAGGATATTGCTAAAATCTACCACCTCGTAGGATTGTCTTTCCGTGAATTTTTAAATTTTCGTTCAGGGAGTAATTTTGAGAAACTATCGTTAGAAGATATCCTGTTAAGACATAAAGAGATTGTTCCCGACATTATCAGGGGAGTGCGGCCATTGGCATATTTCCCGGAATATCTGAAATGCGGCTATTATCCCTATTTTATCAAGAATCCGGAATTCTACGGTGAGAGTTTGCTGAAGCATGTTAATCTTGCCTTGGAGATTGATGTCACTTATCTCAACCAGATCGAGTTGAAATATTTGCCTAAACTGCGTAAATTATTGCAACTTATTGGTGCTCAGGCTCCATTCTCACCAAATGTCAGCAAGATCAGTGCTGAGATTGAAACTTCCCGTGCCACTGTGCTGAATTACCTCCGCTATCTGAAAAATGCACGTCTCATTGACCTGCTGTTCGAAAATGGGAATAACGGTCAGCTGCAGAAACCAGAAGTTGTATACCTGCACAACACCAATCTTATACACATCATCGCTCCAGATAATATCAACAACCGCAATCTGCGAACTACTTTTTTCTATAACCAGGTTGGCTATCAACATACGGTGAAATCGTCCAAATTGCATGATTTTCGTGTAGATAGCAAGTACGAATTCGTGGTAGGAGGCAAGTACACCTTGGCTGTAGGCGAAAATTATTTTGCAGCTGCGGATATGATTGAAGTTGGGGAGGGGAATGTGGTTCCGCTATGGTTGTTTGGATTCCTTTATTAGGAGACATGAGAGATAAGACATGAGAGATGAGACATGAGAGATGAGACATGAGAACTGAGCCGCGGAGCGGCGTACAGTTAATAGAAAAAAAATATAGATTATAAGATAGTTAGTTTAAAACAGACAAAAAATGACAAAAGAGAAAAAATTTATCACCTGTGACGGTAATTACGCAGCTTCTTACATAAGCTACATGTTTAGCGAAGTAGCTTGTATTTATCCTATTACACCATCCTCCACGATGGCCGAGGTTGTGGACGAATGGGCGGCCAATGGTCGCAAAAATATCTGGGGACAAAAAATGCGCATCACGGAGATGCAGAGTGAAGGCGGAGCCGCAGGTGCTGTGCACGGGTCACTACAGTCCGGTACGCTGACCACTACTTACACGGCTTCTCAGGGACTCTTGCTGATGATTCCAAATATGTACAAGATTGCCGGTGAGCTGTTGCCTTGCGTTTTCCACGTGAGTGCACGAGCCTTAGCCGGACATGCCCTATCGATCTTCGGTGACCACAGCGACGTGTATGCCTGCCGTCAGACTGGATTTGCGATGCTTGCAGCAGGATCTGTGCAGGAAACCATGGATTTGAGCGGGGTAGCTCACCTAGCCACCCTAAAAACACGTGTTCCGTTCCTTAATTTCTTCGACGGATTTCGTACTTCACACGAGATTCAAAAAATTGAAGCCATTAATCAGGATAAATTGGCTGCTCTTATCGATCAGGATTCTTTGAAGGCTTTCCGCGAACGCGCTCTCAATCCGGAGCATCCCGTAACCCGCGGTACTGCTCAGAATCCAGATATTTTCTTTCAGGCGAAAGAAGCCAGTAATCCTTTCTACGATGCCGTTCCGGATGTTGTTGAAGGATATATGCGGGAGATTACTAAAATAACTGGCAGGGAATATCACCCATTTACCTATTATGGTGCCAAAGATGCTGAAAATATCATTATGGCTATGGGTTCTGTTACGGAGACTATCCGCGAAACCATTGATTATCTGAATGCCCAAGGTAAAAAATATGGTCTGGTGAGTGTTCACCTGTACCGTCCGTTTGCCATTGAATATATGATGAAGGTGATGCCTTCTACCGTGAAGAAGATCACCGTTCTGGATCGTACCAAGGAGCCGGGAGCCAATGGAGAACCTCTTTACCTCGATGTACGCGATGCCTTCTACGGCAGAGAAAATTGCCCGATCATCGTGGGCGGTCGTTATGGATTGGGATCCAAAGATGTGACTCCATCGCAGATCATCGCTGTGTACAAAAATATGGAGATGAAAGAGCCAAAGGGCAAATTCACCATCGGTATTGTCGACGACGTAACGTTCACCTCACTGCCTTTGCTGCCTGAGATCAAAGTTTCGGCAGATGATATCTACGAAGCGAAATTCTACGGTTTGGGATCTGACGGAACTGTTGGTGCCAACAAAAACTCTATCAAAATCATCGGTTCCTCAACCGACAAATATTGCCAGGCGTATTTCGCTTACGACTCGAAGAAGTCGGGCGGATTTACCGCATCGCACCTGCGTTTCGGCGACAGTCCGATCCGTTCCACCTATTTGATCACCACACCCGACTTCGTGGCTTGCCATGTTCAGGCATACATCCATCTTTACGATGTATTGAAAGGATTGAAAAAGGGTGGGTCTTTCCTTTTGAATACTATCTGGGAAGAGGAGGAAGTGAAGAGACGCCTTCCAAATTCCATGAAGAAATTCCTGGCCGAAAATGAAATTAAATTTTATACCATCAACGGTACGAAACTGGCCGTAGACCTTGGATTAGGTGGTCGTACGAATACCATCATGCAGGCTGCTTTCTTCAAAATCACCAATGTCATTCCTTTCGAACTGGCCACTGAGCAGATGAAAAAGGCGATTGTGAAATCGTATGGTATGAAAGGTGAGCAGATCGTAAACATGAACTTCGCGGCAGTAGATGCTGGTGGAGACAATGTTTCGAAGATCGAAGTTCCAAAAGAATGGGCTGATCTGACTGCCGAAGTTGAGGTTGAAGAAACAGATCGTCCTGATTTCATCCGCCGAGCAGTTGATGTAATCAACGCTCAAAAGGGAGATGATCTGCCTGTATCTACCTTCAAAGGTATTGAAGACGGAACCTTCCCGGCAGGAACAACACAATACGAAAAACGCGGTATTGCCGTAGATGTTCCCGAGTGGCTGGACGACAACTGTATTCAGTGTAACCAGTGTTCGTATGTTTGCCCTCACGCTGCCATCCGTCCTTTCCTGATAAGCGAAGACGAAATGGCCAAGTTGCCTGAAGGTACGACCGGCGTGAAAGCCAATGGTAAAGCTTATGCCGGATTGACTTTCCGCATCCAGGTTTCTCCATACGACTGTACTGGTTGTGGTAACTGTGCGGATGTTTGTCCGTCGAAGGAGAAATCACTTGTCATGAAACCGATTGAGTCTCAATTAGAGAATGTTCCACGCTGGAATGCTATCGACAAATTTGTTACCTACAAAGATAAACTGGCTGATAAAGACAAGAACATCAAAAACTCTCAGTTTGCACAACCGCTGTTCGAATTCTCAGGTGCATGTGCGGGATGTGGTGAAACGCCTTACATCAAGTTGATTACGCAACTTTTTGGAGAGCGTATGATGGTAGCCAATGCAACAGGATGTTCATCTATTTATGGTGGTTCAGCTCCTGCAACCTCTTACACAAGCAACAAAGAGAGTGGCTGCGGGCCGGCTTGGGCCAATTCACTCTTCGAAGACAATGCTGAGTATGGTTTAGGAATGTACGAAGGGGTTACCTTTAATCGCGACCGTATCTCTGAAATTATGAAATCGGCGATGGAGGCAGGTGTTAGTGCAGAAGAAGCAGCGGCTTTCAACGAATGGATTGAAAATAGGGAAGATGCAGCCGGTTCAGAAGCAGCTACCGCGAAAGTGTTGGCAGCAGTTACCGGCAAAAACGAGAAATATGCGATGGAACTTGTTTCCTTGAAGCAATATATGATCAAGAAATCTATTTGGATCTTTGGCGGCGACGGATGGGCTTATGACATCGGTTACGGTGGATTGGATCATGTGATGGCTTCCGGAGAGAATGTCAACATCCTGGTATTGGATACGGAGGTTTATTCCAACACCGGCGGACAAGCATCTAAATCTACTCCGATCGGAGCGGTTGCGAAGTTTGCTGCAGCAGGAAAGCGTATCCGCAAGAAGGATCTTGGCGTGATTGCTATGAGCTATGGCTATGTATATGTGGCACAGGTTGCGATGGGAGCAAATCAGGCACAATACCTGAAAACCATCCGCGAGGCAGAAGCCTATCCTGGACCATCGTTGATCATTGCTTATTCACCTTGTATTGCACACGGTTTGCGTTCAATGGGACGTACCCAGGAAGAAGAGAAATTAGCTGTTGAAAGTGGCTACTGGCACCTGTATCGTTACAATCCACAAATGGAGGATGAAGGCAAGAATCCATTCCAGCTCGACTCAAAAGAGCCTGACTGGAGCAAGTTTCAGACTTATCTGAACGGTGAAGTTCGTTACACGGCATTGAAGAAATCCTTTCCAAAAGAGGCCGATGAACTTTTCCAGGCTGCCGAAGATAATGCAAAATGGAGGTATCGTTCGTACCAACGGATGAATGCATCGAATTGGGAGGTAGCTGCACCGGCGGTGGAGTAAAACCAATATAGTCAAATAAAAAATGCGCTTTTAGGCGCATTTTTTATTTGACTATATTTGCCCCCGCGCAGACCGTTCTGTCGTCTCTTACCAAAGGGAAGGAAAGTCCGGGCAACACAGGGTACCATGTTTCCTAACGGGAAGGCGGGTGAAAGCTCGCAGTAGTGTAACAGAAAATAACCGTCTCGGCTTCGGTTGGGATAAGGGTGAAAAGGTGGGGTAAGAGCCCACCGGGGCTGGTGGCGACACTGGCTGCCGTACATCTCATGGGTTGTAAGGCCAAATATACTGTAAGTCCGAAAGGAAGGGGGTTACCCGCTCCCGAAAGGTTCTCCGGAACCATCCTTACAGGGGGTAGGCTGCATGAGGCGGATGGCGACATCCGTCCAAGATCAATGACAGAATGCAAAACAGAACCCGGCTTACAGGTCTGCGTTTTTTATATTTTTGTATCGGAATGCTGAAGCATCCCGATACAAAAATAGTATGCTAAACTCCCTCTCAATACAAGATTTTAATTACGATCTTCCGGACGATTCGGTGGCGAAATATCCCTTATCGGAACGCGATCACTCGAAACTACTAGTTTGGAATAACAATATCATTGAAGATCATTTTTTTACAGACTTGCCGGGATTGCTTCCGGAAGGATCAATGTTGGTTTTTAATAATACGAGAGTTATCCGGGCTAGGCTCCATTTTACCAAATCAACAGGCGCAAAAATCGAGGTGTTTTGCCTCGAACCAACAACCCCAAACGATTACGTTTTGTCTTTTGCCCAAACTGCATCTTGCCGATGGAAATGCATCGTAGGAAATCTGAAAAGATGGAAAGGGGAGTTGTTGAGGATGGAGATAGGACTGACGGCGACTGGTTGCTTCGTCGTTCCTCCTCGCAATGACGGTTCAACTTCCGACAGCTGCAATGACGTTGCTCGTCCGACAAAATTGCTCACATTAACGGCTGAGTTAATTGGGGAGTTGGATGGTGGCTTCGAGGTGGAGTTTAGCTGGAACAATCCTGAATATACTTTCTCTGAAGTTCTGGAGGCGGCCGGGAATATTCCTATTCCGCCATACCTGAATCGCGAATCGGAGGAGATCGATTTAGCGGTTTATCAGACGGTCTATTCCAAAATCAAAGGATCGGTTGCTGCACCAACAGCTGGATTGCATTTCACCGATGGGGTATTTAAGTCCTTGGAGGAGCTGAATATTTCGTGCGAAGAGTTGACCTTACATGTCGGGGCGGGCACTTTTCAGCCGGTTAAGAGCGACACAATCGGAGAGCACCGGATGCATACCGAGCATTTTTCGGTGAGTAAGACCACGATCGACCGGTTAATTTCCCATCCGGGGAAGGTGATCGCAGTAGGCACGACCTCTGTTCGAACGCTGGAAAGTCTCTATTGGATCGGCTGCAAAATCATCAGAAATCCTCAAATTAAGCTCGATCATCTTTCAGTCACTCAATGGGAGCCATACCAGGACATCACTCAAAATATCGAAGGAAAAGAAGCCTTGCGCGCACTTTCCACGTTGATGTTAGTAAATAGCATTATTACATTGGAAACATCTACCCAAATCATGATTGTGCCTGGTTATGAATTCAGGGTCATTGCCGGATTGGTAACCAATTTTCACCAGCCTCAGAGCACCTTGCTGTTGTTGATTTCTGCAATTTTGGGAGAGGATTGGCAAAGAGTTTACCAGCACGCTCTTGACAGCGGTTATCGGTTTTTGAGCTATGGTGACGCTAATTTATATATCAAGAAATAAGTGCGGCGAGCTTATTTCTTGATATAGGCCATAGTGGCTCCGAAACCGTATTCCCGGAAAGAGGCATCCTGGAAAGGATATTTGGCGTATTTACGGCCGAGCTCTCGACGTATTTCGTTTTTCAGGACACCGTCGCCGACTCCGTGGATGAACACGATCTTCTTCACATCGGTGGCAATGGCACTGTCCATCTCCTTGCGAAAGGTGTCCATCTGTAGCTTCAGCATGTCGGCATTGGAAAGACCACTCGTGTTGTCGATCAAATTGTGGATGTGCAGATCAATTTCCATCAGGTCGGATTTTGGCAGTGCGATAGGTACAGCTTTTTTGGGTTCCTTGGCTAAGGTAATCTGCTGAAAATCTTTCTCCGTTAACTTCTCCATTTCTGCCTTAAGCGGATGATCGATTAATTTTATCAGCAGGGCAGGGGAATTGAAATAGTTGTTTTTGACAAACGAGGAAGCCTTGAAAAACTTCACAGGGGAGATACGGATCTCCTTTTGTACAGGCTCCTCCAATTGCGCAGAACTCTTCCTGAAATAAAGCAACTGGAAACAATATTCCGGCAGCTCTCCCATCCCTTTTGGCTGAATACGCTCCAGTTCCACTTTTGTATTGGGCTCAAGCATTCCGGCATCAACGGTAGTATATTGATCGGCCATTTTCGTAGCGAAATGGTAGATCAGCGTGTAGTTGCAGTCGTTTACCAGGTAGAGCAGGATCTTGCCTTCGGGTGGATTGCCCGGATTGTCGGGGAGTGCAGCGAAGACGAACTCGGGGGTGTCGTTGTGTTTTCGCTGATTTATTTCGTGAAAGGTCGTGTTTTTGGGCATTGTTGGATAATAGTCGTCCGCGTTTTGCCCGATCGTAGGGGCGATCCCTTGTGGTCGCCCTTCTAGAGGTCGCCCTATTTGCGGTCGCCCTATTTGTGGTCGCCCGGCACCTGATGATTGTCGCCCGTTACCAGGGAAGTCCGGTTCGATGACCACCAGATTTTTTGTATACGTAGGAATTTCGAAGCCATCTTTGGTTTCGACACTAACCATATCTTTGGAAAGGATTGCGGTGACGCGGCCTCCACCGATCTCATTCATGAAGCGAACGGTGTCGCCAACTACAATATTTTTTGCTGCCATAATTTCAAATAAAAAATCAAATTAACAAAAATAATCCCCGACTTGACCATAGATGACACGAATTAGCATAAATAACCCCACGCCAATCACAGATTGCGTAGATTACACAGATTGTACACAGATCATGTAAGATCACCCCTACGGCTTAGGTGGTAACCGGCAATTAGTGCATATACACTGGCACCCAGCAAAGTACCTATCCCATTTGCAAGTTCGTCGGTTAAATCGAATGACCTGCCGACCATCATTTCGAATTGGGAGATCTCCATCAGCATTCCCCAGGTAATGGAGAAGAGTACAATATAGAGGATGCGAAGTCGATTTTCTTCTGAATGGAAAGTCCAGCAGGCAAGCATGGTGAGGCCGAAGTACATGCAGCCGTGTACCATTTTGTCGAAGTGAGTAAAGAGTTGTACGTCTGGCACATCATCTGCCGGCATGAGGGAGATCAGGGCAACGATTCCCAGGTAAAAGAGGCTGATGAGTATCCGCGACCACTGAGGGAAAGAAAATATAAATTTGATCATTTAAAGAATTGATATTGAATAGATAACAGTGAAAGGGGAAGATAAACGAATAACAATATTAGGTTGGACGGTTTTTTGAAAACGGATGAACTGAAAGAGGTAAATTTGCAAATTGATGATAATTGCCTACTAGTCCTTGGGGAATAGCTTTACGAATTTCGTGAACAATCTTAATGGCTGTCTTCGCTTCGCTATATTGAAATCCGTTTCCGGCCAATATTTGTCGATAACTCTCTGTATGCAAATCAGTAAACCCATCGCTAAATTCAATCTCTTCACCATTCATTTTCATAGAGCGGTAAGTGCGTTTGCCAGCGGCATAAATTTCAGAAGGCAGCGTTGCTTTGTTGATACTTAGGAAATATTTCACCCTGGCTCTTTTAAATTTCAGAAATCCCGAAACCCGGTCATGAGTAGAAATATGGACAATATTTTCTTCTACTTCACCAAATATCCAGGAAAGCATATCGTAAAAATGAATTCCTATGTTGGTTGCAATCCCACCGCTTTTAGATTTATCACCTTTCCAGCTGGCATAATACCAGTTTCCCCTTGAAGTAATGTAAGTAAGATCCAAATCATAGACTTTGTCTGCCGAACCTTCCATTATCCGTCTTTTCAATGCGATAAGGGTCGGATGGAGTCTTAATTGCAGAATATTGAAAACCTGCTTACCTGATTTTTGTTGCTGGAGTTCCAGAGCATCAACATTCCAAGGGTTTAGAACCAGCGGTTTTTCGCAGATCACATTAGCGCCGATACGAAGTGCAAATCGGATATGAGCATCGTGTAGGTAGTTGGGAGAGCAGACTGTCACATAATCAATTTGATCGGGTGTACCTTTTAACAATTCTGCATGCCGGTCGAAGCGCTCAAATTCAGTAAAGAAGTCGCAGTCAGGGAAATAGCTGTCGAGGATGCCAACTGAGTCGTTAGGATCAAGGGCGGCTACCAAGCGGTTGCCGGTATCTTTGATAGCGCGAAGATGACGGGGTGCGATGAAGCCGGCGGCGCCGATAAGAGCGAAATTGTTCATAAATAATTGTATGTCAGGATTATCTGACTATTAGTTTATTGGACTATTGGATTATTTGACGGGAGGGATAAAATTATTCTTTCGGTTCGATAGCACCGAATTAAGCAGGTCAAAATCAAAAGACCTGCGATGTGCTAAGTGCAGAAGAAAGCAAATTTCGCTACTGTCCCTTAGCTAATCTGCAGTACCACTTCTTTAGAGGCCTTTTGTAACGACTCCGTTATGGAGTTCGTAGTTTTCGCCACTTTCCGGGCAAATGGCCTGACCTTTCTCGTCAAAATTCAGACGGATTCCGTATTCGGAGATCCAGCCGATCCTTTTGGCTGGGTTACCGACGACCAGGGCATAAGGATCGACAGACTTGCAAATGACGGCTCCGGCGCCGATGAAGGCAAATTCGCCGATATCGTGGCCGCAGATAATAGTGGCATTGGCACCGATGGTGGCACCGCGTTTCACGGTAGTTTTAGCGTATTCGTTTTTTCGGTTTACTTGACTGCGGGGATTGATAACATTGGTAAAGACACACGACGGACCGAGGAAAACATCGTCTTCGCAGATAACGCCAGTATAGATTGAAACGTTATTCTGGACTTTCACGTTATTTCCCAGGATGACTTCGGGTGAGACGACCACGTTTTGGCCGATGTTGCAGTTTTTCCCAATCACTGCACCGGGCATGATGTGGGAGAAGTGCCAGATTTTGGTGCCGGAGCCGATGGTGCTACCGGGGTCGATGATGGCGGTGTCGTGAGCGAAGTAGTTTGGCATTCGGTTTGAAAAATTTAAGAAGTTTGGCTCTCGGCCGTTTGAATCATTTGTCAATTTTCTCTACCTCGTGGCGGTTTCAGAAGTGTTGAATTTTTGATAGGTAAAATTTTTGATGCGTAGAATTGTCAAAATAGAATACAAATTTGAAATTTGCTGCATATTGGTTAAACAATTAAAAATGAATGAATTAACACAAATAGCAATTCTTTAACATCTACAAGAAATAGGCGGATTTTGGTTTATTTTTTCTATAAAACGTAAACCGCCAAGCGGTATAAACACAATAATTAGAGTTTGTAGACTTTATTTGAGGCTACTTTCACTGCATTACGAAGATCTACAATGAGTTGGGCATTAT
>JBBQJE010000082.1:0-13173 GCA_038325635.1 Bacteroidales bacterium
ATCAGGCTGCACTTTTATTGAAGAAAATGTCAGAAACTTCCTGGTTCCCGATAAAAGCGACGAGGAGTTTAATGCCAGGCTAATTCTGTCAAAACAATCAAAACTTCCGGTAACTATCTGCAATTCTTTTCTCCCCGGAGGGATGAAAAGTATTGGCCCTGAAGCTGTTCCTGCTGAAATTCTCAAATTTGCAGAAACTGCATTCAAAAGAGCCAAAATGGCAGGAGTGAAAATAATCGTATTTGGAAGTGGCGACTCCCGAGCTATTCCGCAAGGCTTTTCCAGAGAAGAAGCGCTAAAACAATTCACAGATCTTTGTAAGAAGATTGCTTCAATTGCTAAAAAGTATGATGTTATCATGGTTCTTGAACCATTGAATACGAAAGAATGCAATTTCATTAATTCGGTTGCAGAAGGAGGTGAAGTTGTTAAAGCAGTTAATCATCCGAATTTTAAGTTGCTTGCCGACCTCTACCACATGAAAATGGAAGGTGAATCTCCATCTAATTTAATCAAATATGGGTATCTGTTGCACCATGTACATATTGCTGAAAAAGAAGGACGCGCAGCTCCGGGAACAAGTAATGAAAACTTCACCGATTATTTTGTGGCATTGAAAAAGATTAAATACAAAGGTGCTATATCCATAGAATGCAAATGGAAAGATTTAGGATCACAGGCAACGCTGTCAGTTAAAACCATTAAGAACCAATGGAGTGACTGATTTACTGCCCTTTGCGACCCGGTAATTTATCTTTTCTTAGAATAATACTTTTCCGGGATTCTATCCATTAGGTATCATCAAGAGGAGCTTATATTAAATCAGCATCATTATTGAAGGCAGGCACAGTAGCCATTTTATTGCAAATTGCTTAATGAAAGGTTCAAAAAAACAAGGAAATTAATTTAAGGCAAAAAAAAATGAAAAAGTCATTTGTATTACTGAGTATCATTATGCAGTTCATTGTAATCTCTCTTCGTGCCGAACGAATTGAAATGGTTAAGGCTGGCGCTTTCAACGATGGCAAGAGACTGAATACCAGTTTGATCAATACTACCATCAATAAACTGAATGCCAATGGAGGCGGTACCCTCTTTTTCCCGGCAGGTACTTACCTGACAGGAGCGATAAAAATGAAAAGCAATATCACGATAGACCTTGAAGCCGGAGCAACTTTACTTTTTTCTGACAATTTTGATGATTATTTGCCTTTCGTATTGATGCGTCAGGAAGGCGTGCTGATGAATAATTTTTCACCGCTAATCTATGCTATCGATGCTGACAATATTACTATCAAAGGTGAAGGCACAATCAATGGCCAAGGGAAAAAATGGTGGGAAGAGGCTAATAAGATCTCTACTGATTTCAAAGTCAACGGCAAGTATGAACTGAATAAATATCAATTAATGTGGGAAAAAGCCAACGATTTAAAAGCATTGACTGATGAATTCAATGAAGACAGGGCGGTTAATAACCAGAAACGATTTTTCCGTCCCCCGCTATTTCAACCCTTCAGATGTAAAAATATCCGAATTTTGGGGGTAAAATTGATCAATTCGCCGTTTTGGACAATTAATCCCGAATTTTGTGAAAACGTAACCGTGGATGGTGTCACCATTACCAATCCTCCTTCCCCAAACACAGATGGCATTAATCCTGAATCGTGCCGTTATGTGCATATCTCCAACTGCCACATATCGGTTGGCGATGATTGTATTACATTAAAAAGTGGACGGGATTTACAGGGACGAAGACTGAACGCTCCTGAAGAAGACATCACGATCACCAATTGCACCATGTTGGCTGGTCATGGAGGAGTAGTTATTGGGAGTGAAATGAGTGGTGGCATCAGAAGAGTCGCAATTAGCAATTGCATTTTTGACGGGACCGACCGTGGAATTAGGATCAAATCGACACGGGGCCGCGGCGGAGTAGTTGAAGACATTCAGGTGAGTAATATCGTTATGCGCAACATAAAAGAAGAAGCTGTCATACTTAGCCTGGAATACAAAAAAGTTGCCGCCGAACCGTTCAGTGACCGGACACCAGTGTTCAGGAATATCCACATCAGTAACATGATCGTTACCGGTGTAAAATGTCCGATCCGGATCGTTGGCCTGGAAGAATCACCCATTACAGATGTGTCATTTTCAAATATTAACATCAAAAGCACAGGGGAATCGGAGTTTAAATATTTCAAAAACATCCGGATGACAGAGGTATATGTGAATGGCACTAAAATGGAATCGCCTAAAACAAACAACGAATGAAAAACACAACAACAATTTTACAGATAATTGTATTGTTACTGATTTTTGGCTGGAATGCAAAAGCCCAGGTAGTTATACCCAACAAAGACAGTGCTGGTTCTGCAATTCAATCTTTGAACGGCTCTTGGAAGTTCAAATACATCCCATCTCTTTCGGTTGGGGCGGACTCAGTTTTTTATCAGACTGATTTTAATACCAAAACATGGAAAGATATCAAGGTACCCGGAAATTGGGAATTACAGGGATTTACGGAACCTCGTTATGGCAGTGAAGTTATTGCCGGCACAGGATTGTACTGTAGCAATTTTCTGGTTCCGCAAAACTGGACGGCAAAACAATTGTATCTCGTTTTTGACGGGGTATTGTACGGTTATGATTTGTGGATAAACGGGAAGTACGTCGGATCTTGGGGTAGCTCTTTCAACCGACAAATGTTTGACATTTCAAAATATGTCATAGTCGGGAAAAGCAATGCTTTGGCTGTGAAAGTTACCACACGAAACAAAGGCTGGGATTTCGACACCAACGACTGCTGGGGCTTATCCGGAATTTTCAGGGATGTTACATTGATCAGTGTACCACAGACACACATCAAAGACTTTACGGTCAAAACGTATGTCAACAGCAGCAAAAACGCACAAATCACACTGTCTGTACTTTTAGAAAAAAGCAAGGATTTTGAAGTACCCGGAAATCTCGCCTTAACAGGAAAACTATACGCACCAGACGGGAAAATGGCCGGGCAATTCGCCTCAACAAAACAGATCCTTCCGGGGAAAGGGGATACGATAACTGTTTTCAACAGCCTGACCGTTGAAAACCCTCAAACGTGGACGGCCGAAACACCCCAACTATATAACCTCGAACTGTCTTTAAAGTCAAATGGCAAAGAAATCCAAAGCATTCATCAGAAAATAGGAATCAGGCAGGTAACCATCGAAAACGGGATACTCAAACTCAACGGCCAGGCCATAAAACTGAGAGGTGTTGACCACCACGACCTGGATCCGGTTGTTGGCAGGGCGTTAACAGAAGAGCTGATTCTGAAAGATTTGGTCCTCATGAAAAAGGCCAACATCAATTTTATCCGGACATCCCATTACCCTCCCCATCCAAAAATGATTGAATTGTGCGATTCATTAGGAATTTATGTGTTGTGCGAAGTCCCTTTCGGTTTTGGAGACAAAAATTTGACAGATCCCTCTTACCAGGAAGTCTTACTCAAAAGGGCAAATGCAACTGTATTGCGGGATAAAAATCATCCTTCGGTGATCATCTGGAGTATTGGCAATGAAAACCATCTAACCCCCATTGCCTTGGAAACAGGAAAATATGTTAAAAAGATGGACAATACCCGACCAATCTGTTACCCTCAGGTTGGCTCCTATTTCAAAATTAACTATATGAATATACCGGACACGATAGATATTTTGGCGCCCCATTATGGCAACGCCGGAGATCTCGAAAAATATGCACATATGTTTAACCGGCCAATCATCTCAACTGAATATGCCCACGCTTTGGGTTTGGATTTTGATAAAGTAGAGAATATGTGGGAGGTGATGTATACCCATCCCGGAATTGCAGGAGGTGCCGTCTGGATGTTCCAGGACCAAGGAATACTGCGCACTTCTGATAAAAATGTGGACCTAGATTCATTTACCACCGATGTATGGACCGATTCCATCCACCACTACGACACCAATGGAAACAAGGGATGTGACGGATTGGTCTATTCAGACCGCACACCTCAGGTTGATTACTGGCAGGTAAGAAAAGTGTATGCTCCCGTGAAAGCCATTCAGGACAGCATCGTTATCATGCCGGGAAGTCAGGTAATTAAGATTAAAGTAAACAACCGTTTTGACTTTAGCGACCTGAACGGCATCAAATGCAAATGGACGCTGACTGCCGATAACACATCCATTCAGGAAGGATCATTTTCCATGAAATGTTCTCCCCGCGATACCACAACCATACCGGTTTTGGTTAAGCTTCCTCAGAAACTCTCCGGGGCCTACTATTTGTTAAACCTGAGATTCTATGACAACAAGAACTATCAGTTTACCGGGAAAACCTACCGTTTGTGGTATAAAAACAGTCCGGCGATTGAGAATTTAAATCTCGTCCCTCATCTTGCCAAAACAAGTAAAATCGAAGAAAATGGGAGTTCAATATCAGCAATCTTTGGGACTTCCATTCTGACTGTCGGTAAAAAGCAGGGTGATGTAAAACTTGAAAACAGTGAGACAAAACAACTTCTTTTAGAGGGTCCGTTTGCGAGAGTAGGGAGGAAAAACACCTTGTCCTCTATCGCAACCAATTTGAGGAAAGATTCAACAAGCACGCTTTTCAACTGGTTTCCCAATACCTTGAAAAACCCAGAATCCTCAGTCGAAAGGATTTCAACCAATACCTTGAAATGCAAATACAAATTTGAGCGGATTGACAAAAAAGGCGAATTTATCGAAGGATACGTAATTTACACATTGTCTGAAAACGGTTGGATCGATGTGACTTACAATTTCGTACCGGTCAAAGCAACCGGCTATCTTTTGGAAGCCGGCATTTCATTCCGGGTACCGGCCAATTATTCAGAAATGCGCTGGATCGGAGATGGTCCCTACCCTTCCTACCCGGGTAAATCAATGTTAGACGAATTTGGATTCTACCATCTGAACAGCAATGACCTCAATTTCCAGGGAAACAGATCAAATGTTGAATTGATGCTGCTGACCGACAAGAATGGGAATGGATTCGCAATCACCGGTAAAAAGGCCAACATTGCTGTTGAAAGGACTCCGGAAGGATTACTTATCAGCCACAATGCCCTGGTTTCAGGAAGGTACAATAAAAATTCAGAGCCAGATAACATTTACAAAGCCGACGAAGTAAAAGCGTACAGCGGCAGTTTTTCAATCATTCAGGTCAATGGCAGAGAAACACCTCAGATTATACAGAAATTATTCGGCAAACTGTCAAGGGTGGCTGTTCCATTCAGGCCGTTCTACCACAGTTATGACCAATAGTTTGGAAAAGAAGTATATAAACAATTTATTCTGAGAATAACATGCTAAATTTTATGAAAAAAATCATTTGTCTTATCATCGCGCTATTTGGGATAAACGCGCTTCATGCCCAGCAAGACAGTTGGTATTTTACCCACGAAACCGCTGCACAGGCCAAACCAAAATTCGAACCAGCTAAACGCCTTGTCTATAAGGTCAGGAACACATTGAATATTGATCGAAAGAATTGCCCGGTAGTTATTAATCGCACTGAATTTTCATTGCCCGACCTGCATGAAATGTGGGTAACGGTCGTCGACCCCGACCTGCCTCCCTATGAAGGTCCGACTGCAGCGGTTCTGAAAGTATACGGCGGTCACCAGTTATTGGCAGAAAAGAATGGCCATGCCGTTTTTCATCAGTTAGACGACCTGGACAAGGATGGAATCTGGGACGAACTCGTGTTTCAGACGGACCTTAAGCCCAAAGAGGAGAAAACAATTTATATCTATATCGGGGAAAACACCCAGGGTTGGAACAAACATGCCACACATGCCAACATCGGGAGCTACTGCCGGCACCAGATGCCTTTCTGGGAATCGGAAAATGTGGGCTGGAAGATCTGGTTTGCCAACAGTGTGGATGTTTTCGCAAAAAGGAAGCCTGTGCTGATGGCTCAGCATCTTTACATGGAAAATCTGGATGGGTACGGCGTGTCAGTCATCAACCGCGACTGGGGATCTGACATTCAGAGCGTTGCGGAAACAATGGGAGGTGGCGCCATCTGCCTTTTTGAACACCCCGACAAGCCGGATTCAATTTCTCTGCCCCGGATCACTCCGATTGGAGAAAAACAAGCTCCCGGTTCTCAATGGAATGCAGGTCAGATAAGCGATACCCGATATGCATACGAAGTTGTGGTGAATGGCCCTGTCCGGTCGACCATAAAGATTAAGACGATGAACTGGAATTCGGGAGAGGGAAGTTACAACCTTGAGCAATACTATTCGGTCTATGCGAATCAGAGCTATTCTACCTGCCAGGTTGTATATACAAATTTTCAGCCCATGGAAGCAGGAGTGAAAATGGGTTGCGGAATCAGACAAAAACCTGGAGTAGAGTTTCTCTACCAGAAAGGAGGAACCGTTATTTCTTCAGGCCCGGAGGAAGTAAGGGATCCTGAAAAAATCGATGACAGGGCCGGATGGATACTTCCTTTTATCGGCAAAGCCATCGTTGTAAAAGATATCTACAAGCCTGAATACCAATTTACCAAAGTTGCCGGGGGAAATCACACTTTCAGGGTTACTTGCGATCCGCAAAACAGGTTTGAATACATGATTTTTGCCGCCTGGTGCGAGGGGGCTGTGTACAACAACCGGAAAGATTTCGAAAAATACGTTCAGACAACTTCATTGGAGTACAACAATCCGGTTAAAACCGCATACGTAAAAATTCAGGAGAAAAAATAACTAGTTAACTCATTCAAAATAATTGCAAATGAAAAAAAAATGTTATGACCAAAGCCTTGCCGGATTGATAATTAAGGCAGTTTCCACTTATATGCTGGTGTGTTTATTCACCCTCGCATCGGCGCAGCGAAACAAGGATCTTTCGGCTGATGAGGTATTGAAAGCCATGCGAAAATCAACAGATTACCTGGCCAACAAGGTGTCACTTCACGGAGGCTATCTTTGGGAATATGCCGCAGATTCATCGGAACAATTTGGGGAAGCGCCTGCCAGAAAAAGCCAGATATGGATCCAGGGAGCCGGCACACCCCGAATGGGAGAAACTTTTCTCGAATTATACAAAGCCACCGGAGACAAAACCTACCTGGAATATGCCAAAAAGACAGCTGATGCGCTGATTTACGGACAACATCCGCTTGGTGGCTGGCATTATTTTATCGATTTCGATAAAGCCGGACTGAATGAATGGTATGAAAAAGTTGCCTCGCGTTTTCTGAGAGGCATGGAGGAATTCCGTCATTATTACGGCAACTGCACTTTTGACGACAACGTGACCCAGGGTGCAACAACATTGCTTCTTCACCTCTATCTGGAAACACATGATCCGGTCTATTTTTCAGCATTGAAAAAGGCGTTGGACTTTATCCTGATCGCTCAGTACCCGAATGGCGGATGGCCGCAGAGGTATCCACTGCGCTACGAATTCGTGCACGACGGACTGCCTGATTATACCTCCAATGCTACCCTTAATGACGATGCCATGAACAATACCATTAACTTGTTGCTTGAAGCTTATGAGGATCTGGGCAATGAAGAATACCTTGAAGCAGCAAGGCGAGGCGGCGATTTCTTCATTGTAGCCCAGGGCCCGACAGAATCACCGGCATGGTCTGAACAATATGACAGGAATAACCAGCCGGCCTGGGCCAGGACGCACGAGCCACCGGCATACGGAACAAGGCAGACGGCACATACTCTTGAGATGCTGATGAAATTGTATTTGTTTACCGGCGACAGGCGTTACCTGCGCCCTGTCCCTGCCACACTCATCTGGATGGAATCATCAAAAATTAAAGTACTGGAAAATGGCCAGTACGAGATGGCCCGCTATTATCATCCCCAGACGAATCTCCCGATAGATTTTGAAATCCTTGAAAAGCGAACCCCTGAAGGGTATATGACTTTTCGCTATTTCCCAAGCAGCGAAAAACCGTTCTCAGGCAGGAAAGCCAACGTTGATTACGATAATCTGAAAAAGGAATATACGCTTATATCCGGACTGAAGCCAGGCGAAGAACGAAAATTGTATAACCAACGGTACATGCGTCCTAAATTATATGGAAATCCGGATAAAAGCAAAGTAGCGCAACTGATTAATACGCAGAACAAGGATGGAGTCTGGATGGAAGATCTGTCAGTCATGGACGTTACGAAAACCATGATGTACGAAGGGCCGGAATCCAAAAAACTGATGCGCGGCTTTTCAACCAGGACCTACATGGAAAACATGAATACTTTTTTGGGTTACATTCTGCATGCTAAACAGATAAAAACCTACTAAAATCTATCAGAGAATGAGAAATACAATCCGAATATTTTGCGTTACATTCATTTTGTTGCTTTACATACAAGGAATTAATGGTCAGGGAAAAAGCAAAAATGCCGAAAAGGTAAATGATGCCCTGGCTGCAATGAAAAAAGCTTCAAAATATATGGCCGAGACAGTATCGTGCAACGGTGGTTATCTGTGGAGCTATACCGAAGACCTCTCGGAAGTCTTTGGGGAAGTACCGGCAAGAATATCACAAATATGGGTGCAGGAGGGCACTCCCGAAATGGGGGAACTCTTCCTCGAAATGTATGAGACTACAGGGGATAATACCTACCTTGAATATGCCAAAAATACCGCCAAAGCACTTGTCTTTGGCCAACACCCCCTCGGAGGCTGGCACTATTTTATCGATTTCGATAAAAAGGGACTGCAGGAATGGTACGAGAAGGTGGCTTCAAGGTTTATTGTCGGATGGGAAGAATACAGGCATTACTACGGCAATTGTACCTTCGATGACAATACAACGCAAGGAGCGACCAGGTTCATTTTACATCTCTATCAAAAAACATTGGCTCCCGCCTACCTGGAACCGTTGAAAAAAGCGCTGAACTTCATGTTGATCTCCCAGTATCCAAATGGTGGATGGCCGCAACGATATCCGCTCCGCTATGATTTTGTGCACGACGGGTTGCCGGATTATACCTCCTGCTATACCCTCAACGACGGGGCGATGAACAATACAATCGACGTCCTGCTGGAAGCGTATGCGTTCCTTGGTGACGAAAGATACCTCGAAGCCGCCAGACAAGGTGGAGATTTCTTCATGGTCGCACAAGGACCCGAAGGTAAGGCTGCCTGGACGGATCAGTTCGACATGAACCTGCAACCAGCCTGGGGAAGGACACATGAACCTGCGTCATTTCAGGTACGCTACACCATGTCGACAATTCAGGAACTTGAAAAACTTTTCCTGTATACCGGCGATAAAAGATACTTGCGGCCAATCCCTGCGGCCCTCGACTGGATGGAATCGGTCATTACCGGGATCTCAGAAAAAGGTGAGCCAAAATATGCAACCTGGTATGATCCTCAAACAAATTTCCCGATTTTTAGGGAAACGCTTCCTGAAATAAACAGCGAAGGATATGTGAAGTACAGATATTCAGTGGATAAAACAGCAAAGTACATCAAGTTTTCAGGTAAATTGCCTGCAAGGGATCATTATGAGAAAATCAGGGATACAGATCCGGCTAAAAGACTCGAATTGTTCAATGAACTGTCTGGGAATAAAAAGCGAAAATCAACCATCGTTGATGAAAAAGCGTTGCAGACCCTGATCAATTCAATGAATGAAAAAGGAGCCTGGATTGAAACCTTCACCGTGCATGATGTAACAAAAACGATGCTTCCCAACTTCGATTCAGTGAAAGAGAAGGGAGCCTACCTTTACGCGGTAAAGGAGATTACCGGTATCAGGACGAAAACCTACATGAATAATATGTACCTGTTAATGAATTATGTAAGGACAAACAAAGTCAGATAATGTGTTCATAAATAGTACCATTACTATTCTCCGAATCCAAACTATTGAATTTTATAACCAACAAATATAACACATGAAAATTTTGCATCATTCATTTCTCTGCCTGATCGTTGTTCTCAGTTCTCATTTCAACATTTTGTCTGCTCAGTCCAAAGAGGAGGATTCCAAAGGCCTTTTGCCTTCCGGTATCCCTGTGCTGCAAGGAGTCTCAGGATTTGGCCTGGATACCAAAGGCGGACAGGAAGGCAAAATAATCACTGTAAAAAACCTCAATGCAACAGGGGAAGGATCGTTTGATGAAGCGCTTAGGTTTGAAGGGCCAAGGATTATCGTCTTCGACGTCGCAGGGTGCATTGATCTGAATAAAAAATCGCTCAAAATAAAAAATCCATTCGTGACGGTAGCAGGTCAGACAGCGCCTTCTCCGGGGATAACACTTATCAAAGGTGGCCTGAGTATTGGAACCCACGATGTTATCATCCAGCACATTAAGGTCAGGCCCGGAGAAGTCGGCCAGGCGAAGAAAAGCGGATGGGAAGTGGATGGCATCGCAACGGGCGACGGGGTCTACAATGTCATTGTCGATCACTGTTCCACCTCCTGGTCGACGGATGAAAACCTTTCGGCTTCCGGTCCAAGGTTTAACGGGGCAAATCCGGATGAGTGGCGAAAAAATACTTCCCACAAAATCACTTTCAGTAACAACATTATCGCGCAGGGATTAAGCAACTCAACCCATGTAAAAGGAGAGCACTCAAAAGGATCACTTATTCACGACAACGCAACAGATATCCTGATTTATGGGAATCTGTACGCAGATAATGTCGAGCGAAATCCATTTTTCAAAGGCGGGGTCATGGGTGCAGTCGTCAACAACTATATTTTCAACCCTGGTAAGGCGGCTATCCATTATGCTTTAGTTGAATCGGAATGGACAGGTCATGAATGGATTACCGGGAAAATGAGTGTTGAGGGGAATTGCATAGAATATGGCCTTGATACCTCAGAAAAAATTGCCGGAGGAAAATTCACGGGGCCTGTGGAAGTTTATTGGAAAGATAACAGAATCATTTCAAAGAATCCGGTAAAAGAACTCAGCGGTTCACAAACAATTGTCGATCAACGACCGGTATGGCCTGTCGGGTTAGTCCCCATGTCAGCCGCTGCGGTCAAAGAATATGTCTTGAAGAATGCCGGAGCCTTCCCGTGGGATCGGGATGAAGTCGACAAGCAGATCATTGCTGGCGTCCGATCAGGAAAAGGTCGAGTGATCGACAGTGAAACCGAAGCAGGCGGATATCCCGCTCCCAAACCTGTATTCAGATCTTTCAAAGCGGAAGAATGGAACATGGTCACCTTAACAAAAAAATAATAGATACTATGAACAGGACCTATAAAAAAATCACAGCAATATTTTTCTTTAGTACGACAATTCTGTTGTTTAATGCTTTCCTGGTAAGATCTCAGCAGCTTACTTTTCCGGGAGCAGAAGGTTTCGGTCGTTTTGTTACTGGTGGACGTGGCGGTGCAGTCTGCGAAGTCACCAACCTGAATGATGCCGGAGCAGGCAGTTTAAGGGATGCCTGCTCCATGACAGGCGCCAGAACCATCATTTTCCGGGTATCAGGGACCATCCTGCTACAATCGACCCTGAATATTAACAACGGTAATGTGACTATTGCCGGTCAAACGGCACCAGGTGATGGAATTTGTGTTGCAGGCTATCAGGTTTCTGTTAAATCTAATAATGTAATTATCAGATATTTAAGATGCAGGTTAGGCAACCTGAACGTGGCAAAGTGTGAATGTGATGCCTTCGGCGGAAGGAAAATTTCGGATGTGATGATCGATCATTGTTCGATGAGCTGGTCGATTGACGAAACAGGTTCATTTTATAACATTACAAACCTTACCATGCAATGGTGCCTACTCAGCGAAAGTCTTTACAATTCAGGACATAAGAAGGGCAATCACGGGTACGGAGGAATACAAGGCGGCAGTGGTGCCAGTTTCCATCATAACCTCTATGCATCGCATACAAGCCGCAATCCGCGGTTTGGCGGAGGAAAATACTATTTGACTTCAGAGAATAAAGAACTTGTTGACTTCAGGAACAATGTGGTTTTTAACTGGGGTTTCAACAGCGCTTACGGAGGGGAATACGGTAGACAAAACATGATCAACAATTATTACAAATCCGGACCTGCCACAAATGCAAATGTTAAAAACCGAATTGTTCAAATTAACCGCGGCAACGAGTCAGACCCGGGGAAATGGTACATTAATGGCAATTTCGTAGCCGGGTATCCTGAAATTACAGCCGATAACTGGGCCGGGGGAGTGCAGGGCAACGATGCAGCTACACCCGGCGTGAGAATGTCAGCGCCGTTTGCAGTTGCTCCGGTAATCACGCAAACACCAGAAGATGCTTACGTTTCAGTATTGAAAAACGCAGGCGCCATACTTCCCAAAAGGGATCCCGTCGATCAACGAATAGTTCGTGAGGTGGAATCAGGCAAGTGTGCGTTTGGCGACACCTATGATCCAAAGACAGGGGTGAGTATATCCCATACCGGTATCATTAATTCGCAGGCAACCGTTGGAGGATGGCCTATACTCAATTCAACTACTCCACCGACAGACACAGACAAAGACGGCATGCCTGATAAGTGGGAAAAGAAAAAGGGCCTTAATCCGAAAGATGCCGGCGACCGGAACGGAGATGCAAATGCAAACGGATACACCAACCTGGAAGAGTACCTCAACGAGTTGGCAAAGACAAATTAATACAACGAACATCCTGTGAGAAAGCACCTTTCAAGATTTATCCTTCTTCTTTGGCTTACTACCGGCATCCTGATGGTTACGACCAAGAATTCCCGGTCACAACAGTTTGCCTTTCCGGGCGCTGAGGGATTTGGAAGGTATGTGACCGGCGGTCGCGGGGGCGCAGTGTATGAAGTGACAAACCTGAATGATGCTGGTAACGGCAGCTTCAGAGATGCCTGTTCCAAAACCGGGCCGAGAACTATCGTTTTTCGGGTTTCCGGAACCATACAATTACTTTCCCAAATTTCAATAAAGAACGGTGATCTGACAGTAGCCGGGCAAACTGCTCCGGGTGACGGAATTTGTATAGGTGGTTATAATGTTTCTATTGGAGCAGATAATGTCATTGTCCGATACATGCGATTCAGATTGGGCAGGGTAAATGTGGCTAATTGCGAGTGTGATGCCTTTGGCGGAGAAAAAAAGTCAAACATAATAATTGACCATTGTTCGATGAGCTGGTCCATTGATGAAGTTGGTTCCTTTTATGATAATACC
>JBBQJE010000083.1:0-12870 GCA_038325635.1 Bacteroidales bacterium
GAAATGAAAAGTGAAAAATGAAAAATTATGGAATATACTAAAGTCGTTTGTACCCTATCCGCCGATAACGAAATTGCCCGAGAATTACTCATGCAAGAACTGGGAAATGTTGGATTTGAAAGTTTTGTTGAGACGGATGAAACTATTGAGGCCTATATTCCTACAAAAGATTTTTATGCGGAACTACTTACCTCCGACACTTTCCAAAACAACGATTTTTTTAAATTTCAATACACCTCCGAAGTAATTGCCGACCAAAACTGGAACGAAGTATGGGAACAAAATTATTTTGAACCTCTGGTTATCGAGGATCAATGCATGATCCGGGCTCCTTTTCACCACGACTTTCCTACAGCTACGTACGAAATTATCATTAATCCGCGAATGGCCTTTGGAACCGGCAATCATGAAACTACGTACCTGATGGTCAAAGCAATTTTAGGGATTGAGCTTAATGATCAGATCGTTTTGGATATGGGATGTGGTTCTGGCATTCTGTCCATTTTGGCATCTATGAAAGGAGCCAGAGAAATAACAGCCATTGATATCGACGAGTGGTCATTCAACAACACACTTGAAAATGCAGAACTAAACAAAATCAATAATATCAAGGTACTGCTTGGGGATGCTGATCTTTTATCTGATCAAATATTTGATACCATTCTTGCAAATATCCAAAGGAATATCCTTATTCAGGATATGGCTGCTTATGTTAAGGTGTTAAATCCTAATGGTAAACTTGTCATGAGTGGCTTTTATAAGGCCGATTCGGAAACCATTGAAGAGAAAGCCGTATCGTTAGGGTTGAAGTTGATCAGTACGTTTGAAAAGTCAGACTGGTGTGCCGCTGTCTATGGTTACTGAATTGCCACGTTTCCCCATTTCAACAACCTCCAGATTTTTGATCTGGTCTAAGTCAATAGTGAAACGAACAAAGGTACGAACGAGATGAAAACCATGCTGTCCGGCAGCACCCGGGTTGATAAATAGCAAATTGAATTTTGGGTCGTAAATAACCTTCAGAATATGAGAATGACCGGCAATCAGTAATTTAGGCGGATTATTTTTAAGAATAGGCAAAATATTTCGATCGTAATGTCCGGGATAACCGGCAATATGAGTCATCATCACATCGACCTCTTCGCACTTAAATCGTAAAACATTCGGAAATTGTACCCTTAGTCCGGCATCATCAATATTACCACAGACTGCCTTCAATGGTCTCACTTGCAACAGCCGATCGGTTACCGTAAAACTGCCAATATCGCCAGCATGCCAGATTTCATCGCACTCGCGCAACAATTCAACCAAACGATCGTCCAGGTAACTGTGGGTATCCGACAAAAGGGCAATGCGTTTCATTGGGTTACCTCCCTACCGGGAAGTTAAAGGGTTACATAGCAAGCAATTTATCAGCCATGGCATTGGCTAATTCAATACATTTTTGAAATTTTTCTGGTTTAAGGCTTCCCTTCTCCTCAACGGATTCGCCTACGGTCTCCCAACCCATACTGCCCATCGTTTCTGAGAATTTTTTCAGGTTGACAACTCCACCGCCATTCCAAAGAAAATTGCCAAAATAGCCAAAATAGTGATTTTTGACGGCCATGTGCTCGATAGTCGATAAAAGCGTTTCTACATTTGGAAAGATGGCATTGTTATAGGCACAACTGCCGATTATCAACCCTTTATATTTGAAAATATCGTTGATAATGTAGGAGGTATGCGTCTTGGATGAGTCGTAAACCCGAATATTTTTTATTCCTCTTTCGCTAAGCTGACGAGCAATGACTTCAGCCATTTTTTGGGTATTCCCGTACATGGATCCATATACAATGATGGCCCCCTGCTCTTTATTATAGGAACTCCAGCGATCGTACCTGCTTAATACCCAGTTGAGATCTGTTCTCCAGATAGGTCCATGGGTCGCAGCAATCATTTTGATATCCAGCGGTGCTATTTTCTTAATGGCACGTTGGGTATGCGGACAGTATTTCCCTACGATATTAGTAAAATACCGCATCACTTCAACCTCATAAAAATCGAGGTTAATTTCATCGTCAAAAACACCACCATCCAGAGTCCCGTAACTACCAAAGGCATCTCCCGAGAATAGAATATTGTGAGTTTCATCAAAGGTTACCATCGTCTCAGGCCAATGAACCATTGGAATAGTATGAAATTGAAGCTTCACTTTTCCAAGATCGAGTTTAGAGTCATCGTGTACTTCCATTATATTTTTTGGGCTATATCCTAAATTCTCGGCAATGCCAAAGGTTTTCTTGTTTCCTACCAACGTTACACCCGGATAAGCGTTCAAAATTGCCCTTAATGATCCTGAATGATCAGGTTCAATGTGGTTAATGACCAGGTAATCGATCTGACGATCTCCGATAATTTCACGAATCCTGTCCAAATAATCTTCAATATACTGCCGTTCCATGGCATCAATCAACGCTACCTTTTCATCAACAATTAGATATGAATTGTAGCAAATTCCATCCGGGATGGGCCAAATATTTTCGAATAAGGCTGTGCGACGGTCGTTAAAACCAAGATAATAGATGTTATCTGCTAATTTTATCTGATGCATAACTAAATATTTTTTTCTGCTGTTTCTGATAGCAAAAATACAATTTTATCCCTGAAAGGCTTTGTAAAAAGGACAAATTTTTGTTCATGCTGTCTAATAGATTGCATTAAAATTGTATTTTTGAAACGCTTTATGGCAAAGAAAAAACATAAAATATCCGTAGTCAGGAAATCAGGGGACAGTAAAAAACTGAATCCGGCAACAGCAATTTCGACCAATCAAAAGATTCAAGAAGGAATAAAACAGAAGTTAACACTCCTCTTAGATTCCCTAGATAAGCTCAGACCAAAAATCAAACCGAGCATTCAATCGGCAGTCCATACATTCAGCATCACCAGTACAAAAGTTAAACCCCTTATATTTGTCACTTTCGCCGCCATCCGAAAACTCAAATTGTGGAAAAAGCTAATCTTCTTGTCCATTTTGCTTGTACTAATTTTAGCCATTGTAATAAAACACTATCATTCAGTTTATTATAGTCAAAATGTGATTGTAAAATACCGCCTTTTTATTCATGATGGCGATAATTTCGACCAGGTTTGTAAGCAACTTAAAGAGAATAATTGCCTCGCCGACCTTGAAACCTTTACACAAGTTGCAAAGCTTAAGGATTACAATGTTAACATCAAGCCCGGAGCCTACCTGCTCGAACAAGGATGGAACAACAACCAACTAGTCAACACTTTGCGGTCAGGAGCTCAGGCACCTGTGATGGTTATCTTCAACAATATCCGTACGCTTCAGGAGCTGGCAGGTAAACTTGCCAAGCAGTTACAGAGCGACTCAATCTCCTTTCTGAACGTCCTCAAGAATGATTCAAATGCATTAAAACTGGGATTTAAACCCGAATCTTTACCCGCTCTTTTTATCCCAAATACCTACTCTTTCTATTGGACAACTTCTCCGTCAGGATTCCTTACCAGGATGAAGAGGGAATACGATCTGTTCTGGAACGAAGCCAGAAAGCTCAAAGCCAAGGCTTTGGGTTTAACTTCAGAGCAAGTGTCAACATTGGCATCAATTGTACAGGAAGAGTGTAATAAAAACGACGAAAAACCAATTATTGCAGGCGTTTATCTGAATAGACTTCGTAAGAATTGGCCATTGCAAGCCGATCCTACCATCCGTTTTGCTCTTCAGGACTTTACCATTCGGAGAATTCTCACGACGCAACTGGCGGTAGAAAGTCCTTACAACACCTATAAAAATGCCGGACTTCCTCCCGGTCCAATCAATTTGCCTGAAATCTCCTCACTTGAAGCCGTTTTAAACAGTCAGGCACACGACTTCTACTATTTTTGCGCCAAAGAAGATTTCTCAGGCTATCATAATTTCGCCAAAACACTTTCCGAACACAACAGAAATGCTCGGAAGTACCAGACAGCATTGAATAAAATGAAAGTATTTAAATGAAAATCAATTACATAGATGCAAAATCATTCACCAGAATGGACTTCACCGGAGACAAACTACCTAAGGGTGAATATGAACTTTGCACCTTCAAAGATTGTGATTTTTCAGGCAGCGATTTGACTGGTGTCAATTTTGCGGATTGTAGTTTCAGCAGATGCAATTTCAGTCTGGCAAAAATTGCAAATACTGCCTTCCGTGAGATCCGATTTAAGGAGTGCAAATTGATGGGGCTACATTTCGAAAATTGCAATCCATTTCTCTTTTCCATTGAATTTGAGCAATGTTCCCTCAATCTTTCCTCTTTCTACAAGCTTAATCTCAAAAGAACCAAATTCAAACTTTGTACCCTGCAGGAAGTCGATTTTACAGAATCTGATCTAAGCGGTGTCATCCTGAAGGAATGTGATCTCTCGGGCGCCATTTTTGAAAATAGTAATCTAGAGAAAACTGACTTCCGAACAGCTTATAATTATTCATTAGATCCTGAGAATAATCGACTTAAAAAAGCAAAATTTGCGCAGTCCGGGATCGCCGGACTGCTGGGGAAGTACGGGATAGAAGTGGAGTGAAGACGTAGGGGCGACCCTTCGTAGTAGTCCGGAATCGATTCCCCTTCATCTCATGTCTCATGTCTCATGTCTCATTTCTCATGTCTCATTTCTCATTTCTCATGTCTCATGTCTCATTTCTATCCCTCCACCACCTGCACTTCCCGTTCCAGCACAATTCCATACTTCTCAGACACATCTTGCTGAATAGCCTGCGAAAGTGCCAAAATTTCATGCCCGGTTGCTCCTCCTTTGTTGATCAGAACTAAGGCTTGTCGCTCATGGACGGCGGCATGCCCTGATTCATACCCTTTCCAACCAGCCTTTTCAATCAAAAAGGCGGCTCCGATTTTCACAAATCCATCATTCAATGGATAAACAGGTAATCCGGGTAAAAATTCTTCCAACGATGAAGAAACCTCTTCCGTCACGATTGGATTCTTGAAAAAACTACCCGCATTCCCCAGCCTCTTCGGATCAGGTAACTTGGAAGTCCTAATTTGTATGACAGCTTTTCGAACATTCAGTAAACTAGGTTCTCCAAATTCCAACATCATCTTCTTTAAATCACCATACCCTGATACTATTTCACCTTGCTTTTGAAGTCTGAATGTCACCGAAGTGACCATAAAAAGGTTCGAAAGTTGTTCCTTGAAAATACTCGATCGGTAGCTGAATTTGCACTGAGACTGAGAGAAGGTCATCCTTTTGTTACTCTCCAGATTTATCCCCTCAACACAAACTACGACAGACTCTGCCTCAACTCCATAAGCACCAATATTCTGAACCGGCACGGCTCCTACCTTACCAGGAATTTGCGATAAATTCTCCACACCAAACCAATTGTTCTCAACACAATAGGCTACAAAATCATCCCATTCTTCGCCGGCTCCCGCACGAACTTCAACAACATGGTTATCCTGATAGGTAATCGAGAATCCACAGAAATCGGATGAAATTATTAATCCGTCAAAATCTGACAAAAACAAAAGGTTAGTTCCACCTCCAATAATCAGCCTTTTCTCCTGTAAAAGATGGGGATATTTTATCATCGCATTACCCCAATCTTCAGCAGAAGTTAGCGAAAGCCAATAATTGACACTTACTTCCAGTCCGAAGCTATTGTGATCTTTTAGCGAGAAATTGGGGATAAGCTTGTACATATAAATGATAAATGATAAATGAAAAATGAAAACGATAACAACCTATTTTTGCAAATGTTGCAAATGTTGCAAAATGCATGTAGAGACGTTACATGCAACGTCTATTAGCATGAACCGTCTATTTGCATGCCCAGTCGCTATAGAATTCCTTTGAATTTTTTAAAGTGAATCGTTCAGTAAAATATCAAAATCCAAAGGTTCAGGAGGTGGGAGAAGCTCTTTTAACTCGCCATTTTCGCATACCAACCGGCGGGCAGGAAATTTTCGGATCATCTCATAATCATGTGTCGCCATAACAATTGTTACACCGTCTTTATTAATATCGTGCAGCAAAACCATTAGTTTTTCGGAGGTTTCAGGATCCAGATTTCCTGTGGGTTCATCAGCCAGAATAATTTGCGGATTATTAAGCATCGCCCGGGCAATTACAATTCGTTGTTGTTCGCCACCCGACAAGCGATGCGGCATTTTCGAACCGGCATCGGGCATTTCAACCAGGTTAAGCACCTCAGCGATACGATCCCTAATAGCATTCTCCTGACGCCAACCAGTGGCACGGAGCACAAACTCAAAATTTTTCTGTACTGTCCGATCACCCAAGAGTTGAAAATCCTGAAAAATGATCCCCAGTCGCCTGCGAAGGAGTGGAATTTCCTTCATTTTCATTTTATTAAGATCATGTCCCATTACCTCCCCTTCACCGGTGACCAGAGGTATGTTGTGGTAAAACACCTTCAATAAACTGGTTTTGCCACTTCCTACCTTCCCAATAATGTAAAGAAATTCTCCTTTATGAATGGTTAGGTTGACTGCTTTCAACACCAAACTCTCTTGTTGATAGATATCTGCATCTTTTAGTTTGATAATTTCCTCTTCCATGGGTGAAGTATTGATAAAATCCTAATTTTGTAAACGTCTTGAAGTACAAATCTAAGTTTTTTTGACGATCCGTCGAAATCTTAAATTTTACCTCACTGGCAACTATTAATTATCGAATTATTATTTTGAGACTGAAACATACCCCAATGAGATCCAAAATAAATAGAATAATTTTTTTCCTGATTGCTTTTGTTTTCCCGTGGCTGACTGCTTTTTCACAAAACAAAGAGACCAGCACAAGTAGTGCTACTCATCTTTACGGTGAAGGTGTTGAATTGTTTGACAAAGGTGATTATGGATCAGCGATTCATATTTTCGAAGAGCTGCAGACAAAAAATATCGGACTACTTACAAATGCCTCCGAATATTATATTGCGGCATCACGGCTTGAACTTGGAAATCCCAATGGTGAAGCAGAGCTGAAAAAATTTATCGAGGATCAGCCGGAATCTCCATTAATAAATGCTGCGGTATTCAGATTGGCAAACCTCGCTTTCACCAAAAAAAAATACAAGGAGACACTTCAGTTATACAAGAAGCTGGACACCTTCTCATTAACGGAGGCAGAGCGCGACAAATACTTGTATTATTCAGGCTTTTCACTCTTGGAAACTGGCGAGAGCGCAAAAGCTAAAGACAACTTCAACCAACTACGGAACAAAAAAGGAACTTTAGGGGATGGGGCAAAATATTATTGGGCACACATTAGTTACCTTGAAGGAGCGTACGATGAGTCGCTTGCAGAATTTAAAAAGCTGGAAAACACTCCGGTGTATTTCAAAATCATTCCGTATTATCAGGTACAAATTGCCTTCGCAAAAGGACAATTCAAGGATGTCGTTAATCAAGGAGTTCCATTGTTGGAGAAAGCACCGGACGAGCGAAAATTCGAATTGGCACGTATTTTAGTTACTTCGTACTACCAGCTCGAACAATACTCTTCGGCTACTGAACTGATTGACAAATACTTTAAAGGAAAAGAAATAAGCCGAGCCGATTGTTATGTGGCCGGATTTTGTCAGGAAAAAGCGGGCAACCCAGAGGTGGCCATCCAGTGGTACGAAAAATCTATCCAGCAAAAAGACGCCATTTCACAAGGCACCTACTATCAATTGGGATCCCTATACATGAAAAAAGGGGAGAAACAAAAAGGACTGTTGGCATTTCAACACGCTTCGGAGATGAAATTCGATCCAAAAATCAGACAGGACGCTCTATTCCAATATGCTAAGGCTACTTATGAGCTCGACTATTCTCCATTCAATGAATCCATTAAAGCGCTTGACAAATACATTTCAGAGTACCCTAATGCTAAGGAAAACGATTTGGCCTATAATTATCTCGTCAATGTCTTCATGACGACTCATAATTACAAAGATGCCCTTGCGTCTATGGATCGCATAAAGGTAAAGAGTGCACCCATCAAAAAAGCCTACCAGCGGGTTTCGCTTTATCGGGGGATGGAGCTCTTCCGGGATCTTAATTTTGCGGCAGCACTAATTCTTTTCGATAAATCACTCGAGAATGGTTCGTACGATCCGGTCTCTAAGTCCATGGCTCAGTACTGGAAAGCCGAATCGCTCTATCGGTTAGGGAAACCGGATTTGGCTTTTGTAGAATATAAAAAATTTCAATCCTTATCTGGAAGCCCCAAACTGAAAGAGTATGCACTATCCTTTTATACTCTTGGATATCATTTCTTTAACAAACAAGATCTGGCTCAAGCGGCTTCTAATTTCAGACAATTCGTTGATCTGTCCAGTGCAGATAACGATAAGCTTTTAGGTGATGTGTATAATCGCCTGGGTGATTGTCAATATGCCGACAGAAATTTCGATGCAGCCTTGAGTTACTACCAAAAATCGATTGATCAAAATTCAGCAGATGCAGATTACGCCCTGTTTCAGATGGCGTTTACGCATGGGCTGATGCAGGATCCTCAGACAAAAATTCGAGAGCTTGAGACACTCACAACAAATTATCCAAATTCGCCTTATTGCGATGATGCCTTATTTGAAACAGGAAAAGCCCGCGAAAAAATCAATGATTTTGAAGGAGCCAAGGCAAATTACAATAGTCTGATTGCAAAATATCCAGCAAGCCAACTGGTGCCGAAAGTTTTGGTTCAACTGGGACTAATTGCTTACAATCAAAATCAGTACGACGAATCCATAGCCTATTATAAACAAGTGATCGACCGATTTCCGGATACCCCTGAAGCCCGGGGATCCCTCACCGGGATTAAAAACAATTACATGGAGAATAACAAGGTGGAGGACTACATCACCTACACCAAAAAGCTGGGTAAAGGAGCCACTCCATCACAGAATGAACAAGATTCACTTACCTATTCAGCAGCCGAAAAATTGTATATGGCTCAGTCGCCCGATGCCAAAGAGCAGCTTTCAAGGTATCTCTCCAACTTCCCGCAAGGAAATTTCACAATCAATGCGAAATATTATCGTGCAGAATGTTCCTACAATGCAGGTGAGACAACAGAAGCACTGAAGGATTATGAAGCGATCCTTGCCGTGGCCGACAATGTCTTTACTGAAAATGCATTAATGAAGGCAGCAGGATTATCGTTTGATGCAAAAGAATATGCGAAGGCACTGAACTATTTCCAACGCATTGAAACTATCGCCGGCACTCCGGCAAATGTGCTTGCAGGCACTCTCGGTGCACTTCGTTGCCATTACGAACTTGGTCATTGGGAGGATGTAGCCAAAATTGGATGGAAAATTCGCAGCAGCGGTAAGGTATCGCCTGAAGTTGATCGGGAGTGTTCGTATAAATCGGCGAAGGCTTACGATGCCTTGAAAGATCAGGCAAAGGCGCTGCCACTTTGGCGCAAACTATCGGCCGATCCAAAATCGAGAGAGGGTGCTGAGGCGAAATACAACGTTTGCAAATACTATGCAGAAAATAACCGTCTAAAAGATGCAGAGAATGAAGTAATGGATTTTATTGCGAAGAATAGTCCGCAGAAATTCTGGCTCGGAAAGAGTTTTATTTTATTGGCCCACATCTACGAAAAAATGAACGATCTTTTTCAAGCCACCAATACCCTGAAGAGTGTGATCGAAAACTATGACAGTAAGGACGATGGCATTGTAGAAGAAGCTTCTGCCTATCTTAAAATTTTGGAGCAAAAAAAATAACCGTTTTACAATCATCCTATGACTCAAAGATATTTCATAACCCAACTGTTTCTGCTTACCATCCTACCGGGATTCTTCTGCCCTGCCCTTGCGCAGCGGGATACGACAAAGATGAACCAGCAGGTTGAAGTGGTTAAGGCCTATAAACCTTCCATTTCAAAAGCAGAAAAAATCAATCTTTTGCCCGAAATCACCGATACCACTCGTTTCAGGCCCGATCTGAATTACCAGACGATCAGTCATCCAATTACTTCCGGATTTCAATCCTCCGTATTGAAGGCCTCCAGTCAGTTTCAGCGGGAGATCAACTATCCCGGCTACGGGAAAATTAGCGGTGGTTTTGGCACTAATTTAACACCATTCTTTGATCTCTTCCTGAGCAATCCCAATTCACAAAACGGTTCTTTCGGGATACAAATGAATCATCTCTCCTCTCAGGGAATGGTGAGACTCAGAGGTGGAAATGAAATTGATGCACCATTTAGTTACAATAAAGCCTCCATTTTTGGAAGCTATGTAGTTAATGGGGTTACTATTGGCTCAGAACTGACCTACCAACGAGATATGAATCGCTTTTATGGTTATCCGGTAGCAATTCCCGCAAATATTAGGACGGATAACTTCGTGAAATATTTTGACCAGGATCAGTTGAACCAACTTGGGTATTTCGATTTGTCGGTCAAAAGCAATGCCACTTCAAGCGCTCTCTTGAAATTTAATACAGGTATCAACCTAAGTTATTTCAACACTTCTACCAATCAACTTGAAAAAGCAATTTCCCTCAGAGGTGATTTTAGCTATGATTATGGCGCTTTCAGCGGAAAGCTAGTTGCCGGTTTGGAGCACTTTGAAACTGAAAATGTGACAGAAACACCAGATTTTATAATTGTTTCAGCGCCAAAAAATTCCTGGATTCGCCTTTCTCCTTCAATACTACTTAAGAAGGATTTATTCTCCCTGGAAGGCGGAGTAAGCCTCTACTCGGGTTTTGGCGATATGGCAACAAAATTCGTACTATATCCGAAAGCAGCCCTGACCATCCATACAGCAGTAAACAATTTGTCTTTTTATGCCGGAGTGGACGGATTTCTGCAAAACAATAATTATTCAAAAATCGCAGCGGAAAACAGGTGGATCAATCCCACTCTGGATGTCAGGCCAACAAATCATCGATATATTTTCTATGGGGGAATTAAAGGAAAAATTGCTGCGCCAATTGCGTTTAATTTAGGGATAAAATACAATCAAACTGAAGACCAATACTTCTATGTAACAAAAGTAACGGATATTTCCGGAAACTTAACTCCATCCCTTAATGATCTCACCTACAACAATGCTTTTGAAGTTGTTTACGATAATATAAATACACTGGATTTCTCGGGTGACTTGTCCTATACAACCGCCAATCTATTTTTGTTACTCTCAGGTCATTTTTATACATACAAACTAAGCACGCTGCCAAGCGCGCCCTACATGCCCGATTTTACACTAGCTGCAAGTTCCAATTTTAAGTTTACGGATAAAATCAGTGCAACGGCCGAGCTGCTTTTAACAGGGCCAAGAAACGTGATGCTTTATAACTACCATCCACTGTGGTCTTCTTCATTACCTGCCCCTCCTATCTACTTGAAAACCGATGCAATGATCGAAGCAAATATTGGCGCAAAGTATCAGTTTTTGAAGAATTTGGGGTTCTTTGGAAGAGTGGAGAATCTCTTTAACAGGAAGGACGAGCCATGGTATGGGTATACTGTTCAAGGTATCCGATTTAAACTTGGGGCAAGCTTCTCTTTTTGAAAAATAGCTTGTCCGTTTGGTGAAAATTAGCTACATTTGTCTACTTCAAACAGTAGATAAAATCATTCTATATTCAAATGGTTTTCAATGATTTAGGAATTAATTTAAAATTCTGAATATCAGTCTATTTGGAAATGAAGTTCGACAATAATTCAAAAAAGAACATGAGCGAAGAGAAGAAGATAAAATCAGCCGCAGAGGTGTCTTACGGCGCAGATAGTATTCAGGTATTAGAAGGATTGGAAGCTGTAAGAAAACGGCCTGCCATGTATATTGGAGATGTCAACATCAGAGGACTGCATCACCTTGTTTATGAGGTTATTGATAACTCTATTGATGAGGCTTTAGCCGGTTATTGTAACAATATTCTAGTAACTATCAACGATGATGGATCGGTTACGATTGTAGATGACGGACGTGGTATACCTACTGAACTGCACATTGGCGAGAACAAATCTGCCTTAGAGGTTGTTCTGACGGTATTGCATGCTGGTGGAAAGTTCAACAAAGAGAGTTACAAAGTCTCCGGTGGTTTGCATGGAGTGGGCGTTTCATGCGTGAATGCTCTTTCAATCTATCTCAAGGCAGAAATCCATCGCGACGGAAATATTTGGGAACAGGAATATTCAAAAGGGGCTCCGCTCGGCGATGTTAAAATTGTAGGGAAAACGGATCACACCGGAACAACCATTACCTTCAGACCCGACGATTCTATCTTTACCACCACAGAATTTAAATTCGATATCCTTGCAGCTCGTTTGCGTGAATTAGCTTTTTTAAATAAAAGAATCAAGTTGGTCATCACTGATGAGAGATTTAAGGAAGCTGACGGATCTTTTAAACAGGAAGTATTTTATTCAGAGGCAGGATTATCTGAATTTGTCGATTACCTCGATGGTACACGCGAACGAATTATCGAAGAGACCATCAACATCTCAACGGAGAAAAACGATGTCCCTGTTGAGATCGCCATGTGTTACAACAATTCGTTTACAGAAAACGTCCACTCGTACGTCAACAATATCAACACGATAGAAGGAGGAACACACCTTACCGGTTTCAGAAGGGGACTCACCAGAACCCTGAAGAGCTATGCCGAAAACAGCGGAATGTTCCAAAAACTTAAATTCGAAATTGCCGGTGACGACTTCCGTGAAGGATTGACAGCCGTAATTTCGTGTAAAGTTCAAGAGCCGCAGTTTGAAGGTCAGACCAAGACCAAGCTTGGTAATTCAGAGATAAGTGCGTCAGTAGATCAGGCTGTTAGCGAAATGCTCAGCAACTATTTAGAAGCAAAATTAAGCTTATCAAATTTG
>JBBQJE010000084.1:0-12769 GCA_038325635.1 Bacteroidales bacterium
CCTGATCCATGGCCACCGAACCCCAAATGATCGTAATGAGCACCTACAATGATATATTCTTCAGAAAATCTAGGATCTGTACCACCAACAAGCCCTACAACATTTTGAGTGGTGGTAATTTTTGGTAATACGGATGCCTCACCGTTTAATAGAATTTCGGTTACAGAAGAAAGGGGATAGTGAGAAGTTTTGATTTTGGCTTCTATATCGGCTATCGCCAAGTGCTTTTCCAAAATCATATCTGCCGTTTTGGGTGATATCTTCATTACCGGAACTGAATAGGGAGCACTGTTTTTATCAAACATCACCGTTTTTGTTGCTCCTTTGGTGTCGAAATCAGCAGTAACTAGTAATATTCCTCCGGCATGGTGATCAATGGCATTTAATACCTTTGAACGTACATCACTGTATTTTTTTGCCTCCTTACTTTGTTGTAAATGAGCGGGTAATCCATCCAAAATTAAAACCCAACAATTGTCTGCCTGTAAGTTCTTGTAATCATCCCATTTCAAACTGTCGGTTGAAACAGTCATTCCATAACCGGCAACGGCAATTTTCCCATCAAATACTTTGTTGGCAGAAAAGAAAAGTGGTTCATAATCGACTCCTAATTCAAACGTTTTTTGACCGGAGGAGAGGTGGTTTTCATGTCCAAATTTAAATCCGGTAACTAATTTAACCGGCTGAAAACCTTTATTATACAACATTTTTAATCCTGCTTTCTTGAATTGCTTCGCTATAAAGCGAGATGCCAACGAATCACCCGGTAAGCCTGGTTTTCTACCTTGATATTTATCCGAGGCAAGGGTGGAAATGGAGGAGGAAATTTCATTTGCCGTTATTTTTGGCTGATATTGAACTGTACATGAACACATTGATACTGAGGCGATCAAAATGGTTTTAACGAGGAGCTTCATTTGGAGGAATTTATTGGAAATACTTTTAGATTGGCAAATATAATGATCTCATCCTATTATTTAATATTTTTTAATAAACAGGATCGCTGAATAATTAGTTAATTTGTAAAAAGGTACTTGCATTAATAATTTTGCAGATTTCGTATGAGATTATTTTTTAAACGATATTATTGGGTCTCTTTGGGCATGCTGGTTTTGTTTTCATCCTGCGTGTCGATGGGGACTATCTCTGTCCAGGTTTCAGTTCCTCCCAAAAGAGCCATTTCAAGTGATATTCAAAGCATTGTCCTGATGAATAGAAGCATGACTAATGCTTTTTCTAATTTAAACCAAGATTCTCTCGAATCGCTTTTTATCAGGAAAAAATTGAATTTGGATACGGTGTTTCTGGATAGTCTGGCTTCAGATTCAACCATAAAAGTAATCGGAAATTCAATGTATCAATCCGGCAGATTCGATGTTGTCATTCCTGTTAGAAGAAATTTGCCAAATAATCTCTCTTTTGAGGATAAGCCTGCTCCTCTGGATTTGTCTCAAGTAAAGCAAATCTGCACTGAATTTAATACGGATGCTTTGCTGGTTATGGAAAGTTTTCAGGAAAAAATTAAGTCTTCCTATCGAATTGAATCCAATGACCTCTATTCAAACGGTATGAATTTAAGAGATTATATTGCCTATATTCAGGTTGCCTTCCATTCTAACTGGAAGTTATACCAACCTTTGGAAAAATTGAGGACAGCTAAATTCGAGGTCAACGACACGATTTACTATGAAAGGTCGGGTAGCACATTGCAGGAAACCTATGAAAAGTTACCTTCAATTAAAGAAGCTCTTTTTGATGGTGCGATTGAAAACGGCAATAGTCTTGCTTCCTATATATCTCCTTCGTGGAAATCGGATGAAAGGCGCTATTTTTTTACAAAGAATAACAATATTGACAAAGCAATCCCTTTTCTTCTCAAGAATGATTGGAAAGAGGCTGAAAATATTTGGATGAAATATGCTACTTCTGCCTCATCCAGCTTACGAAGCATGATTGAATATAATCTTGCCCTTGCTGCCGAAATGAGTGGAAATCTCCAAGATGCCATTAATTGGGCCACGAAATCTTTGCAATCCAAATATAGCAAGGCGGCTGAAGTTTATTTGCAGTTATTAGGTAACCTCAAAGCTAATAACTAACATTATTGACTATTTTTGCCATTATTTTGGATACTAAGAAAAATTAGGTCAAGTATTTATCAATTAACCCCCTAAAAACTAGTATTAATATTATTTTTTTTAATCTTGATAGTTATGAAATTATTAGAAGGAAAAACAGCTATAGTGACAGGTGGAAGTCGCGGTATCGGAAAATCTATTGCAATGCTATTTGCCCAGCAGGGCTGTAATGTGGCTTTTACCGATTTATTTTATGATGATATTGCAAAAGATACTGAAAAAGAGTTACTTGCGCTAGGAGTTAATGCCAAAGCTTATGCTTCTGATGCATCGAAATACGAAGAGACCATCCTGGTAGTCGATCAAATTGTCAAAGACTTTGGCCGTATTGATGTTTTGGTAAATAATGCCGGTATTACCAAAGATACGTTGCTTATGAGAATGACGCAGGAACAATGGGATGCTGTAATTAACGTTAACCTCAAATCGGTGTTCAATTTTACAAAAGCGGCTCAGATGACCATGTTGAAACAAAAAGGTGGCTCAATAATTAATATGAGTTCGGTAGTTGGCGTAAGTGGTAATGCAGGACAGTCGAACTATTCTGCTTCAAAGGCCGGAATCATTGGATTTACCAAATCAATTGCCAAAGAATTAGGATCGAGAGGCATCCGATCCAATGCCATTGCACCGGGATTTATTATCACCGAGATGACTGCAAAAATCCCTGAAGATGCACGCAAACAATGGGAAGCGTCAATTCCTTTGAAAAGGGGAGGTCTGCCTGAAGAAGTTGCCAAAGTTGCCCTATTCCTTGCGTCTGATCTATCCTCTTATGTATCCGGTCAGGTAATCAGCGTTTGTGGAGCCATGAATACCTAAAAAATATTTTTATAAATAACAAAAGCCGCTATTTAGCGGCTTTTGTTATTTATAAAATTGAGTAATCTAGAAAAATTTGAATCCCAAAGAAACGGTGAAGGTTCTTCCTTTAAAGGTCTCAGGGGTTGCATTTTTTAACTCAGTAAGTCCAAGTTCGTAACGCATATCAAATGTAAACATCAATACATCAACACCTGCACCCATTTGCCAGTCCCATGCCATTGAATTGGAGGTAAAATTGTCTTTAATCTGGGTGGCCAAATTATCCTTTTTATTCGTAACAAATGAGGCAGCAGGTCCGGTAAAAGCCCGAACAGATGCAATTTTTAAATCAAGTAGTTTTACACCCAATAAAATTGGAATCTGAAAAGTTTTCAATTTCACATCAGAAGTAAAAGTTACTGCATTCGACATGTTTGTTAGCGTATAGGTGGCCGTTTTTGACGAATACAGAAACTCTGGTTGAAGATAAATATGAGAACCTCCCACTCTTAAAAATGCACCAAAACTTGATCCTGATCCATTTTTAAATTGTTTGTACGCATCGTTCGCACTAAGCGTAAATTTCGTTGTATTGTAACTTGCTTTCACACCGAGGTCGAATGTTTGTCCGAAAGTTACCATTACTAAAGCGAGTAAAGATAAGGTCAACAAAGTTTTTTTCATAATAATTAAATTTTGTTTAATGTTTATTAAAATCTAAAATTAAATAAATATAAACAATTATTGCATTCAAAAACACGAGAATATTTATCCTTTAGGAATATATTCAGCCAAACACCTGATTATATTGCAGTTGAGAAAACCTCAAGGACATTATATCTTTCGTTCTTTACTGATCAATTGATACGCTTCATTCACTTTTTTAAATTTTTCATTGGCCGCTTGCTGTATTTCTTCACCTAAATAACTCACCTTATCGGGATGGTACTTAACCGCCATTTTACGGTAAGCTTTTTTAACATCCTCATCGGATGCAGACGGAACAATCTCCAATACATCATAAGCCCAGTCTGTTTTAGGAATCATCATTGCTTCGATAGAGGTGTAATCAGCACTGGTGATTCCCATAATACTTGAAATTTGTCGGATTAAATTCAATTCCTCCGGATGAATCTCACCATCCGAGGCAGCAATTCCAAATAAGAAATGAATTAATTGCAAGCGGCTTGGATAATCCATGTAATTCTTGATCTGATGACAAACATCGTTAACAGGGATATTTTGCTTTGTGAGATCTTGAAGTATTTTTATTGCATTCTTCGCACCTTCAATTCCGAAATTGGCTTTAAAAAATACTTTTACATAATCGAGTTCAGATTTTAATATCTTTCCATCCGCTTTTAAAACGGCAGACACCAAGACCAGCAAGCTAAAGAGGTAATCGTTTGGAGTTGTTTGAATACCTCTTTGAAAGGTCACACTGCTTTGCTGGGACTTATCCGATAAATCGAACAAGGTTCCTAATACAAATCCGGCCAATGCACCGATGGGTCCGCCAAGTGTCCACCCCAATCCACTACCTATCCATTTTCCAAACATGACTATCCGATTTTAAAAATTGATCTAATTTTAATATTTCTGGAATAATAAGCTGATTATCATTATTTTCAATGATAAAATCAGCCAATTTTACTTTCTCTGCATCTTTCATCTGATTACTCATTCTTTGTAAAATTGCCTCATGGGTAACCTGGTCTCTTTTCATTACCCTTTCTATTCGCTGGCCTTCATCTGCAACCACGACTATGGTGTAGTCAAAACTTCGGAAATTCCCTGTTTCAAACAGGATGGCTGCTTCATAAAGAATATAGGGATATTCGGTCTTATGTTTCTTCCATAATTCAAATTCATTTCGAACGACAGGATGAATTAAGTTGTTGACTTGCAACAGATTCTCTTTATTGTTGAAAATTAAATTGGCCAGTTTTCTGCGGTCGAGCAATCCGTCGTTAGTATATATTTTCGTACCAAAAAGCGACATCAGCCCCTTCCTAATTTGGGGGTCTTCGTTCTGAAGCTGCTTTGCAACAATATCTGCCTGAAAAATAGGTATGCCCAGAGTTTTAAATACCCTGCATACAGTCGATTTGCCACTTCCTATTCCACCAGTAATACCAATTGTCAACATGATCCGCTATTTTTCATGTTCAAGGATATATTCAACTTCTTTGGGCGAGTAGCTTACAGATAAAACAACATTTGACATGTTTTCGAAAAGAACGGGGAGGCGTGTATCTTTTAACGAAATTTTTTCGTAATTGATGAATGCATGAAAAGTATTGTAATCCAGATTCTTGTACTTACTTAAACCTATCCGGCAGGAAACTTTGACCTTATCAGGAAAAATTTTTAGAACAGTATTCGATGGCTTATTTATTACCTTGATAGGAACTTCAAAAGATACCTCCGTATTTTGCTCAACCGGAATAAATACACTTACCTCATTTTCAGCTATCGTCAATCCACGTATAGGCTGCATGGCGATTTTTTCTTCAATTGAATGGGATAAATTGGTATAGTTATGGAAGGAAGTAAATACATGTTTCAAGGTATCTAATACATTCTTCGGACCGCTTACCCGGATAGAGTCAGGTTTTGAAGTAGCATCGTCCATTAAAGAATATTGATTTTCAAAACTAACCTTCAAATTAGGCTTTACCTTGATCTTCTTTGAAATAATCTTGCTGAAATTAAAAATTAAAGAGTCAGGTTTTATTGATAATATACGAATCTCACTGCTGATTTGTTTTTCAATCTCCTCCTTGTGAGTCACCAGGGAGACAATGTATTGATATCTATTACCACGCTCAATGGAATTATCAAGTAACTCACTGACGTTAATTAGAATCGGAGAAAATGCCAATCGGAGTTTATAACTAAGTAAGGTATAGCCGTAAGCATCTACAAGTAAATCAAATTTTTGAGGAAGAAGGCCCGACAGTTGTTTGTCTTTAGGAAACTCAACATAATTAACGGGTACACTGATCCTGCTGGTATATCGTTTCTCCAAACTGTTTAACAACCACAGAAAGGACGACAGTGCCAAGCAAACTAAAAAAACAATAGCATTCTGATAGCTAAAGTTTTTGACTTTGCGTTTTATAAAAATGAAAATTTTATTGACGCGGCTTTGCCTCATGTAAAAAAAACTAACTCAAAGTTAAATAAAAATGGCCGGTTACCCGGCCAAATTTTACTTTGCTACCGGAGCATCCGTCATATCTTTCAATACCACACTTTTATCAACTTTCAATTTGATACCGGGTGCAACTTCAAGAATGATAATTTGTTCCTTAATCTCATCAATTCTTCCGTATATTCCACCCGAAGTAACTACCTTATCACCTCTTTGAAGTGCATCACGAAATTTTTGTGTTTCTTTTTGCCGTTTCATCTGCGGACGGATCATAAAAAAATAAAACACCACAATAATTAATACAAGCGGTAAAAACATACCCAACATACTTTGCTGTTGTTGTTGAGCTAGGACAAATAGTAATGTACTCATTTCAAATTATTTAAATCAAAATTAAAATTCTCATTTTCAACATAAGCTCCAATGGTTAAGGTCTTTTTCTCACCATCTGAGGTTTCAATCATCACCGATTTTAGTTGATTTCCCCATTCTCCTTCTGAATGAAAAATCACATCTATCACCGATAATCCTTGAATAGCTATCTCATCTTTATTGTACTGAATAGACAAACATCCACAGGTTGGTTCAACTTTCGTCAACCGAAAAGGAGCAGTTCCATTGTTCTTAAACTGAAAGGAGTAAGCAACAATTTCGCCTTCTTTTAATGTCCCGAAATTATGAATTTCTTTGGTAAATTCAAGCTTACCAATGTTCTTTTTTTTTCCTGATACCACAGCGTTCGTGGTATTAGCCTTCGTATCCGGTTGGTTGTAACAAGCCAGAATTGCAATATTGATCGCGAAAAAAAATAATAGCTGATATTTTATCTTCATCCCTCCAATAGACCTCGTCCTGCTTTTGCAATTTTCCCCTGTTCTTTGAAATCTTTCGTAATTCTATCCAAAACGCCATTAATAAAAATACTGCTTCTTTGAGTGCTGTAATATTTGGCCAATTCAATGTATTCGTTTAAGCTAACTTTAATCGGAATAGAAGGAAATTCGGTAAGTTCTGTTAATGCAAGTTCCATGATCAGGATATCCATGGTTGCAACTCGCTCAACATCCCAGTTTTTAGTATAGGCCTCAATCGTTTTGCGATTTTCTTCCGAATTTGCCAAAGTTTTTCGAAAAAGGTTTATCGTAAATTCCAGGTCTTCATCATCTTTGTAAAGTGAAGACAAATGATCATTGATATTCGTCTCCTCCTTGAATTTCTTCCAGGTCTTAATTACCATTGAAACCACAAAATCCAAATCATCATTCCAATAGATACTTTGTTCCTCAAACTCATTGAAAACAAATTCACTTTTAAGCAGTACTTCGGCATAGAAGTCTTCGCAAAATTTTCTATCATTTTGGAAATCATCTACTTTAACCTCAAGATAATTTTTATAGACTTCCGATTCAATCATCGTCTGATAAATCTTCTTGACCATCTCCTGGCTATTTGCCCAATTAACTTTATTCTTTTGAATGTAGGTCGTTAAGTCATTGTTAGCCTTTAACTTTGCAATTAATCTATTTGAAACAAATCGCATATTAGGATTCAACTCTTCTTGTGTTGGAAAGTTTTTCATCTTCCTAATCTCCATTATTTTCTCAGCATAATCTACTAATTCAACCGGAAGAATCAGCAATAAGTGGTATAGATCGTATGTCTTATGAATACTAAAATGCAGCTCTTTTTCAGAGGAAATGATTGACTTATCAGCTGAGGAGACATGTGCATAGAGTATTTGCAATACTTTGGTTCGGATAATCCTTCGACTAATCATATAGGAACAAATTTTTTACCATGAAGTCGCAAAAGTACGACAAAAAAGCGGCTTAACCCATTTCTAGTTCAAATGAGCTTTCAGGAGAGCAACCAAATTATGAATATCTTCTTCTGTGGTATCAAAGGAGGTCATCCATCTAACCTCTCCTTTCGATACATCCCAATCGTAAAAAAAGTACTCTTTTCTAATAAGCGGAATTATTTCTTTCGGAAGGATGGCGAAAATTCCATTTGCATCAACCTTTTGCGTAATCTCAATGGATTTAATAGCTCCAACAAGGCCAGCCAATAACTGGGCCATTTTATTTGAATGGAGAGCATTTGCGCGCCATATTTCATCCCTCAAATAAGGAATAAATTGGGTCGAAACGAATCTCATTTTGGAGTATAGCTGTGCTGCCTGTTTACGGAAATATTTGGTGTTTTTGGCTAGATCCGGTTGAAATATCAAAACTGCTTCTCCAAGCATTAGTCCATTTTTTGTGCCACCAAAAGATAATACGTCTACACCTGCATCCCTAGTAAATGCTCGGAAATTCATCCCAAGAGATACCGCAGCATTAGCGATTCTTGCACCATCCATGTGCAGATACATTCCATGCTGATGAACGATATCGGCAAGTTCCTTTATTTCAGCTACATTATATACGGTTCCCATCTCCGTCACCTGCGAAATACTGAGCATTCCGGGTTGTGAATGGTGCTCAAAATCAAAACCATGCAGTTTCTTTAACAATTCGACCGGACTCACTTTCCCATTTGCGGAGGGAATAGGAATCAATTTACTACCGGTAAATTTTTCAGGAGCACCACACTCATCCGTATGTATATGAGCTGTTTCTGCACAAATTATCGAGTGGAATGAATGGCAAAAGGTTTGAATGGATAGGATGTTCGCTCCGGTTCCGGTCAATGTGAAAAAAACCTCAGTGTCTTCCCCAAATTCATTTCTGAAAAGCTTTTTTGCTTCCTCGGTATATTTGTCATCGCCATAGCCAACTGCGTGATCAACATTCGCTATTTCAATAGCTTTTAAAATGGTAGGGTGGATACCTGAATTATTGTCACTTGCAAAACCTCTTGTACTCATATAATCTTCCATTTTTATTGATATTCGCGCAATTAAACCATTACAAAGGTACAGTTAGTTTTGTTTTTTCTTATATTTCAACCATAAATTATTCGTTCCGAAACAAACTATAGGTGCTAACAAGGCTGTATTATCGGCTCTTATTGCTACATTTGTTGCTACTCGTTTCAAACAAAAATTTTCAATTTCTTTCAGATGACACACCAAAAGGAAAAGCCGGTTGTCAATATCTTCTGGATGCGGCGAGATCTTCGTTTAGATGATAATACAGCCTTATTTCACGCGTTAAAAACGCGGGAAAACGTTCTGCCGCTATTTATCTTTAATTCGGAGATTTTAGTTCGCATGACCAAAGGCGCAGATTACCGTATCAATTTTTTGTATGATACACTGGAGCAATTAAAAATGGAATTGGAAAAGATTGGATCTACGATCTTAGTCACCTATGGCAGGCCGCTTGATGTATTTAAAAGCTTAATCGAAAAATATCATATCTGTAGCGTTTATTGCAACCGTGATTATGAACCATATACCAATTACCGTGATATGGAAGTGGAGCGGTTGCTCAAGATGAACCGTACCGAATTTATTACTTACAAGGATCATGTTTTATTTGAAAAAGAGGAATTAGTAAAAAAAGATGGTAAACCCTATACTATTTTCACACCCTATAAGAATCGATTTTTAGAAAAATTGAACTTAGACCTTGTTCGTGCCAATAAAACTTCGCAATACTTCCACAATTTCATCCGGATGAAGCCGCTGACAATTCTACCGTTCGAATCGTTAGGTTTTACAAAAGTTGAATTGTCATACCCTCCCAAATCACTAACTCAAAGTCTTTTGGAAAATTACCAGAATAACCGTGATTTTCCGGAAAGAGAGGGAACCTCAAGATTAAGCATTCATCTCAGGTTTGGAACCGTTAGTATCCGTAAAATCACAGCATTGGCCATGTTACATTCAGAAACTTTTCTATCTGAGCTGATTTGGCGAAATTTTTACAGCCAGATTTTGTGGTTCTTTCCTCAGGTAACAACTCGGGCATTTAAACCTGCTTTTGACAATATCCGCTGGGAAAATAACCAGAGCATGTTTCAGGCCTGGTGTGATGGAGTAACCGGATATCCTCTGGTAGATGCCGGAATGAGAGAATTGAATCAAACCGGATTCATGCATAATCGGGTGAGAATGGTGACTGCAAGCTTTCTCTGTAAGCACCTTCTCGTTGACTGGAGATGGGGTGAGACCTATTTTGCAAGCAAATTGAACGACTATGACTTAGCCTCCAATAATGGAGGGTGGCAATGGGCGGCAAGTTCCGGTTGCGATGCCGTGCCCTATTTCAGAATATTCAATCCTGAATTACAAACTCAACGATTCGATCCCGATTTCACCTATATTAAAAAATGGATTCCTGAATACGGAACCGAAAAGTATCCCGAGAGAATTATTGACCATGCATTTGCGCGCGACAGAGCAATATCGAGGTACAAGGAGGGATTGTCAGAAGTAGGTTAATACTCAATAATTTTGATCATTCTGAAGTTCTTTTTCAAATAACTCTTGATAATAGTTCTTGCATCCCAATTGTCTTTTCGAACTCGTACACAGTCATTTAAGGTATCGTAATCGGTAACTGTTGTGTCGTTTGAAATGAAACCATATCCAATATATTTGCCTTGTGAAATTTTAACTACAGCCGTTTCTTCCATATATTTTCCTTTTTCAAGGATGAAAAAGTTTGGAGAATGAAATAGCCAAGCTTTGATAACCTCTTGAACACGAACATTGTATGTTTCCGGTAGTTCTTTTCCATCGCAGGCACCCAGGCAAACTCCAAAACCAGAATTAAAACAAGCTGTTGTGCGATCATCCAAATGACACAATGTCTTACACAACGAATGTTTTTCTGCCTCAGTATGAAGGTATTCTACTGCTTCCTGATAAAAATTAAACGATGTCAAAGGAAAATCGCTATCCTCAATCTTTTTTACCTGAAGGTGCAAATAGCCTTTTTCATCTTCAAACGAGAATATTCCAAAATTATTTGCAGATCTTCTCAAGGATCTGTTAAAATAGGGTTGATTCGATTTAATCTCTTCAGATTCAAGCAATAAGGCCACCAATTCGCTGCCAGTCACTTCATGACTTACGGAAACAATCCGCTCACTTAACTCCATGGCTTTCTTTGTCAATCGATTATTGAGGTGAGTAATAACGCGCTGATGAATATTTTTACTCTTCCCAATATAAATAAGATCACCTTTTGAATCGTACAAATAATAAACACCGCACTTTCCCGGAATGGAAGCGATTATCTCTTCCGTTAAGTTCCCTCTCCGGGAGGAGAATAGATCGTGGTTAACGGATTCGTTTTGTTTCAGAATCTTACCAAATAATTTTACCGTTGCAAGGGCATCTCCTCCTGCGCGATGCCTGCCTTCTATGGTAATATTTAGATCCTGACAAATATTTCCCAAAGAGTAGGAGCGAAGACCCGGTATTAATTTCCTGCTTAGGCTCACCGTACATAACGTCTTACGTTTGTAATCATATCCAAGCCTCTTAAACTCTTCTCTTACAAATGAATAATCAAAAGAAACATTGTGTGCAACAAAAGTGGAATTAGCCGTAATTTCTACAATCTTCTTAGCGATTTCATAAAATTTAGGGGCTGTCTCAACCATTTCATTCGTTATCCCAGTGATGCTGGTAATATTCCAAGGGATGCTGCACTCCGGATTTACAAGTGTAACAAACGAATCAATGATTTCAGATCCATTGTAAATGAAAATTGCAATTTCTGTAATCTTTCCGTTAAAAGGAGAGCTTCCGGTCGTTTCAACATCAATTATTGCGTAGTTCATTCGTGCAAAATTATTTTTTCTAACGGATATATCATGGCTCAACTCCTTGAAATGATCCAAATTTGAGGATAATAAAATGTTTTTATTCGATCATTTTACCCTATCTAGGCAGTGTCAAAAGAATATTGTTACATTTGCACCTTCCTAAATGGCCCCATAGTTTAATGGATAGAATGGAAGATTCCGGTTCTTTTGATCTGGGTTCGAATCCCGGTGGGGTCACTGAAAATTTTATAAAGCCTTCAAAGTCGCTGATTTTGAAGGCTTTTGCCTTGTTTCATAGCCACTCTTTTTGTCTTTCTCCCATCGGATAGCAAAAACATCCTCTCGTCCGTTGAAAAGAGACTTGAACAAGGATATTTTTGTTTGAAGATTTTCCATTTGGTTTTTGAAACTATGATTTTTAAATTTTAAAAGCAGCAGCCATTAACATTTGCTCGTGTCGCGGTATTCCAATTTCTGATGCTATTTTCTGCCAACTCATTATTGATGACTGCACTTCGTACATGATATTGTCCATTTCTTTCTTTCCTAATCGGAAATAAGCGCCTGCACTTCTTGCAAGGTCAATATCCTGCGAATTGTTATCCATGTCAATATTTAATGCCAATCCAACTTTGTCCATAGATGGATTGATATCAAAAGCCGGTGATAATCGCCAACCCCCGGAAGTAAGGATAAAACCATGATTTCTTAAATGATCGTCTGTATTGGAGATAAGTATGTTGAAAACTAATCTTTTCCATAACCGGTGTAAATCCTCTTCTACATGTGTGCCGGAAAACTGGATAAATTCAACAATGTCCAGATAAGAAGGAGTAGCGTCACGGATGAGTTCTTCGTTTTTACCTGTCATGGTCATTGCTGAGGCAAAATGAATCCGCTCTTGTTTTTCCCTGTCAAATCGTTTGGTGAAAAAAGTATGATAAGG
>JBBQJE010000085.1:0-12703 GCA_038325635.1 Bacteroidales bacterium
GTAACTATTGAAAAATTGTTATCTCACTTTAAATCAGTTATTAGAGTTCAAGAAGCAACTTTTGAGGAGTTGGCTGTGGTTGTTGGTAATGACAAGAGTAGGAAAATTCTTGATTACTTTACAGTGACCAAAACTTAAAATAAATTGGAGAATAATTGTTCTTTTAAGGTACTTTTGATTCCAGAATTTAACCATTTTGTAAGCGAATCAGGATTATGTTCCAACTGTAATAGACTATTAAGAATTAAGCGCATAGATTCAGTAGGCTCATTTAATGGTTCAGTTAGGATATTTTTAATAACTCCTTTCTCTATTTCAAGGCTATAGGCGAGTACTCGCTCGTTTATAGAGATTGAATTCCGGTAAATGTATTTAGGTGAATAATTGTAAATCCAATCTGTGGTGGAATATTTCTTTAGGGAAAGTTCTGAAATGCTCGATTTGTCTGAAACTGTAAGGTCATATGTTACTAAATGTGGAGCATGCTGCGAAATGTAGTGGGTATAGTTGCTTATTAAGTTTGAAATAGAAAGTGACGGTTCGGCTTCAGTTAGATTCATTACTTCGGAGCGAACAGAAGATATTGATTTGTCTGTAAATCTCTCAATATTTCCTTTTAATGATTTTGAAAGTGAGGGCAAATGACAATTAACCAATAACGTGTTATGAGCAAGGAGTCTGTTTTTGTAAAGGTGCATCGCACTGCCGGATATTTTTTTCCCGGAAACTACAAAATCGTTTCTTTCATTATATGAAACAGCTATACCCAAGGTGATCAAAAAATCATGAATTGATTGTGAAATTGGTTGGTATGAACTATTTTCCCCTGGTTTAATGGATCTAATGAAACTGAAATTTAGATTTCCTTCATCATGAAATACTGTTCCACCACCAGATAATCTCCTAGCTATTAATATGTTATTACTTTTTGTAAATCCCGTGTTAATTTCTTTTTGTGTTATCTGATGTTTCCCTATTACTACTGTGGGTCTATTGATATACAAAAAGATGAAATTTTCTTCACTGTTTTTAAGAAGAAATTCTTCTGTGGCTAAATTCCAATATGGATCAGAATTGGTTGAAATTAAAAGATTCATTATTTGATTTTTTCACCAACAAGCATTGGATTAATATAAGTGATCTTTTGGTTGATCTCAAAATCATAAAGCGTCAGAATTCTTAGCCTATAATAGGCTAACCAATACGTAGCTAATGAGTTAATGTAATCTAATTTAGCTGTCACTCTCTCTGATGAGGCAATATTCATATCAGTAATTGTAATTTCCCCATTTTGGAATTTTTTTAAGGCAATTATGTAACCATTTGCAGCCACCTTGTCTGCTTCTTCTGCCGTTTTAAGTTGATCTTTCAGTAATCCGAATTGCTCAACCTGAACGATTACGCCTCTATCAAAATCTTCAAATGATTGTTTCACATCGAAACTGACCAGATCTCTGTTTGATTCTGCCATTTTAACGGAGGAGGCCGCCTTACCCCAATCTAAAATAGGTACGCTGAAGGAAAGCTGTAACATTCGCTGATTTAAAGGTTGGGAATATATTCCCGGGAAGGTTTCTGCACTGTTAGACAGGCCGTAATTGCCAGACAAGGTAGCATTTAATCCGCTGCTTCGTTTTGCTTGTGTTAGTTGACTCTCAGCCGAAATGAGTCTTCTTTGATAATATACTTGTTCAGACCGGTTCTCTTTGGCTTCTTTTAGTGCTTTCTGAGGATCAATATCAAACAAGGTTATCAACAAGGGCATCTGAAGTTCAATTTTTTCTTTTTGATCTAAGCCAATATATGATTTTAAAGTAAAATCTGCATTTTTTAGATCCATCTTTGCCGAATTCATTGACTTTTGGGCATTTAGAACGGACAATTCAATACGTGAGAAATCATTTTCGGATATTTGCCCGAGCTTCTTTTTAATTTGTGCAATCTTCAAATTGTCCGAACTATTATCGTAAGAACTTTTCGCCAAATTAAAGTTAGTCTGAATCCGCAAATAATTAAAAAAGTAGGATGTGGCATTATATGCGATTCCTTCTATGGTTTGGATGAAATTCTTCTGTGATTCATCATAGATCATAGGTTCGGTTATTTTAGTCCACTTCATCCAGTTGTAGGCAAATATTGGTTGATTAAATCCTATTGAAAAGGGACTACCTGAAAATAGCGTGTTGCTCTTATTGTAATCTTGGACTCTACTAAAAGTTGTCGATGCATAAATCTGTGTTCCGGTTAACGGGATATATTGATTCAAATATAAGTTGGAATTAATCGTTAAATTCGACACTTGCTTAAATTCTATGCTACCATCGGGTTGAGTTATTGGTACTGTTGATTGTGTATAGTTTGGAAGTGTTCCATTTAAAATGAGGTTTGGAAGAAATTGTTTTGAAAAATTTCTATATCTCCAGTAATAACTAACATGCTGATTCTGTGCGTATTTAAGCGATGAGGATTGTGATATAGCTAAATCGACAATATTTCTTAAGCTTAGACCTAATCCGGCAGAATCATTTTTAGTAATGGGTTCTTGTGCCGAAAGCCGAATAATAGGAGTAAGGCATAGCAAGGAAACAATTAATTGTATATATAGTCTATAAAGCATGAATTATTCTTTTACGGCAACTTCGACAATATTCTTTAATTGATGATATCCTGAGTTAGGAACGATTATTTGATCCCCTTCGTTAACTCCATCAATAATTTCTATATACTCAGGACTCAAGAAACCAATGGTAACTTGATGTTTGAATGCTTTACCTTCTTTGTAAACAAATAGAAACTCAGGTTTCCCTTTTTCAAATTGTGAAATATTCTTTATCCTTAGTGCATTATCCTTGTAATTTCTGGCTATCCAAATTTCAATATTTTGGTGGGGCATAAGTTTTGGATGAGAATTTTGCTCTAGATGAACATTAAATTGAATTTTTCCATTTTCAACGATTGGAGAAACGACTCCAATGTTTCCAAATAGTTTAACATCTTCAAAGACAGCGTAAATTCGAGTACCTGTTTTTACGAAATCTGCCATTTTTTCATCAATTGATCCGGAAATCTTATAGGAGGATAAATCGGAAATTCTTACTAGAACCTGATCCTTGCTAACCTTTTCACCGGTTTTATTTCCAATGGATAGTACAATTCCGGATGAATTTGATCTAACATTCATTAGGTCCAGTGCACTAACTTTCTCGTTCAACTCCTTTTCTTGTATTTGAATCCCTAATAGTAAGCCTTCTTCTTCTGCTTTAAGTTGCTTTTGTCGGATGCTGTTTTTTTCTTTTATGGTAAGTAATTCTTTTTCGGCGAGTGCGATTTCCTGCTTCGTTTTTTCAATTTTTGCAGGAGAAATGCCACCAACTTCCAACAATTGTTCTTCGTCAGAAAGTTGGGACTTTAAACTGGTGATGTTTAATTTTTTTACCTCCTCGCTATATTTCAGATCAATTTTTATAGATGTTTCAGCCAAATTATTCTTTTCAAGGCTATTTTTTTTGAGAGCCAATTGATCTTTAATGTTCTCAATTTCTGATTTAATTTGTTGGTCATCCAATACCAGAATAAGATCACCTGGCTGTACATTACTTCCAGGTTCCTTACTAATTTTTTTTATTGTACTCGGGTAATTGCAGCGAATAAGTACTTCACTTTCAGGTTCAACAAATCCAGAAGTTTTAATTGGATCAATTACCTTACCCTTTTCTACGTTTAATATCACACATTGATTTTTTTCAATCATGCCTGGTTTATCAGAACAGGAAGCGAAATAAAAGAGCATTAAAAGTAATCCCAACCGAAATGGGATCTGTTTTTCGTTATGGTTCATTGTTAATGGAATTGATCGGATTCTAAAATTGACACAAATCAGCAAGATTAAGCTAATCCGACATCAAAGTTAAGAATTCAACGTAGAGGAATCATATTATTGCCAAAATAATTTATGCATGATTTACTAGTTAAGTGCTGCCTTGTATAAAGTAATATTTTATAAATCATTAATATTTAGATAAATACCAATAATGCGGAGATGAATGTTATCACCACAACTGCCCATCGATAGGTTGAATCATTAATCCTGCGAACAATTTTTATTCCAATATATGCTCCAAACATGACAAATGGAATTACAAAGGAATCAACCAGCAATGAATCTCTGCTGATGTTGTTCCAAACAAGAAATTGCAAAGGAAGCTTAGTAATATTGATTATTGCAAAAAACCAGGCTGTGGTGCCGATAAAGTTCTTCTTTGATAGATTCAATGCAAGGAGGTAAATAGCAAAAACTGGTCCGGCTACATTTCCAATCATCGTTGCAAAACCGCCCAGAATGCCAAAAGTAGCAGCAAACAAGGGGTGTGCAGAAAGATTAGATTTTTTCTTCATCCTGTCATTCCAAACCATGACTACTAATGAAAAAAGGACTGATAATGCAATAATATGTTTAAACTGGTGATCATTTACCAGTACACCTATCCATAACGCTATCATTAGCCCCAGAAAAGCCCATGGGAGCGCTTTTAGCAAAGGTTTCCATTCGGCATGGCGATGATAATAGGCTACGGCAAATAGATCAGCTGTGATTAAAATTGGGAGCAATACTCCAGTCGAGGTCTTTCCACCAAAAATCATAGCCATAGTAGGAACCACTAACATTGAAACACCTGGGACACCCGTTTTCGACATACCAATAAGAATTGCACATACTCCTATTAGTGCCCAATAGATCAATGGCAATGATGAAAAAGCAAGTGAACCTGACATTTCTAATAATTTTCTGGTTTGAATTGATTTAACTATTTTTGCAAAAAATTTAAAGATAGTTTTTTAACGTACAAATTAAGAGGTAAATGGCAAGTTTAGCAGATTTTCGCAATGGATTGTGTATCGAGTTTAATGATCAAATATTTCAGATTGTTAGTTTTCAACATGTAAAGCCAGGTAAAGGACCTGCGTTTGTGCGTACAAAACTGAAGAATATGAAGACCGGGAAAGTAATTGACAATACTTTTTCAGGAGGAACAAAAATTACAACTGTTCGTGTTGAGAGAAGACCTTACCAGTATCTTTACCATGATGAAACTGGTTACAATTTCATGAATGCTGAAACTTTTGAGCAGGTGAACATCGAGGCAGCAATGGTAGAGAATGCTGATCTGATGAAGGAAGGGATGACAGTTGAAATTACTTATCACGCTGAAACAGAAACACCTTTAACAGTAGATCTTCCTCCGTTCATTGAACTGGAGATTACCTATGCAGAACCCAGCGAACGAGGCAATACTGCTTCATCTACTGCATTGAAGGCAGTTACCGTTGAATCCGGAGCAACCATTTACGTTCCATTGTTTATCAACCAAGGGGACAAAATAAAAGTAGATACCCGAGATCGTTCTTATTCTGAAAGGGTTAAGAAATAGAAACCCATAAAAAACCCAGGCTAAATTTTAGCCTGGGTTTTTTATGGGTTTCTATTTCTTAGATAATGAGCATGGCATCGCCGTAGGTACCAAAATGGTATTTCTCCTTAATAGCTTCCTTATACGCTGCCATCAGATTATCGTATCCTGCAAATGCACTAACCATCATCAAAAGGGTTGAAAGCGGTAAATGAAAATTAGATATCATACTGTCTGCTACACTGAAGTCGTACGGTGGGAAAATAAACTTATTCGTCCAACCTTCAAATGGTTTAAGCATACCATTGGTTGATACAGAAGTTTCAAGAGTTCTCATCACGGTTGTTCCGACAGCACAAACCCGATGTTTTTCTTCTTTTGCTGCATTAACAATATTTACTGCCTCGTCTTTAATCCAGATTTGTTCGGAATCCATTTTATGCTTTGTAAGATCCTCTACATCAACACTCCTGAAATTTCCTAGTCCAACGTGAAGAGTGATCTCCGCAAAATCCACCCCTTTAATTTCAAGTCTCTTTAATAGCTCCCGGCTAAAATGAAGACCAGCTGTCGGGGCAGCAACAGCACCTTCATGTTTTGCAAATACTGTCTGATATCGCAAAGCATCATCTTCTTCAACAGGGCGATTGATGATTTTCGGAAGAGGAGTTTCACCCAATTTGAATAAAGTTTCCTTAAATTCATCGTAGGTGCCATCAAATAAGAAACGCAATGTCCGACCTCTTGAAGTGGTATTATCGATCACTTCAGCGACCAATAAATCATCGTCACCAAAATAAAGTTTATTCCCTATTCTTATTTTTCTGGCAGGATCTACTAAAACATCCCAAAGTCTAAGTTCACGATTTAACTCACGTAATAGGAACACTTCGATTTGAGCACCGGTTTTTTCCTTGTTCCCAAAGAGCCTGGCAGGAAAAACTTTAGTGTTATTAAAAACCATGACGTCTTTGTCATTAAAATAATCGATAACATCTTTGAAAATTTTGTGTTCAATGTCGCCGGTTAAACGGTTTAAAACAAGTAACCTTGATTCGTCCCGATTCTTCGCTGGATGAAGGGAGATCAATTCATCAGGTAAGTTGTACTTAAATTTCGAAAGCTTCATTGTTGATGACATTTATATGTTTTAAATTGTTGACTGTTTTATATTTTGAAAATAGGCAGAAAGCATATCTGCTAACTCTGTCAAATCTAAACTTTGTTCCAATGTGTAATTCCCAATTCTAGTACGTTGTAATCTAATAAGATACGCTCCACTATTAAGAGCTTTACCAATATCCCGAGCTAATGCACGAATATAGGTTCCCTTACTACAAACAATTCTCAATTCAATCTCCGGCATTTCGTATCTTAAAAGCTCAATCTCTTTGATAACAAGTGTCTTCGATTTGAGTTCAATTTCAGTACCTTTTCTGGCATATTGATAGGCTCTTTTCCCGTTAACTTTTATCGCTGAGTATGCAGGTGGAATCTGTTCGATAGTGCCGATAAACAGCTGTAGAACATTTTCCACCATTTCTCTGGTGATATGAGAAGTTTGAAAATGTTCTTCTTCCTCCGTTTCCAGATCATAAGAAGGTGTTGTTGCACCCATTTTTAAGACTGCGATGTACTCTTTTTCGTCTGCTTGAATTTCGTCAATTTTTTTTGTTAATTTACCAGAACAGAGAACCATAACTCCCGTTGCTTTTGGATCCAAAGTTCCCGCATGGCCAATTTTCAATTTTTTAATCCTCATGAGACGACAAAGCATGTTGCGAACTTTATTGACCAGATCAAAAGATGTCCAATCAAGAGGTTTATTTAACACCAGAATCTCGCCCTGAATGAAATCAAAATCTTCTGACTCCGAATATCTCATGTTATGAACAGGTAACTTTGAAAGAGAGTTGCAACACCTAGTTTTCTGATTTTGTATTTTTCATGATAGCATAGATCTCAAAAAGAAATCCAAACATCACGACAATAGGAGCTAAAGTGATCCGACGGAAACTGAATATAATCTCCTTGTTGAAAACATTTGGATCCATACTTTTGCCACCAGTCATTAAAGCAAATCCTAAAATAATGATTATTAGACCTATAAGCATCAATTTTAAATTTCCTTTTCCAACTGCAAACCCTGTAGGATCCTTTTGTCCACTATTCTTAACCATTAAACAATGAATTAGTTATTAACCCGCAAAGATAGTTCAATAATAGAGTTGATCAAACTTCATTCGCAAAAATTTATTTACAGCAAAATAAGTAGATAAAGCAGTCATAATTACTCCAAAAGCGAAGATTCCGGTAACGAGTAATGCCAAAGATGTAGAATCCTGAAAATCAATAAAATCCTTAAGTTCTGATTGGTAGGAATAGAAAATAAGTAAAAGAAAGATGCAGGCAATTATGGCACCGTAAATCCCATGTAAAATACTTTTAACAATAAAAGGAAACCGTATAAACGATCTGGTGGCACCAACAAGTTGCATCGAATTAATAAGATATCTTTTGGAATAAATGGAAAGTCTTATAGTATTGTTAATTAAAGCAATAAAAATTGTAAACATCAGAATACTCAAAACCAAAATGATCAAACTTAGCTTTTGAACGTTGGAAGTTAATTGTTTTACCAGATTCCTTTGATAATAGACCTCTTGAATTTCAGGAAATTTTAACAACTGGGATTCAATAATAGCCAAACTATCCGGATTGGCATACGCAGCGTGCATTTTGACGTCCATCGAAGAAAGCAAAGGATTGTATCCTAAAAAATCAACAAAATCTTCACCAAGGTCTTTTTTTAATTCATCGGCAGCAGTTTGCTTGTCTACAAAGCGAGTCGATTTTATGTATGGCGAAGCTTCTAAATTTTTCTGTAATTTAAGAATATCAACTTCGCGTGTATTTTCCCTCAAAATCAGTGTAACTCCAAGATTTTCCATGACAAAATTTGTCAGTCGGCTCGTATTAATCAAGAGCAGTCCAAGAAGTCCAAAAAGGAATAATACAAGTGAGATACTGAGTGTCGTACTGAAATAGGAGCTAAAAAGTGATTTTCTCAATTTTAATTTTTCTTTTGCCATGCGTGAAAATTAAGACTCAATTGGAGCTTTTTTCAAAGTTACATTTTTATATAGCACAAAACCAATTAACAAGAGTAGAAGAAAAGAGGATACCATGGAAATTTTCTTCCCCACGTTGTATGAAATTGGTTCGAATTTGAAGGTAATGTCGTAATTTCCTGCGTTAAGAACCATAGCTCTTAATAGATAATTGGCTTGAAAATAAGGAACTAATTTGCCTCCGATATAAGCATTCCAACCTTTAGGATAATATACTTCTGAAAAGACAGCGATTTCGTACCCACTTCCAGAATAACTGTATACCAACTGATTTGGCGAGTAGGATGAAAGAGAAAGTTTAGATGGCCTGCCCGAGTTTGATTTTACACCTTCCAGTAATGGCAGGAATTTTTTGTTGACAATTATCGTTTTGCTCAGATCAATTTTATTTATTGCTGCAATTTCCTGGTCTGCATTTTCTGCCAGTTGAAAAGAATTTACAATCCAGGCACTGCCCATCGCTTTAGTATTCATCAGTGGGGCAGCTTCAGGATTGTATATCAAATATTTAGTATTCAGCATGTTCAAGGCATTCAATCCGATAAAAAGGGAATCCACTCCATTTTCAGATTTTAAAGCATTTAATTTTGTTCCAAGGTGCTGAATCTCGATTCCAATATGCTTGTCGATTAGTTCCTGATATCTCCTCATTTTAGCTCCATGGTAGCCACCAACAGATTGGTGATAATAAGAAGTACTCGCCTCATTGAATGGATCTACCGAGAGATTTAATACCCTATATTCGCTTTTATCCTTCAAAATTTCCTTGTCTGCCTTTGTTATCGGATATGGATTTCGGGCTTTCTGCTCTTGGACAAAATTATCATTATTGAGATATCTCTTGTTCACACCCCACATATCGATAAGAATCAAGAATCCAATTAAAAATAACGCATATTCAAACTTTAATTTCTTTGCAACAAATACCCACAAGATCAGCGCTGAAGCCAAAATAAGGGCGGTCGAGCGGAGGGCATCTCCTCTCAGAAATGAGGTTCGGTCTGCCACCAGACCATTCTGGATCCATGCTGGCATTTGTGAGTCACTGGAAGAAATGAAGGATCCTGACAATCCGGGAAGGAGGAAGAAAAGGAATGAAACGCCAGCTGTCAAAGCAACGCTCCATAGTAAGGCTTTTTTCCATTGAGCAGGATTAATTTCTTCAGAGAAAATTTTGTTCAGTCCTATTGAAGCCAACAGCGGGATCGTAAAACTGGCAATCACTAGGATCATGGATACCGTTCTGAATTTATTATATCCCGGAAAATAATCGAGAAAAAACTCAGTGAGGGGCATAAAATTTCTACCCCACGACAGCAGAATCGAGAAAATTGTGGCAGAAATAATCCAGATTCTGACGGATCCCTTGGTTAGGAATAATGAAAGAACGAATAGGAATAGTACGATAGCACCGACATAAACCGGCCCTGAAGTACCTGGTTGAGTTCCCCAGTAACCAGGAAGTTGTTTCACAATTGAATTTGCGTTTGGTACATTGTTCGAGCGCAATAATTCTGCAGTAGTTGAGTTCTGGCCGAAATCGATCATAGAAGCTCCTCCTTTAAAATTTGGGATCAGCAGTGTCAAGGTTTCATCAACTCCATAGCTCCAGCCGGTGGCGTAATCTTTGTCAAGGCCTGATGTTTTATTGCCTTTGTCTTGTGTGAGTTCTGATGGTCCACGTAATGAAAATTTCCCGTATTCGTATGTTGTCCAAAGTCTCTCTGAATTCGCAGCAATGGCAAGAATGGCAAATAGAAAGACGACACCACATCTTTTCAAAAAGTCGTTCAATCTTTTCTCTTTGAAAGCGAAATATAATTCTGCAATACCGAAAATTAGGATTGTCAGCATCGAATAGTAGGTAATTTGAAGGTGGTTGGCATAGATCTGCAGTGCCAGAAAGAGGGCAAAAAAAGCACTTCCTATCCATAAATTTTTCTTCCAAGCATGGTAAAGTGCCCCGATCATTGGAGCCATATAGCCAATGGCAATTGCCTTGGTATTATGCCCTGCTGCTATAATGATAAAATCGTATGATGAGAATCCAAAAGCGATGGCACCTACTAAACTGATCCATGGATTTAGTCCAAACAAAAGCAGTGCCAGATAAAATCCTATTAGGTAAAGAAATACAAAACTGATTGGTCTCCAGTCGAAGATAGTTGTAAGCGAATAAATAGGAGAGAGCAGAGAATAGGTTGGCAACCCAATGAGATACGCTGGCATACCTCCGAACATTGAGTTAGTCCAAAGGGCCAAGTCCGAATGAGTTTTGTTGTAATCTGTGATCTCTTTTGCCATTCCGGTGGCCGTATTGGTATCATGCTGGTTAAGTTTTTTCCCTTCCAACTGAGGGGAGAAATAAATAGCCGGTAGAATCAGGAATAGAAGGACGGCAGTTAAATGCGGAAGGGCTTTTTTGAATAATACGTTATCCATGGCTTCTGTGTTGAAATTCGGTCGTAAAAGTACATTTTTTTATACAATGGTTTTTCCTACTTTTGTCCTAATTTGAAAATTCTATCCTATTGGGAATCATTGTCAAACAATCCATTAAAGGGACAATATTTGTCTATTTGGGTGTTCTGTTGGGTTTTATAACCACAGCCATTCTCTTCCCGCGCATCTATTCACCCGCCGAAAACGGATTACTCAGAATTTTGGTTGCCTATTCCGCCCTGATTGCACAGTTTGGTACCCTTGGGATCAATGGAGTAACCATTCGATTATTTCCCTTTTTCAAGTCGGATGACAATAAGCACCATGGATTTCTTCCACTTGCACTAACAATTGGAATGATTGGTTTCCTGATTTCTGCCATTTTATTTTTGATATTTAAGCCCTATCTTATTGAGATGAGCCTCGAAAAATCAACAATGTTGGTAGAATACATTGATTATCTGATTGTGCTGGTTTTCTTCCAATTATTTTTTTCGATCCTTGATATTTACTATTCGGCTCTTTTGAATAGTGTTCATGGTACCTGGCTGAGGGAGGTATTTCAACGCATTTTAATAATTCTGATGATTGGATTATACTTTTTCGGCATACTTTCATTTCATCAGTTTGTTTTGTACTATATCGCAGCTATTTGTGTGCCTACTGTATTTATCGTTTATACCTTAATCAAAGAGGGCCATTTTACCTTGCAATTTGATTTTCCTTTTTTAAACAAAGCTCTTCTGCGTTCAATCGGTGCAGTTGCATTGTTCAGTATTTTAAATGGCTTCACGGTAATAATGATACAAAATGTCGATCTTATCATGGTTAACAAGATGTTAGGACTGGATGCCGCCGGAATTTATGGAATCGTATTCTTTTTTGGAATTGTTGTAAGTCTTCCTGCGCGTTCAATTTACAAAATTGCTAATGTAACATCAGCGGAAGCATGGAAAAATGATGACCGTAAGACCCTGAAAGATATTTACGAAAAGAGTTGCTTGACTCTTTTTATAATTGGGTTCTTTTTGTTTCTAGGGGTTTGGTTAAACATTGATAACATCCTTCATATTTTGGGCCCGAGCTATCAATCCGGGAAATGGGTAATTTTCTTCATCGGATTGGGTTGTCTTATGGATATGCTAACAGGTGCCAACAGTTCATTAATGGGAACCTCCAAATATTATAAGGTTCAGTCTTATCTGCTCTTGATTTTGGTTGTAATTTTGATAGCCCTGAATCTGGTTTTGATTCCTAAATTTGGATTGACAGGAGCCGCAATTAGTAGTGCTGCAGCGCTTGCTTTTCTGAATTTTATGCGATTTCTTTTCCTTTACGTCAAATTTGATCTGCAACCCTATAATTTTCGGTTTATTTCTGTAATATTAATTGGTTCTATTGCTTATTTTCTTGCATTCTCTATCCCGGCACAGTTTCATTTCATTGTCGATTTACTTGTTCGAAGTACGATTTTCACAATTTTGTTTTTACTCCCGATCTATTTTTTCAAAATTTCTACGGATCTGAACAAAGCCGCGGATAAATTTTTGAAAGGGATGAAAATAATCAGATAATTTTTGAAGATGGAAAATAATCAGCTGGTATCCATAATCTCTCCTACCTATAATCACGAAAAATATCTTGCGGATTGCATTGAATCTGTTCTCTCCCAGACCTATAAAAATTGGGAGATGATTATCATTAACGATGGAAGCACTGATC
>JBBQJE010000086.1:0-12657 GCA_038325635.1 Bacteroidales bacterium
GAAATTTCTATCAATTTCAATTGGACTTATGCTGCCAGTGCTACAGGTTACCAGATACAATTTGATTCGGAAACTCCTGTTACCGTATCCGGAACATCCTATAACCGCATTTTTACTACCACGGGAACCCATACCTGGAAGGTTAGAGCCACAAATAGTGCTGGTAATGGTGATTGGAGTATCGTGAATAATTTGATTGTTGTGCACGGCATCCCAACTTTGATCTCGCCAAACAACCAATCCGTCTATTTTATTGGTTCAACTATTGGTTTTTCATGGACGCCGATGCCTGGTGCTACCTCCTACGACCTGGAATTGGATGCAGGAACAGCAACTGTTTCGCTCACAAATTTGTCTGGTGCAAGCTTGGATATGTTAGTAGGTGGCTCCAATGTCGGACAGCATTCTTGGCATGTTAGAGCCAAATATGGGGCAATAGCCGGGCAATGGTCTCCTTCGAGATCCTATGTCGTTTTAGGCATTCCGGCAATACCGACAACTGTAAATCCTGCAAATGGATCATTAGTCTATGTAGATTTAGCAACAAGCTTCACCTGGAACGGCGTAAACGGAGCCGCTAGTTACCAAATACAAATTGACTCAGAAACGCCTGTAATCGTAACAGCAACCTCCTATTCCCGGACTTTCACTACCCAGGGAAGCTATACCTGGAAAGTAAAAGCGGTAAATGCTGCCGGTGAAAGTGATTGGAGTACCGTTAAATCTTTCATCATATCCTCCGGCTCACCAAGCTTACCTTCGAAAATAATCCTCGTCACTCCGGATAATTCGTGGGACTTTCAAAATGTTACGGTCGGCAATGCAAACGAGAAAATATTCGTTCTTCAAAATACCGGAACGACTCAACTGAATATTTCCAATCTTTTCATTTCAGGCACAAACTCCGATCAGTTTACGATTACAAATCCGACAGGAACGAATTTGACTATCCCTTCCGGCGGAATGCAGCAGGTCACGGTTAGTTTCAAACCGGTCTCCTCCGGATTAAAGAGCACCTTTCTGACTATCACTAATAACTCCGACAATGCCGCACCTTCAAAATTAATCACACTAACCGGGACTGGTTCATTATTATTAACCAAGACGCTATCGACGGATCCGGATGGAAATCTCGATTTCGGTATCACTACCGTTAACAACATCAATGAGAAGGTACTTACCCTAAAAAATACCGGAACAGCAACAATAAATATTAGCAAGATCGCGCTAACAGGCATAAATACAGATCAATATAGTATTTCAAGCCCTTCGGTCACTTCATTTGATATTCCTGTCGGTGGAATTCAACAGATTAGAATCAGGTTTAAGCCAACCTCCGCAGGGGTAAAAAATGCTGCTTTGATTATTTCCAATAACGCCGATAATGCGACTCCAGCGAAGCAGATAAATTTAAGTGGTAACGGATCAACACAGGCTACGAAAATTTTAACGATCAACCCGGAAGTCACGGCTGACTTTGGTACAGTTACGTTGAACAATAGTGCAAACAAGACGATAACATTTCAGAATAGCGGAAGTTCTACTCTAACTGTATCAGGTTTATCAATAACGGGCGTAAATGCCAATCAATTTTCGATTAGTAGTCCCACCGGAACAACTTTTGATATACCTGTCGGCGGAGTTCAGCAAGTGACCATTAAGTTTGTACCAACTACCGAAGGCTGGAAAAGCGCTATGTTAACCGTTACCAATAATTCGGACAATTTCTCTCCGACAAAGACCATAACCTTGAACGGTACCGGTTCCCTTCTGCCGACGAAAACCCTGGTTGTTAGTCCGGACGGATTCTGGGACTTTGGAAATATTAAACTTAACTCCTTCATTGATAAAATTGTTGCCATTCAAAATAGTGGTTCTGCAGTCCTAAGCGTTTCTGGATTAACCCTGACTGGAACAAATTCTGATCAATTTGTGATTAGTAATCCGGCGAACACTTCGTTTGATATTCCTGCCGGAGGAGTTCAACAAGTAACAATCAGATTCAGTCCAACGACTGAGGGTTGGAAGAGTTCCTTCCTGTCTATCAGCAATAACTCAGATAACCTGTCACCATCAAAATTAATCACACTAAACGGAACCGGAGTACTTCAACAAGCGCCCATCGTACCTTCCGTAAGTACGAATACGATTACCATGATAACCTCGAAAACTGCTTCAGGAGGTGGAAACATAACATCTGATGGAGGTGCAGCAGTCACGGGAAGGGGAATATGTTGGAGCATTGCAGCTAATCCAACCATTTTGGATTCAAAAACTAACGATGGCACCGGAACTGGTGCTTTCACGAGCAATATCACAGGATTACTGCCCGGCACAACCTACCATGTTAGAGCTTATGCAACAAATCCGGTCGGCACAGTCTATGGGACTGATCTTAGTTTTACAACCCAAACAGTGGCAACTGTTTCCACCACTGCCATTACTGCCAATTCTTCTACTGCGACTATTGGCGGAGGAAGCGTGTCCTTCGATGGTGGAGCACCTGTCACAGGCAGAGGTTTGTGCTGGAGCAAGACTGCTAATCCAACCATTGCTGATGCCAAAACATCGGACGGCACAGGAATAGGCTCATTCACAAGCAGTATGACCGGATTAACAATTGGTACTACCTATCACGTACGAGCCTATGCGACAAACTCTGTAGGCACAAGTTATGGTGCTGATGTTACTTTCACCACCTTGTCGTTACCTGTCGTGACAACAATATCAGCGGTAGCAACTATTTCTCCTTCAACAACAGCAAGTGGCAAAGGGAGCGTGACATCAGACGGAGGTGCAGCAGTGACCGAAAAAGGATTGTGCTGGAGTCTATCTGTTAATCCAACAATCTCTGAATCAAAAACATCGGATGGCAATGGAATAGGAACTTTCACTGACATACTTACCGGCCTAATTCCGTGGACGATCTATCACGTTCGAGCTTATGCCACAAATCCGGTTGGCACCGCATATGGTACCGATATCACCTTCAAAACAACCATTAATGACGGAGTATTTGATATCAGTTCATTTTATCAAATCTATCCAAATCCTTCACATGGCAGAGTCACGATTCTTAGCAAAGAGGAGATTCCTGTCGAAATAACGATCTATTCCGTTGATGGTGTATTAATTCAAAATAGCAATTTTGTAAATCAGCAAAATAGCATCGATTTAAATCTAAGCAAAGGTGTGTACGTGATTGTACTTAAAAGCGTGAAGGCAACAGGTTCATATCGACTAATAATTCTTTAATGGCTCGTACGATAATAATGATAGTATTGCTTAGCACAATATTATTGTGTAAGGCTCAGATTGTGCCCGAAAATACCGGATCGAAAATCAAACGCACTGAAGCACAGGATGCGTTGGATTTTCACAACAAATCCAGAAACGACGTCGGCGCCTCCGCTTTGGTATGGTCTGCCGATTTGGCTGGATATGCTCAGGAATGGGCCGACTATCTTGCGGCAAATAATAATTGCAAAATGGCGCATCGCAAGAGCTTAGGAAAAGAAACTAGAAGCGCAGGAGAAAATATTTTCTGGGGATCTGTTTCTAAATTCACGCCTTATGATGCTTCAGAATCGTGGTACAGCGAAATTACAGAGTATAAATACACGACAGTTACTGCCCAGAATTATTATAAAACAGGGCACTATACGCAGATGGTTTGGAAGAAAACAAAAGAAGTTGGAATCGGAGTTGCAATTTGTAAAGATGGCGCCATTATTATTGTTGCCAATTATTTTCCTCCCGGCAACTACCTTGGTGAAAAACCCTATTAAATTAAGATCCGCATGAGGGCGACATGGAAAAGTAATGAAAATCAGGAGTTTAATTCAAAAGAAGTACGATTTTTATTATAAGGCACTTAGCATCATTCGTACATTTTCAGGAGCATCGCATCATTTATTTCTGGAGAAAATCATCTTCGCCGGATCAATCCATGCAGTAAACTGCTCATCAGTTACCAAACCGAGCCCAATGGCGGCTTCCCTAAGGGTTTTATTCTCTCTTAGTGCTGTTTTGGCAATTATTGCTGCATTTTCATATCCAATATGCTGATTAAGAGCAGTTACCAACATCAATGAATTTTCAACATATTTCTTAATAACCTCCTGATTTGGTTCGATACCTACAGCACAATGGTCGTTGAATGATAAACAAGCGTCTCCAATTAGTCGGGCAGATTGCAAGACATTGGCTGCAATAAGTGGTTTAAATACATTCAATTCGAAATGTCCGGTTGCTCCGCCTATGGTTACCGCAACATCGTTGCCCATCACCTGAGCGCAAACCATGGTCAAGGCTTCGGATTGTGTTGGGTTCACTTTCCCAGGCATAATAGAAGACCCAGGTTCATTGTCAGGAATACTAATTTCGCCAATACCACAACGTGGGCCGGAACTGAGCATGCGGATATCGTTTGCGATCTTCATAAGCGAAACAGAAGAACGTTTTAACGCTCCGCTTAGTTCTACCATGGCGTCGTTAGCCGCCAGAGCTTCGAACTTGTTAGGAGCTGTAACAAAAGGCAAACCCGTTAATTCGGTAATTTTCGCAGCGACCAGTTCGGCATACCCCCTGGGAGCATTCATGCCGGTACCTACAGCAGTGCCTCCAAGTGCAAGCTGGCCAACCATTTCGGTAGCATTACGGATAGCTCGCATGGAATTATCTAATTGTTGAACATATCCCGAAAATTCCTGGCCCAGAGTAAGCGGAATAGCATCCATAAAATGGGTGCGCCCGATTTTTATTGTGTCTTTAAACGCTTTCGATTTTTGGAAAAGTGTTTCACGCAATTTCAGCATTCCCGGTAAAGTAATTTCTACAACCATTTTATAGGCTGCAATATGCATGGCTGTCGGAAAAGTATCGTTCGATGATTGCGACTTGTTTATATCGTCGTTCGGGTGTAATACTTTTTCAGCATCGGTTAAGTTACCACCTGCTAACACTTGTGCGCGATTGGCAATCACTTCATTGACATTCATATTACTTTGCGTACCAGAACCAGTTTGCCAAATAACAAGTGGAAAATGATCATCGAGCTTACCTTCAAGAATTTCGAGGCATACCTTCGAAATCAAATTACACTTTTCGGCAGACAATACTCCCAAATTGAAGTTAGTTTGAGCTGCAGCTTTTTTTAGGTATGCAAAGGCATGGATGATTTCTTTTGGCATACTGGCCTCAGTACCAATCATAAAATTATTCCTTGAACGCTCCGTTTGAGCACCCCAGTATTTATCAGCGGGAACTTTTACATCCCCCATGGTATCATGTTCAATTCTGAAATCCTTCATCTTTTTTTAAATTAGTACAATCCTAAATATTCAGCAATGAGCTGGGATATCATTTACTGAAAGACTTATTTACAGGTGTGAATTCAAATTCTTGAATTTATTTGTTTGTAATGTTAATTTTTCAACCTTTGTAATATGGATTCTGAACATATCACAGGTATAATACTAGCAGGAGGAAAGAGTACCCGGTTTGGCGAAGATAAGGCTTTATATCGTTATAATGGAAAGCCAATGGTTGAATATGCCATTGATGTTTTGGCTACTATATGTGAGGATATCCTGTTAATCACCAATAAATCTGATGATTATTTTAAGTTTGCCAAGATAAAGTTTGTTCATGACATCTACTTAGGCTGTGGCCCTCTTGGCGGTATCCATGCTGGTTTAATCGAGTCTAAAAATGAAGATAATCTAATTGTCAGTTGCGATATGCCGGAAATAAATTCAGGGTTATTACGTAATTTGCTTATGCACAGATTTGGTTATCAGGTTGTAATACCGACACATAATGGTTTTAATGAAAATATGCCTTGTTATTTTCATAAAAATTCTATCCCGATAATTGAAGAGGCGCTGAAGCTGAATCGTTTCAAAATTTCTGATGCCATAGCGCCTCTTCTCATAAAATACCTTAATGTTGAAGAAATGTCCCTTTACTCAGAGCGGCTTTTTGCCAATGTAAATACCAAGGCCGATATCAACTACCTTTAATGCATCATTAAATAATGGCCGCTTTTTATCCAAATGAACTTTTATCAGAAAAGTGGATGAAGGCTTCTGTCGTGGGAAGTCTTTGGGCCGTTGTTGAAATTGTTTTGGGAAGTTTACTGCACAACCTAAAAATTCCTTTATCCGGAAGCATATTATCCTTTATCACTGTTTATCTGATTATTGCATTTTTTCAACTTTGGAAAGTTAATGGAATTATTTGGCGCTCCGGGCTTATATGTGCGCTTATGAAATCTCTTTCGCCCAGTTCCATTTTACTTGGACCCATGATAGGAATTTTAACAGAAGCGATCATACTAGAAATTTCTATCCGCATTATTGGCAAAAACACCTTTGCTTATGCCATTGGCGGCGCGCTGGCTGTATTTAGCGTTCTCGTTCAAAAGACTTGTTCTCTTTTAATCTACTATGGATGGGACATTGTTACATTGCTTGAAAACATGTACTTATATGCTGCCAATCAACTCAAATTTGAAAGTGTTGCACCTAAATATTCCTTAATTTTCATTTCGGGTATTTATTTAATAAGTGGTTTCGTTGCAGGAATATTAGGTTATAAATCTGGTAAGAGTTATTTCATAGATGCTTCAACCAAGCACATCCCATTGCTAAAGAGACAAATGACGAATCATTTGTTCAGGTATTCTACAAAGCAGAGCCATTCAGTATTCTTTCTCTTTCTGATCTTAGTCATGCTGATTGTTGTCATGCTGATAGTTTCTCTTCATAGTTTCCTTATTTCGGCAGGAGTTTCCATTGCTTTCATCGTTATGATCTCTCTTCGGTATAGGCAAAGCATGCGCTTTTTGAAAAAGCCTGCAATCTGGGTGCAACTCTCCTTGATTCTATTATTTTCTGCCACTTTTTATAATGGTTTTTCTTTCAATGGACTATTTCAAATGGGAGGATGGATCGCTGGATTAAAAATGGTTTTCAGGGCAATGGCATTGCTTGTCGCTTTTTCAGCTATCAGCAAAGAACTACAAAATCCCGTTATTAAAGGTTTGTTATACAAAAAGGGAATGAAAAACCTTTATCAGTCCCTTGAGTTGGCCTTTGCCGCATTACCAGGATTGATGGAAGCCTTTTCTTCAGATATATCTCACGTAAGAGGGTTTAAAAAATTTATTTTCACCATGTTAAGTAGCTCACAATCGTTGCTCGATGACTTTTTAAATATCGAAAAGAACCGGCCAACCGTGTTTATAATTAGCGGTAAGATAAATGAAGGAAAAACTACTTTTACCAAAAAAGTTGTACTGGACTTAAAAGAAAAAGGTATTCATGTTCATGGTTTTTCCACTGTAGCCATTGGCAATGATGTGGATGGAAAATCATATTTCGTAGAAGACATTGATACAAATGCCAGAGAAATGCTTTGCTCACAAAATCCAACGACTGGAAATATCAGGGTAGGTCGATTCCATTTCTCAGCAACGGGTATACTGTATGGACGCAAAATTCTTGACCAAGCCGTTCACAAACCCAGTCAATTAATAGTTATCGACGAGATTGGCCCATTAGAAATCAACGATAATGGTTGGGCTCCGGCTATTCACAACCTATTAAACCATACCAATACTGCCCACTTATGGATAGTTAGGGAAAAGCTTGTAAATGTCATTATTCGAAAATGTAATATTGGGGATGTGTACATCTTTAACTTTAATGAAGATACTCCTCAGAGTATTGCAGATTGTATTTCCAGCAAAATAGGCTCCAATAACTTTGAAAGTCGGAAAAATTTCATTCAAGTGAGTGACCTGTGACCATAATGCAATGGTTATGAAACAAATCCAAGCAAATTTTCGTATCTAACATGTAGTAAATAGTAGGTTTTAAATTACTTACCGCGCAAGTTCTTGGCAAAAAAGCGCAATAAAATTATTTTCATGACAAAAGATATCTTTCGTATCAGAAAAATGCTAAAGATCCTGAAAACTACTTATAGTTACTACAGCCTTCCTGAATTGCAAAGTCAAGGTTACAATATTGACAAAATACCCTTTTCAATCCGAATTTTATTGGAAAACGTACTTCGAAATTACGATGGTTTTGCGGTTACAAAAGAGAACATTGAAACGCTATTGCACTGGCAACCAAAAGGCTCCGATCAGGATATCCCGTTTAAACCTGCCCGAGTCTTAATGCAGGATTTCACCGGAGTGCCCGCCGTGGTGGATATTGCATCGCTCAGGGCAGAATTCGCCAGAAAAGGCAATGATCCGAATAAAATTAATCCCTTAATTCCAGTTGATTTGGTTATCGACCATTCAGTGCAGGTCGACTATTTCGGGACAGAATATTCCTATAAGCGAAATATGGAAGAGGAATATAAACGGAATACTGAGCGCTATCAATTTTTAAAATGGGCACAAAAATCCTTTAACAATTTCAGTGTGGTTCCTCCCGGAATGGGTATTTGTCATCAGGTAAACCTGGAATTTCTTTCTAAAGGAGTTGTCGAACGCAATGGCGAAGTTTTTCCGGACACTTTGGTGGGAACAGATAGTCACACCCCAATGGTCAACGGCATTGGGGTTCTGGCATGGGGCGTTGGAGGAATCGAAGCCGAAGCGGTTATTCTTGGACAGCCGATTTATTTTATTATGCCTGAAGTTATAGGATTAAAGCTTACGGGGAAACTTCCATTAGGTTCAACAGCGACAGATCTTGTGTTAACTATTGCCAATTCTCTTAGAAAATTTGGTGTGGTTGGTAAGTTTGTAGAGGTTTTTGGTGAGGGATTAGACAATCTTTCCGTACCGGACAGGGCAACTATCGGGAACATGTCGCCCGAATTCGGTTGTACCGTCACCTATTTTCCCATCGACGACAAAACGTTGGAATATATGCGTAAAAGCAATCGTTCCGAAGAACAGATAGCTTTGGTGGAGACGTATTGCAAAACGAATATGCTGTGGCGCGAAAATGAAGAAAAGATAACCTACACCGGCGTTTTGGAATTGGATCTTTCTAGCATTGAACCAACTGTTGCAGGGCCTAAGCGACCTCAGGACAAAATTCTTTTAAAAAACTTAAAAGACCAGTTTATTTCTCTGTTGGATAATTCCTTCGATCGGAAGTATATCTCTCATACAGATCGCGAAATCGCAAAATCAATCACACGATTTGAGGGCGAAGGCGGCGATTTGTCCGTATCCATGTCGGACTCGAATACTGCAACAACTGAAGTTAAATCGAAAGAAATTAACGGATTAAAAACAATATGGATTACCCGTAGACAGGAAAAATTTATGCTTTCGGATGGTGCTGTTACCATTGCGGCTATTACTTCTTGCACCAACACATCAAACCCTTATGTGATGATTGGGGCCGGATTGGTTGCACGAAAAGCCAGAGAACATGGGATTGAAGTTAAACCTTGGGTGAAAACTTCGCTCGCACCGGGTTCGAAGGTAGTAACCGATTATCTTGAAAAAGCAGATTTAATGAAAGACCTGGAAGCACTGCAATTTCATTTGGTAGGTTATGGTTGCACATCCTGCATCGGTAATTCCGGGCCACTTCCACCAGACATCGCAAAAGCGGTTGACGAACAGAATCTAGTTGTAACTTCCGTGCTTTCCGGCAACCGAAATTTTGAAGCAAGGATACACCCACAGGTAAAAATGAATTTTCTGATGTCGCCTATGCTCGTGGTGGCCTTTGCGATTGCCGGTCGAATTGATATAGATTTAATCAACGAGCCGATAAGTTTTGACTCTAACCAAGAACCGGTTTTTCTGAAAGACATTTGGCCTACTGACAATGAAATCAATGAGATATTAGATCAAGTGTTATCGCCTGGTGATTTCGCAAAGAATTATGGAGAAATTTTTGAAGGTAATGAGACTTGGAGAAATCTGGAAGTTCCTGGAGGTAAGTTATACAATTGGGATGAAAGTTCGACCTATATCAAGGAAATCCCATTCTTCAAAAATATTTCTGAACACCCTAAACCTCTGCTCGATATTCTCAATGCAAGGGCTTTGTTGGTTCTGGGCGATAGCGTAACCACAGATCACATTTCGCCAGCCGGGGCTTTTACCGAATATTCCGACTCTGGTAAATACTTGTCTGCACGAGGTGTGGAAAAGAAGAATTTCAATTCCTACGGGTCGCGGCGGGGAAACGATGAAGTTATGGTACGCGGTACCTTTGCCAATGTGCGGATAAAAAACAAACTGGCCGGCAAGGAAGGCGGATTTACCCAATACCTGCCCACAGGCGAAGAGATGACCGTTTTCGATGCTGCCGAAAAATACAGAGAAAGCCATACGCCTTTGTTGGTTTTAGCCGGAAAAGAATATGGCAGCGGCTCCTCTCGCGACTGGGCTGCAAAAGGTACTTTTCTACTGGGTGTAAAATGTGTATTAGCCGAAACGTACGAACGGATACACAGAAGCAATTTAGTAGGAATGGGTGTGCTGCCACTTCAATATAAAGATGGTGAAAATGCAGAAAGCATTGGACTTACTGGCAAAGAAATATTTACGATAGTTGGAATTGCAAACGATATCCAACCATTTAAAGAAGTTCTGGTTAGCGCAAAAAACGAAAAGGGAAATGAAGTTAAATTCATCGCAATTGTTCGTTTAGATTCCCAAATCGAAATTGAATACTACCGCAATGGCGGGATTTTGCAATACGTGTTACGACAATTTTTAAAAGCGCATAAATAGGATCGAGTGGGGGTTTACCAACCGGATGGCCCGTAAACTAAAGCTGCTCTAAGAAAATAGTAATTTAAACTGTACATAATAATAAGGAGGAAACATAATGAAAGACAATCCATTGATTCAACTTGAAAAATTAGGCCAGTCTGTTTGGTTGGATTTTATTGACCGTAACCTTATCACAAGCGGTGAACTCAGGCGCTTGATTGAGGTTGATGGATTAAGTGGAATTACTTCTAATCCTGCAATTTTTGAAAAGGCGATAGCTGAAAGTTATATTTACAAACATGACATCAGGACCATGTTGGCAGAAGGAAGAGGCTCAATGGATATCTATGAAGCTCTCATTTTAAGGGATATACAGATGGCCGCTGATGAGCTCAGACCCTTATACAACAAAACGAACGGCGAAGATGGCTATGTAAGTATGGAAGTTGACCCGCACCTTGCATATAATACCAAAGCTACCATCGATGAGGCAATTAGGCTATGGACTTCATTGAATCGACCCAACGTGTTTATTAAGATTCCTGCCACTATAGAGGGATTGCCAGCCATTCAGCAACTTATCAGTGAGGGTATTAATATCAATGTGACACTACTTTTTGGGCTGCCACGCTATCGGCAGGTAGCCGAGGCATACATTTCAGGGCTCGAATTACTGGAAGCCAAGGGAAAGGATTTGAAACAGGTGACTTCAGTGGCCAGTTTTTTTATAAGCCGAATTGCTTCGTTGGTAGATCCAATTGAAGAAGAATTCCTCGCTACTCATGGGGAACAAGCTCATTTTGGGACCTATGTTAAGGGGCATGTTGCCATCTCAAGTGCAAAAATAGCCTATAAAATGTATCAGGAAATATTTGGAAGTGAACGATTCAGGAAGTTAGCCGACAAAGGTGCACGAGTGCAAAAATTACTTTGGGCAAGCACCACTACTAAAAATTCTGAATACAGTGATATTAAATATGTTGAAGAGCTTATAGGGAAAGATACCATCAATACGATTACTCCTGGAACGATGAATGCTTATCGCGATCACGGGCATCCGAAAGCAAGGCTCGAACTCGACCTTGAACAGTCAGAGTGGGTAATGGATGAATTGCCTGAATTGGGTATTAATATCGATACAATAACGCAGCAACTTGAAGACGAGGGAGTTGATAAATTCAACAAACAATTTGAGAAGATCATGTTAATTATCGACAAGACTCCCACAATGCAATAAAGGTCGTAGTTTTAAATTAGGAGAGGATTTAACATTTACAATTTAAACAAAATAAAATGGAAAATGAAAATTTATACCCAAAAGTTACTAAAGAGCTCGCTGACAAAAAAACGGCTTTAGCTCCCGAAATTATGGCGGCGTGGAACAGTTTCAGCAAAACGGTTTTTAAAGAAGGTGCACTTCCTGAAAAAACAAAACAATTGATTGCCGTTGCTGTTGCGCATGTGACACAGTGTCCATATTGCATTCGCTCCCATACAAAACAGGCAATGGGAAAAGGTGCAAGCAAGGAAGAAATTATGGAAGCAATTTGGGTGGCTTCCGAAATGCGTGCTGGAGGCGCTTATGCCCATGCAACCATTGCCATAGATGAGATGGAGAAATAAATCTACCAAGCGAAATGGAAAAAATTAAAATCAAACGGATTTACGATGCACCATCGGATAGTGATGGCTATCGTATTTTGGTAGACAGACTCTGGCCTCGTGGCATTTCTAAAGATGCCGCGAAGCTCGACGAGTGGGACAAAGAAATCGCCCCTTCCGCCGAATTAAGAAAATGGTTCGACCACAAAGAGGAGCGATTTGAGGAATTTGCCCGCCGCTACCGCAAAGAGTTAAATGAGAAAGGTGATGCTTTGGAAAAATTACGCAAAATGGCTAAAAACAAAACACTTAGTCTGTTGTTTGCAGCCAAAAATCTTGAATTAAAT
>JBBQJE010000087.1:0-12643 GCA_038325635.1 Bacteroidales bacterium
GCGACTTCATGCCTGATGTTCATTGCATTAGTAAGCATCGAACTTCCAAATTTCCTCGCCAAAGAAGCGGCTATCGGATGATCGAAGAAAAACCAGGCGTGGGCTCCATTGCCTGAGAGAGAACTTCAATATGGTTATTTAGCAATTCTCCTCCGCCAAGTTGGGTATTTAAGCTCCTTATTTCTTCCTTCAGTTTACTATTTTCAAGTTGAAGAGCGCTGTATTTTTCAAGCAATTCTTTAAAATCCATGATAAAAATATGAATATAGCATTTTTTATCTCCCACCAGAATCCATCAAAGATTAATAGGCATATTAAACCATCGAAGGACTAATCTCTGCCCTTTCCTTTTTTAACAGTACTAACGCTAAATACAGGAATAAAGCCATTTTCCGTCGAGCTTTTCAAACTCCACAGGAAAAGCAGTCTATCCAAAATTGATCAAAACAGAATACCAACCCCGCAAAAACCCGATTTCCCCCCAAATTCTGGCACCAACCTTCCACCAACAAAAAAACACCCACATTTTTACAACGTAAGTGTTTGATTTAAAGGGTGGGCCCAGTAGGGCATGATCCTACGACCCCCTGATTATGAGTCAGATGCTCTAACCAACTGAGCTATGGGCCCTAATTCATTACTGAATTGGAGGTGCAATTTTACTCATTTTATGAGAAAGTGCCAAATTTTTTTTGGAGGATCTTTTAGCAAAATTCTACCGAGATAAACAATTTGCTTCACTTCGCCATGGCGGAACAATATTCAGCATTTGTAAGTCGGTTTCCTGACGATCACATTGGGTCAATCCCACTCCAACGCCTCCAACTTTCGAGCAATGTGCCCAACAGTCCAACAGTTCTCTAATCTTCTGGGCTCGTCTTCCCTCTCTCCTTCTTCCTCGGTGGTACCGGATCATATCCACTAGTCCCCCATGGATGACAATGGAGAATTCTGTTGGTGGTCATTATAAATCCTTTGAATGGCCCATGAGTTTTAACCGCTTCTATTGCATACTGCGAACAAGTTGGAATATGTCGACAAGAAGCCGGCGTCAAAGGAGAGATGGCTGCTCTGTAAAAATATACCGGCAATAGTAACATCTTGACTAATACCCACCTGAATGCTTCGATGATTTTTTTGATCATAGTACACAGTATGAAGTTGTTTAAACCTCAATATTTGTACAAAGTTACCCAAAAAAAGAGAGATAAGTAATTAATATTTACTACCTTCATGGTAATAATTTGTTATTCAATCGTATAGAATTTGGCTATTCGACAGAACTTTCCTGCGAAATTTTCGTTTAGAAGATTGGCGTAGGAACAGGCGTACGGGAAGAATTGTAGGGGCAACCCTCGCGGTTGCCCGTTTGTCGGTGTCCGGAAACAGTAAAGAAAGTAAAGACATTTTAAATAGTATTGATGCATACAACAGAACAACAAAATATACCAGAATTACAACCGGTTCATATCACCGGCAACGAGGAAATTTCACCAAATGTGTTTGTTATATCGTGGAAGAGGTCGGGTAATTTTATCCCGGGCCAGGTGGTAAAAATTGCATTGGATTTGCATGAACCCCCACGCATTTACAGTATTTGTAGTGGTACCATTGATGATGATATCTCCGTTTTGTACAATGTTAAACCAGGTGGCATACTGACTCCGCAAATGGCAAAGTTGAAACCGGGAGACGAGATTTTTGTCTCTAAGCCTTATGGAAGTTTTTCATGCAAGGATGCTCCGGCTTTTTGGATTTCGACCGGAACTGGTATTGCCCCTTTCTACAGCATGATCCGTTCCGGGAATGTGAAAAATAAGAAACTCATTCACGGAGTAAGTTTTGCCAATCAATTCTATTTTGAGGAGTATCTGGAGAAGACCTTAGGCCGCGATTATATACGTTGCTGCAGTCGAGAAAAAACCGGAATTCAATTTCACGGCAGGATTACAGATTATTTGCAGGGTTTGGCTGAACTGCCCATCTGGTATAAGTATTATCTTTGCGGTCAGGCATTGATGGTGGTGGAAGTCAGGGATCTTCTTATCCAAAAGGGAGTTCCCTACGATCAGATTTATGCTGAAATATTCTTTTAAAAAAGATGGATACAATTAAAGAATCGCTTTTCGGTAAGACCTTGAGCGAATTGATTTTACTCACTGTAAAATTGGGGCTGCCCGGTTTTACTGCCAAACAAATTGCTGATTGGTTGTATAATAAGCCAATCAGTACGATTGATGAGATGAGTAATTTGTCGAAGCGAGTCCGGGAATTGTTAACTGAGAATTACGAATTCGGCACCGTCCCGCCCATAAAAGTTCAGGTTAGTGCCGATGGGACTAAGAAATATTTATTTGTTACCGGCAACCATAAGTTCATCGAAACGGCGATGATCCCCGATGATGATAGAACAACTGTGTGTGTCTCTTCTCAGGTGGGTTGTAAGATGGGATGTCTGTTTTGTATGACTGCCAAGCAGGGTTTCCAGGGACAGCTTTCTGCTGGTGAGATTGTGAATCAGGTTCGCAGCATTGAAGAGGCCGAGTCTGTTTCAAACATTGTCTACATGGGAATGGGCGAACCTTTTGATAACCTGGATGAAGTGTTGAAAAGCATTGAAATTCTCACTTCCGACTGGGGTTACGGGATGAGTCCCAGACGAATAACTGTTTCCTCTATCGGAATTGTCCCTGCGATGAAGCGCTTCCTTGAGGAAAGTGAGGCACATCTGGCCATCAGTCTGCATACACCCTTCGATGAACAGCGCAAAAGTCTGATGCCAGTTCAGATAGCCTATCCAATTCGGGAGGTTGTAGAAGAAATTCGGAAATGGGATTTTAGCGGTCAGCGGAGAGTCTCCTTCGAGTATATTTTATTCAAAGGATTGAATGACACCGCACTGCATGTAAAAGAGCTTTCCAGGCTACTTAATGGGATTAAATGCCGGATTAACCTAATCCGGTTTCATCCGATACCGGGAACTCCATTGGTAAGTCCGGACGAAGAAACGATACTTCATTTCAAGAATCAACTAAACGACAAAGGGATCTTCACGTCAATACGGGCTTCAAGGGGGCAGGATATTTATGCTGCATGCGGATTACTGTCCACAAAAGAACAAAAAGCGTAAAAATAATAGTGGAAATATTAACAAATGAACAGAACAATCAATTTTTTGGTGCTTATTATATGCATCCTACTAGCTGATAGTTCGTTGAAAGCTCAAAATGTTGAAACTTGGACTATTCCTGCCGGAGGCAACAGTTACCTGATTAAATCGCAGCCAGAGGCAACTGAAAAACAGGTGTCGTGGCAGTTAACAGATGAAAAAATACACTATTTCTTTCGTACAGACCGAGGCTGTGTGGTTGACTTATCCATAAATCTGACTGTTCCGGAGGGAAAATCCCGCATTGAGGTGCAAGTTGCCGGAAAGAAATTTGATCTGAAAGTTTCCGGAAAGGAGTCTCATCCAGTGAGAATAGGTCAGGTAATTCTTGAAAGTGGTTATACAAAAATTGAGTTTAAGGGCATAAAAAAAGAGGGATCAGCCTTTGCTGTCCTTTCGGATCTTGTGATTCACTCGTTGACACCAGATTTGGCACTCAATTATGTCAAAGATAATCTTGAAAATCGTTTTTACTGGGGACGGCGTGGACCTTCTGTTCACCTTAACTATGAATTACCGTCTGGTGTTGCTATCGAATATTTTTACAATGAGTTGACGGTCCCGGTTGGTATGGATCCGGAAGGTTCCTATTTTATGGCGGATGGTTTTGGGGAGGGTTATTTTGGCATGCAGGTAAATAGCCCAAAAGAGCGACGAATATTGTTTTCTGTGTGGAGTCCTTTCAAAACCGATCATCCGGGCGATATCCCGGAAACGGATAAAATCATCTTACTTGCCAAAGGTGATGGCGTTCATACGGGTGAGTTCGGCAATGAGGGTTCAGGCGGACAAAGTTATTTCCGGTATCCCTGGGTAGCCGGTGCTACCTATCGTTTTTTGTTAAAGGGAACACCTGATGGTCAGGATAATACAGTTTATAAAGCTTGGTTTTATGCTCCTGAAGTGGCAAAGTGGCAGCTTATCGCCAGTTTTCGCAGACCAAAAACGGATCATTATTTAACCAGACTTCATTCATTTCTGGAAAATTTCAATGATAAAAACGGATATCTTACCAGGAAAGGTCTTTATGCAAATCAGTGGTGCCGCGACAAAAGCGGAAGATGGTATCCCCTGACAAAGGCTCGTTTTTCGGGCGATGATATTGCCAAAAGAGGCTATCGCATGGATTATGCGGGCGGAACAGAAGGCACAGGTTTCTTTCTGCAAAATGGCGGTTTTTTCGATGCGGCAACGGTGATCGGAACGATATTTGAACTAAAGGTGGCACCTGTTGAACCACCGGTAATAGATTTAGAGGTATTAAAATAGCCCCATCTAACTGCAAATAATCCCCTGTTTTACAGTAGATTACGCAGATTCAACTTTGGGATTATAAATGCCTCGTCCTCAGGTCCTCAAGTCTAAAAGCCCTCAAGTCTAGCAGTCCTCTGGTCTACCAGTCCTCAAGTCCTCAAGTCCTCAAGTCCTCAAGTCCAACAGTCAAAATACCCTCAGCAGACCTTCACCGTCTCAATCCCCAAAATCATCCCCAGTTTTTCGATTGAGGAGGCAAGATGTCCGACTCCGATGGCACAATGGTGGGCTGGTCCTTGTTTGGACCATTGGTTCATGAAAGCCTTTGCTCCCGGAGCAAAACGGTAGCGGCTGTTGGTATTGCCGATCTGGAGGGTTGGACCGGCCACCGATTCACCCTCGGCAACCAGAAAGAAGATGCCATCTTTTCCTTCGACGACCGAAAGCAGTGTGACAGGACCTTGCCTGACACTCATCTGGATGGAGAGCCCTTTGCCGGGTTTACCATGGTAAAGCGGTAGTGGAACAAGTTTAACACTGCCTTCCGCGATAGCGAAATGGGCAGGACCGTCGTGACCCAACAAAACGACATCGTCGTTGAAATCCATCAGGTAAAATTCAGAGAAAGAGCCACCTGCACCGAATTCAGCCATAATTTTCATGGCCTGCGCATTTTTCACCTCACATTCTCCGGCGATAGGAATGTTTTTTCCGGTCAGCAGGGTGTTTCCGGCAATTATGGAGGTGACCATATCCTCGTAGTCGTTCCCAGCTTCCCCTTCATAATAGTATGCCATCGAGCCCAATCCATGTGCTTTGACTAACTTGTCAAGTGCCACAGAAGTTCGTGCAGCGCGATCAATCTCATCGGATTCACATTCGGAGGAGACTTCGAATGTGGCATGAAATTCGGCAATTTTTGTAGCTACTTCATCGTCCGAAACTTCATCCCACCACTTTTTCAATTCGCACATTTCGAGCATTTCGATGTGGGTACCAAAGGTGGCCGATTGTTTGGTGAGGTCGGTGTACACATCCAGCATTCCGCCGTAATAATGACCTAAAATTCCAAGTCGGTTAGACCGAAGATGTGCGGCTACACTAGCTGCCTTAACGAATTCTTCAATTTCTTTCCAGGAAGCCTCCTCTTTCAAATATCCGGAGACGATATCATATTTAATCCCGGAACGGTTAAAAACGCCTGCGATTTCAGGAACTGAACAGGCCTGACAATTTTCTAGCCAAAGTCCGGTCATTTTGCCACGGTCGTTCAGTTTATTGAATGCCGCATAATCGACGGCGGCAACTGGTTGCAGATTAAGAAGGATCACCGGTACTTTCACTTTTTGAGCCACCGGCAGAACGGTTGACGACAAAGCATACGTTGATATATAAATAAAAAGTAATTCTATTTCCTGACTTGCCAGAAAGGAAGCCGCTTCGCGGGCCCGGATCGGATTATCGACCATCCCGGCATCGATAACTTCCACTCCAAATCCAGAGATCTTTTGACTTATTTCACTTTGATATTCAGTGAGATGGTCGAGTAATCCGCCGAATTGTGCCCAATAGGTATCCAGTCCAATACCGATCAATCCAATTTTTGTCTTCATATATTTTGTCCTTCCGTATTTTTATATAACCCGAGGAATTAATTCGAGGTTTTGTAATCTCTTCACTCCCGTAAGCTTAGAGAACAAAATTAGAATTAATTCAAACTAATCCTTTATATTTGGCTAATTAACAACCTCATTCCTGAATGGATTTACTATTTTTTAGAAGGACGAAGATTAGAATGTTTATTGCGGATGTCTCCATAGTATTCTGCATCCTTGGGTCGTTCTGGATTTTTAAAGGTCATGCCGATTTGGTTTTGATGTACTCTTGGTTTTTTATTCTTGCTCTAATACTGCTTACCCGACGGTTTTTTGCGGTGACTCATCTTTTGTTAGCAACTATCGTAGCTTTGATTTGGGTCAATTATGCGAAAGATTATTATGGTTATAAAATTTTATACCATACTGTTTTTGGTATGAATCTTTTACCACTTATGGCCTGGGCATTGTCCTTATTTGGGTTGAGCGAAGTATATAACTATCTCAATTTGACGAAGAAAAGATACAAGTTGTTGCTGTTTATTCCTATTTTTTGGATATTTCTGATCACTTTTGAGACGATCGCGTATCACGTTCTGGAGATTCGAAATACCCCTACCGGAAATTTCGTTGGGTTGCCATACTGCAATTGCATTCATGCTCCTACCTGGATGAAGGTGGTCTATTTTTCTATGGGGCCTGTCTATTATTCAGCTACTTTATTGGTGGACAATTTCTTAGATAAGAAGTTTCCCGATTATTTTCAGTCTCAAAATCCGGGAATGAAAGTCATGCTAAAACAGGTTTCCTTACCGGGAATTGAGTGAACTTGGAGGCTCCCGCCATGAAGCTGCATGATTTGCCGGGAAATACTTAGTCCAATACCTGAACCGTTTTCGCGGGTGGTAAAAAAAGGCACAAAAATCTGATCAAGTATCTCTGTTGAAATTCCTGTTCCATTATCCGAAATCTTTAATTCAGGAAGATAATCTTTGTTGATCATTGCCTCGATTCTAATTTTACCTTCCGGGTTACTACCGGCAGCTTCCAGTGCATTCTTCAGCAAGTTGAGCAATACCTGAGAAATTTGATTCTCATCAGCAAGAAGTTCCATATCTGGAGGGCTTATTGCGATTGATAATTTTACTTCAGAGCTATTTTCAAGTGAGGCATATAGAATTTTCATTCGGTCGAGAAGATCAGCCATCCGAAATCTCTTTTTGTCGGGCTTAGAAAGCCGGGTCAATTTCCGGTAAGACTCAACAAATAGCATTAAGCCGTTGCCTTGTTCTCTGATGACATTAAGTCCTTTGATGGTGGTTTGAATCATACTCTCATCCACTTTTTGGGGGAGAACAGGCAGGCCGTCGTGAAGGTAAAATTTGCAAAGACTTTCGGAAAGGGAGGTGATGGGTGCGATCGAATTCATGATCTCATGCATTAGTACACGGATCAACTTCATCCAGGAATCCAACTCTTTCACATCCAGCTCGTTGCGGATATCCTGTACAGCCAAGAGAAGCAATTCATCTCCTTTAACTTTAAAGGAAGTAGATTTGAGCGATAACTGGATGAGACCTTTTTCGGTCGCGAAGGAAACCAGTCTTTGTTCGAATGGCTTGATGTTTCGTATGGCTTGGTGAAGTTTGGTATTTATTCTTTCCAGTTGGTTGATATGTGTGAGTACATGAATTCCCAGAATTTTTTTCACCGCCGAATTGGCATGAAGTACAAAGCCTTTGCTGTTAAAGGTTACAATTCCAGTGGCAACATTTTCCAATAACAATTGAAAATATTGCTCCTGCTGCCTGCTTTCAATTTTTAATTGTTGAATTTGGCTGTTTACTTTTGTCAGGCTTTGATATAATTCACGAATCGTAAGATTTGGCTCATTTGTTGGGAACAAAAGCGTTGAATCTTCATTTTGTACTGATTCAAGGAAATAGCTCAGTTTTCTGTTGGTAGAATTCAGGTATTTAACCAAGTTAACGATGACTACAATTTCGCAAATTACTCCAATAAAAATTAAAAGGAAAGATCCTTTCGCTATCACGAAATATCCGGTGGCCATTGCAATCAAACCCATCAGTATAACTCTGACAACCAGCTGAAAATAGAGGTTTCGACTAATCATTGTCCGGTTTTTTTGATTTTATTATAGAGCGTTTGTCTGGTAATTCCTAACTGTTCGGCGGCAGCACTGAGATTTCCGCTGTGCTTTTCGATGGCATGGTCGATCATCTTTTTTTCCATATCGCTTAGGGTCAAATCTATTTTAGTAGCTTTTCCTGCCAGAAGCGTGCGCATGAAAAAATCCTCCGGCTTCAACACATTCCCTTCGCTAAGGATCACCGCTTTCTCAATGGTATGCTGCAACTCACGAATGTTTCCCGGCCAGGGATACTTCAACAATTTATCCTGAGCGAGCTGATTAATGCGCAAATTGGGTTTGTTGTATTTGCTTGTGTATTTCTTCAGAAAAAATTCGGCCAGTACGAGCACGTCGTTTCCTCTGTCGCAAAGCGGCGGAACTTCAATCTGAATGGTATTGATGCGATATAACAAATCTTCCCGAAAAATTCCTTCCTGTACCATACTTTCCAGATTTTTGTTGGTGGCACAGATCAGACGGATGTCGATTGATACCATCTGGTTGGAACCAATTCGTGAAATCTGCCTGTTTTGAATGGCCGCCAACAATTTGGCCTGAAGATGGAACGACAGATTCCCAATTTCATCCAGAAAAAGAGTGCCTTTGTCGGCTACTTCAAATTTCCCCGGACGATTTTCCCGGGCATCCGTGAATGCACCTTTTACATGTCCAAAGAGTTCACTTTCGAAAAGTGTTTCTGAGATGGCTCCCATGTCGACACTAACCATCACCTCCTGGGATCGATCAGATATTCGATGGATCTCCTGCGCAATCAGTTCTTTACCGGTTCCATTTTCGCCGGTAATCAGCACATTGGCATCCGTTTTTGCGACCTTCCGTACCAGATTTAGCATCTGAATTAACTGCGGAGACGATCCAATAATGAATTTCTGATCGCGGTTGATTTCGTTTTTTAATCCCCTCTCCTTTTCTTTAAGCTGGCTCACCTCTTTCTTTGACCAGTTGAGCTGAATGGCCGATTTGAGTGTGGCCAATAATTTATTGTTGTCCCAGGGTTTCAGAAAGAAGTCAGTAGCTCCCAATTTCAGAGCCTTCACGGTAAGTTCAACATCGCCGTATGCAGTAATCATTACCACCGAAATTTCGGGATTGGTTTCCTTTATTCGCCCTAACCAATAAATACCTTCGTTTCCTGTATTGATTCCGGCTTTGAAATTCATGTCGAGAATCACCAGGTTGTATTCGTTCCTTCGGATTTCGGTTGGAATCTGGTTTGGATCGGAAAGTGTTGTAATAGTTTGAAATTCAGGAGCGAGCAAGATCTCCAAGGCACTTAAAATGCTTTTGTTGTCATCGACAATCAGGATATTTCCTTTTGCCATTTTTTTATCAAAGTTACACTATGCAAAAAATATACAGTGTAAAGTGTAAAATATTTTGACATATTATTGTAAAATATTTTTACTGGTTCGAGGTATATGGGTGAATAATAAGGCTGAAAATCAGTACCTATACTGATTTGGCATTATTTTGGCATGATTGATTAAAAACGGGAAAAAATGAGATTCAGATTCATACTAATATGCTTCACTATCCTTTTATTTGGCTGTTTGGAAATGATGGCTCAGGAAAAATGGACACTCAATGAATGTATCAATTTTGCTCTGAAAAACAACTTGCAATTGCAAGATGCAGAGATGAACAATCAACTTGCAGAGATAAGTTACCGTCAGTCGAAATGGAACAGGTTGCCTGGAATTGGTGCAGGATCGGATGCCGGAAGGAATTACGGAAGATCTATTGATCCAAATACGAATGGGATAGTTAACACCTCATTTTTCAACAATTCCTATTATCTGAGTGCATCGGTCGAATTATTTCGAGGTTTTATGCTGCAAAATCAGATCAGATATCGGGAATTCAAGAAAGATGCGACGGAAAGTAACAGACAAAATGTAGCAGACGATTTGGCTTTTGATGTGATGAATGCTTTTTTCAACGTGATCTATTTCGAAGAGCTGAAGACTATTGCCAATGGACAGAAGGCGCTTTCCGAGCTCAATGTCCGAAAGACTCAGATTTTAGTAACAACCGGACTTAAGTCTCCAACAGATTTGCTGGAAGTGAAAGCAAATTTTGAGAAGGAAGAGCTCTTTTGTATTCAAACGACCAACAATCTGGCATCATCATGGATCAGCCTGAAAAAGGTGATGAACCTTCCACCCGAAAAAGAAATTTCGCTTGCTATTCCGGTTACAGAACCTGGATTTGACGAGTTAAATACTTCCGTCAGTGAGCTTTACCAACAACATATTGGATGGTCACCTTATATTAAATCCTTTGAGCGAGATTGGATGGCAAGTATGAAGGGTGTGCGTATTAGCAAGGCCGGGTACACTCCTTCAATTACCTTTCAGGCAGTCTATAATACCGGATTTTATGAAACAAATAAGGATGCCAATGCTCAGGTTATTTCATTTAAGAATCAGCTAAACAATAATCAACGGCAGTTTATAGGAGCCACGCTTACTGTCCTGGTATTCAACAGGAATTCTGTACGATCAAATGTCCAAAGCGCAAAGATTGCATCGGAGCAGGCTGAGACACGGCTAAAACTGGCTAAACAAACGGTATTGTATGAAATGGAAGGAAATTACAATGAATTGACCGCTTCCTGGAAAGAGCTTCAACAGTCTGAAAAACAGTTGGAAGCTGATAATCTGATCTTTCAGGCTACGCAGAAAAAATTTGATCAGGGAATGATTAACGCAATAGAATTGTACACGATTAAAAATAGATTAGCCAATACCGGCGCGCAGGTTTTACATGCGAAACTGACTTACGCGGTCAAGAAGAGGATTCTAGAGTTTTATAAAGGAAAACGGTTTTGGATGTAGGGGCAACGCTTTGCGGTCGCCCAAAATAATAATATCAAAAAAATTGAATCATGGGAATGGATAGAGTCATTGAAAAGAAAAAGGGAATACAGAAAAAACACATTTTCTGGGGACTGGGAATACTTGTCGTCGTATTTTTAATTCTGAAAATAATATTCGGAGATCATGCTTCCGTTTTCCGAGCCGAAAAAGACAAGCTAACGATCAGCAATGTGGAGGATGGAATTTTCAATGATTACATCACTGTAATTGGTCAGGTTGAACCGATCACCACTATTTTTCTGGATGCAGTTGAGGGTGGATCGGTGGAGGAACGTTTTATCGAAGAAGGTTCTATGGTCAAAAAAGGTGATGTGATCCTGCGTCTGGAGAATCGGCAATTGTACCAAACCATCCTGAACAGTGAAGCAGCACTTGCCGAGAAGGAAAATTATCTGCGCAGTACCCGGATAAGCTTCGAAACAGAACTCATCCAATCCAAACGCAATATCCTCGATAGTGAATACAAGGTGACCCGTAAAAAGAGAACCTTTACGCAATACGAAACATTGTTTAAAGAGGCACTTATTTCCAAGGAAGATTTTATTCAGTCGAAGGAAGATTATGAATATGAAGTCAATCTTCTAACCATCAATAAATTGAAAGCGAGGAATGATTCGATGCTCCGAGCAACCTCGATGATTACCCTTGAGACCGACCTCGGGAAAATGCGTCAGATGCTGGATTTGGTTCATCAGCGGCTCGACGACTTGAAAGTTAAGGCTCCGGTTGACGGTCAGTTGGGGATGCTGGATGCCGAAATTGGGCAGTCGATAAATGGTGGTCAGCGTATTGGTCAAATCAATGTGCTGGACAACTTCAAGGTAAATGCTAAAATAGACGAACATTATATTGACCGTATCGTTCGCGGACTCACCGCTTCGCTGGATCGGAACGGCACAAACTTCAATTTGGCTGTAAAGAAAGTCTATCCGGATGTGCGCGACGGACAATTCAAGATAGATCTGGTATTTGATGGCAAGACACCTGAAAATGTCAGAACCGGACAAACCTACCATGTAAAACTTCAGCTCGGTGAATCGCAGAAGGCGCTGATGGTTCCTCGCGGAGGATTCTTCCAGGCAACAGGCGGTCAGTGGATATTTGTACTAAACAGTGCCGGAACAGAAGCCTCCAAACGTTCCATCAAAATAGGCAAACAAAATCCTCAGTATTACGAAGTGCTGGAAGGGCTAAATGCCGGCGAGAAAGTAATCACTTCAGGGTATGAGATGTTTGGAACGAATGAGAGGATTGTATTCAAATAAAGGAAAAACAAAAATGCAGATTAGAAATATAAACTGTTTATTTATAGTGCCCTTTGCACTGGACAATTACTATAATTTCGTTTTCAATCTTATAAACAAGCCGATGCTCATCTGTAATGCGTCGCGACCAATAGCCAGCCAGATTGTGTTTCAAAGGTTCCGGTTTGCCGATTCCAATACTTACACCATTACGGTCAATATCTTTAATAAGTTCGGCTATTTTTTTGAAAATTGTTTTATTATCGGAAGCCCAGTTTACAAAATCACTATAAGTAGTCTCTTCAAACTGTACTGTTTTCATTTTTTCA
>JBBQJE010000088.1:0-12538 GCA_038325635.1 Bacteroidales bacterium
GAGGCATTTTTTCATGGTATTCCGGATTTTTATTTACCTGATTTTAGGGCTATGAATATACGAATTATGATCAAATTTTGAATGGCTTCAGGAACAAGTTGAATTTCTGATTTATCCGACACTATTTACTCTAAATTGAAACGAACATGTTGCGACACAATTCTGCATAGCCTTCTGATGGATACCAACTTGCCCAGAAATATCCGCGTAAATTACCCTTTTATCTATGGTCTTTGCGATTGCTTTTGATTGTAAAGGGTTATTTTTGAAATCACTTAATAAATCTGCAGCTGTTTGTGCAACTTTAAAAGTATATTGCTTTGAATTATAGGAAATTATATCAGAGTATGCAATTAGCGGTTGGCATAGTCCTAGCCAGAAAACTAATTAACAAATCTCGCAATGTAAAATCCTGATAACCATACTGTTTCAGTTAAAAATACTCCCTAGGCAATATCGATAATTACGCATAGGAAGCGTCCACCCTTTAAGCGTGGCTAGGTTGGTTAAATCATAAGTGGCGTAGGCAAAGAATCCGAATAGGCCCCCTATTAATGCTGCGCTTAGTGCAGAATTTTTGTTTATCGAAGGATTGATGGCGAAAACGCATTACACCCAGTTTCCGTCCACATAATCACTTCCCATCCAAGGAAGATTTTGGTGGTTGTAGAACGGGGTAAGTTGGGAGGCCAATTCTTTCATCTTTTGCTCATCGAAAGGTTTAAAATTGCGAAGAATCTCCAGATTCGATTTCACCACTTCCATGCTGTCCATTCCGACAATCACTCCATCCGGCCCCTTAAGTGACAAGGCATATCTGACCAGATCACTAGGATGGAGGCCTTTAATCGTCTCCTTCGGACGCACCGACTTCATCAGCATCACACCCATCCCGTATGCTTTGGCGGCTGGGATCACGAGCTCTTCTCTCTTCTGCGGATCATTTCCAACAACATAGTGGTTCATAGCCATCAACATACTATCGAAAACTCCCTTTTCGACCAGCATCTTCAGAGCACTGGCATTGGCATGGCCAGAGAACCCAATGAACCGGGTTACCTTCTGCTCCTTCATTTTGAGGAGGATATCAATCAAGTTTCCCTTTTCACTGAGTCGGGCAACATCCTCTGCAGAGAGTACACTGTGTATTTTAAGCATATCCAGATGATCGGTTTTTAGCCGTTTCAGACTGGTCTCGATTTGGCGCATTGCCTCCTCCGGCTCCCTGCTGGCCACCTTGGTGGAGAGAAAAATCTCCTTCCTGCGGGATTTTACTACTTCTCCCAACCGCTCTTCGCTATTGATTCCGAGCTTCTTGTTCTCATAGGCCGAAGCCGTATCCCAATAGTACAAACCGTTGTCGAGGGCAAAATTCAGGATTCGATGAGCCTCTTCATCAGTTTCGATGTTGCAGAAGCGGCTGCCAAGCCCAAAGGCTAAGATTGGAATCCTTACTCCAGTTTTGCCCAGGATGGTCGTAGGCAAACCCTTGGCATCATATACCGATTCGGTCTTCGACATCCGGAAGACGGTTTCTGCTTTCAGTAGATCGGATCCTGCAACCAGAAGTCCTGCTCCAAGAGTTCCTTTGATAAATTTTCTGCGGGAGTGAGATGAGTTATTCATGGTAGTTTAATTTAGAAATCAGACGAGTTTCAATAAACGAATATTTCATAAGAAATATACCTACGAATATCGGAATAATTACGGAATTCATACTATAATAATTTGCTTTTTAAAGGTGGTATGGAACTCCATATTGCCGGAAATTAGTATCATCCCCTGGTGTTGTGTCGCAGCATGTTCGTTTCATTACTTTAAATTTAGGACGAGGGATGTCAATCTAGTTTTTACATTAGTATGGACAATAAAGAACAGCTTGAATAGTATAGGGCTCTTCAAATTGACACAAAAAGACATTCCAAAGAAATTGGAAATTGCCGAAGCCAATATGCTGACAATGGAACTCTGTGAAGATCAAAACGGACTAAAATTTTCTTTTGCCCTTTAAGTTTTGCAGCTATTATAGCTAATTTTACGTAAAGTGAGAATATCTTTCAGAAAAATCTTTTTTATTATATACACATAGACAATTTTCTTATGCTTGAGCAATTATTGGGACTAGTTCAGAATTTCACACAAGAGAGTGTGGTGAAAAACAGTGGCATACCTAACGAACACAATGAAGGCATTCAGAATGAGATTATGAATAGCATCACAGGTGGGCTTTCGTCGGCCGTTTCAGGAGGAAATTTAGATAGAATTATGGATCTTTTTAGTAAAGGTGGAACGGGCTCTTCAATATCCGATAATCCTATTGTAGGTGGAATTACTAAATCGGTTGTTGAAAATCTAAGTGAGAAATTTGGTATCTCTCCAACGGTTGCCAAAAACATTGCAGCCGGATCTATTCCCTTGATTATAAGTCACTTTTCCAAAAAGGTTGCTGATCCGGATGACTCCAGCGTAGATATGAATTCTGTCATTGGGTCACTTACCAATGGAGGTGGTTCCGGAGTTGACTTTAATGATATTTTAAGTAAATTTACAAGCGGCAACGGTGGTAGTTTGGATCTCAGCAGCATTGCCGGCAATTTGCTTTCCGGTTCAGGAAGTAGTAGTAAGTCAGGCGGTGGACTCTTGGGCGCACTTTCCGGGTTGTTCAAATAAGTTATTAACCTATAAATTCAAAAAAATGTCTGATTCAGTAATTTTTACAGCAAGCGAGGAGAGTAGGGGAAAAGCCAAACAGTTGCGACTGTTTGCTATTCTCGCATGGGTTATAGCCATGGCAGGACAAGCTTTTGCTATTCTGAAATTAATCCACGATGAAACACTCACCTTGCTGATTGTTGCCATTGTAGGTATTCTAATTCTTGCAATAACAGGCTCTCTGCTTTGGAAAAAGGCTAATCGGCTGGATCCTGCATCCGAAATGGATAAGACAAAGTTTTTCATTCAAAATCAATTGGGAGCTATTCTTGGGGTTCTTGCCTTTTTACCATTGGTTCTTTTCATCTTTTTGAACAAAGACATTGATAAAAAAACGAAAGGAATTGCAGGATCTATTGCAGTTATTGCCATGCTTCTAGCAGGTATTACTGGCGTAGATTTCAATGCTCCATCGGTAGAGAAATATTCCAAGGCAATCACGGAGCAAACAGCAACGCTCAAACAGATTAATCTGGATGTAGATCGTGTCTATTGGACAACCGCTGGGAATAAGTACCATATTTATGAAGATTGTCAACACATTAAAGGCAGAGTTGGTATTTCAAGCGGTACAGTGAAAGAATCGTGGGAGAAAAAAGGAATATCCGAACTTTGTTTAACCTGCGAGAAGAGAGCCAAGAAAAATTAGCTCACAAAAAAATCTGTCTGAATTAAGTTTCCTTCTTGCGTACTGATATTGAGTCATCGATACGGTATGGGGGCAATTGCCTGCGAATATGGTATTACCAGCGAAACAAGGAATTCAGTTCAAACAGCAGTGTATAAGATCAGATATTAAGGAATTACGGTTTCTTCCCTACCTGCCACTCTACACGATTAGTTTTCTGTTTAAAAGGTGAAGAATAAAATAATGGACAAGTGAAATGACGAAATTCTAGAAATGTCGATTGTAATCTGCATATTTGTTTTAATTCTGAAGAATTAAATCGACATAATATATGGATAGTTTATATGAATTTCAGGAAAATCTTCTGCGTCCGGTAAAAAATGATTTCAGAAGATATTTGCATAAGCAAATTAACTGGACCCAACGCATGATTGGCATTAAAGGCCCCTGTGGAGCAGGAAAAACCACTTTAATGCTGCAGCATTTAAAGTTTAGTCTTGGGTTGCCTTCCAATGCGCTCTACATTACAGCTGACCATACCTGGTTTTACAATCATACCTTGTTGGATACAGCCAACGACTGGTATAAATAAGGAGGAAAAATTCTGCTGGTTGATGAAGTTCATAAATATCCGAACTGGTCCGTTGAATTGAAGAATATTTACGATGGGTTGCCGGAAATGCAGATCATTTTTTCCGCTTCATCGGCATTGGATATTTACCGTGGTGAAGCTGATCTGAGCAGAAGAGTCGTGAGTTATATCCTGGCAGGGCTTTCATTTCGCGAATTTTTACTTTTTACGCATGATTTGAGTTTTGAGCCGGTCACGATTGGAGATATAAATAGGGATCATCGGACCATCAGCAGAATGATTACTGATGGATTCAGACCTTTGCCTGCCTTTCATAAATATCTTGAATTAGGTTATTTACCTATTATTATTGAAGGGGAAGATAGTTACAAGTTGAAATTGAATCAGGTTATCAATACAATTGTGGATACCGATCTGGCCTATATTGCCTCTTATAATTCAGGTACGGCAAATAGAGTAAAAAAATTACTAGGTGTAATTGCTGAATCGGTGCCATTCAAACCCAATATTGCGGCACTGGCTCGAAAACTTGATTTAAGCAGGGACAGCGTATACCAGTATATCTACCAGCTCGAAGATACCCGCTTGCTTAATACAATTAGCTCCGAAGGGAAAGGAGTATCAACCTTACAAAAGCCGGATAAAATATTTTTGGAAAACACCAATCTTGCTTATGCCTTGAAAGAAAAACCGGACATTGGAAACATCATGGAAACCTTCGTTTTAAACCAATTGATTAACGCAGGATTAAAAGTGAGTACACCCGATGAAGGCGACTTTCTTCTGGATGGCTTAACCATTGAAGTTGGAGGCAAAAGCAGGAACTCATCTCAGGTTGGGCATCTTGATAATTATCTGATTGCTGCTGATGATATTGAAAATGGTGGAGCAAATAATGTTCCAATCTGGTTGTTTGGGTTCTTGTATTAATCGCAATGCAAAAGACTTAGCTTATTGCAACAGGATCACTGCATGGCATGGGGAGTAGCTTAGTTATTCTTCGTATTTTAGTTATTTATGTGAGAAAGATGTAATTTTTTTTTAACGTTATGTAAGGCTATGCAGAAAAATTTAAGTCAACTTTGCTTTCACGCCACCGGATTAGATGGATCAGTTAATACTTGAATCTATCAATCAAATTGATGTTGCAATTTTCTACTATGGATATTAGTTTACTTTGGAATGGAGTTATTATAGGATTGGCCATATCAATTCCGCTTGGCCCTCTTGGAATTTTGTGCGTTCAGCGAACGGTAAATAAAAATTGGAAATCCGGTATATTTTCGGGTGTTGGTGTTGCCGCCGCAGATACCATGTATTCAATTATTGCGGGTTTTGGCTTATCTATTATCATCAATCTTATCAGAACCTATGAATTGTACTTTAAAGTGGTCGGATTAGTTACGCTGATCTGTTTAGGTATATACATTTTCAGGTCAAATCATCCCAAGCAGATTCAGGAAAGTCAAAAATATAGTTCTTCGCACTTTCATGATTTCCTTACCACTTTTTTATTTACGATATCTAATCCTCTCTCCGTGTTAGTCTTCGTTGCCATTTTCTCAAGTTATAGCATTGTCTTCCAATTCTCTCATCCATTGGATGCATTGCTGACCATTACAGGAATTTTTGTCGGAGCTTCACTTTGGTGGATTTCTTTAACGGGCATAGCTGCTATTTTCAGGCATAAGGTTAATATCAACTCTTTGTATTTTTTCAATCGGATAATAGGATTGGGTGTAATTGTGGTCGCGATAGCTTTATTTATTTATCTGCAAATTAAAGGAATGTAAAATTTTAATTGTCAATGATGCGTAAGAATATACCTAACGATCCCTCGTTAACTGTGCTGAAAATTGCAGCATTCATCATCATTATCGCCGGGATTATGTTTGCAAAATCAATATTAATTCCTTTCCTGTTAGCCCTTTTCATTAGTATAATTTTTGCGCAACCTATTTATTGGCTTGAAAAGAAGAAAATTCCAGGTTGGCTGGCTATTGTCATCATGCTGATTGCTATTCTGGCATTATTTCTGGGATTCGGGTACCTTGCCGGAGGTGCAATTTCCTCCTTTACGTCAAATGCCCCAAAGTATGAGGCCAGTCTCAAAGAGATTAGTGACACCTTTATTCAGCATCTTAATGATCGCGGCATTACTATTGCTGACGACCAATATACAAAACTGCTTGAACCTTCGAGCATACTGAATTTTACGGTGCATGCCGTACACGAACTCGTCAACATAACGGGCAATTTCTTCCTTATCTTTCTCATTATCCTTTTTATGTTTATGGAGCTAACCAGTATTCCCTATAAAATGAGCGAAATTTATCACGGACCCAAAGAGTCACTGGAATACCTGGCAAAAATTATAACCAGCATTCGTCACTATCTTGCCATCAAAACGATCATTAGCATTGTTACCAGTATACTGATATACATCGCGTTGTCGATTATTGGTCTTGACTATGCCATTCTTTGGGCACTTACCGCAGGCTTGATGAGTTACATACCACATATTGGCTCTATCCTGGCGGGCGTTCCTGCATTGCTGTTTGCCTTGGTGCAATTGGGGACAGGAGGAGCATTATGGACACTGGCGTCTTACGTGGCCGTGAATAATGTTATTGGAAATTTCATTGAACCGAAGATCATGGGGCGAGGATTGGGTTTATCTCCATTGGTGGTATTCCTTTCACTTATTTTCTGGGGGTTTATTCTTGGTACTGTTGGGATGTTTTTATCGGTTCCGCTGACGATATCTATAAAAATTGTGCTCGAGCAAAGTGATGATACCCGGTGGATCGCAATTCTCCTTGGTGGACAAAAGGACGCCAAGTTTGATTCGGAGAAAATTGACAAGGAAATTTTTCTGTGTAAGGATACAAAGCAAACTTGACTTTTATCCACATAAATATGTGATACTTTTAATTTTTGCAAGAATAGTGTAAAAAGAGAATTTAATAGAAACGGAGGCAAATTATGATGATAGAGAAAAAATATTCAATAGAAAATATTGATTCTTTGGTTAAATTATTGGAGAGTGAAGACGAGAAAGTTCGCACAAAATCACGGAAACTGTTGGTTACGATTGGAAAAATGGCCGCAGCATCTTTATCCTTTGCATTAGAAAACACCGCTATTTACAAGGCTCGGTGGGAGGCAGCAAAAGCACTCGGCCAAATTGGCGATCGCAAATCAATTCCTTCTTTGATAAAAGCATTGGACGATCCCAAAAGTGATGTGGCATGGCTTGCAGCGGAGGCTTTAATGAGGTTCAGAAAAGCCGCATGGCCTGATCTCTTAAATTCATTGATTAAACGAGGGGCAGAATCAGTTTTACTGCGTAAAGGAGCACATCATGTATTCAGCAAACAGAAACAAGCAGGATATAACAATTTACTGGATACTTTAAAAAAAGCCCTTGAATCGAATACGACTGAAAGTGTTCCTGTTGCAGCGTTCAATATGCTGGAGAAAATGAGAATGCCGCTCGATCATGCCTCCTGAGTAACTCTAAGGAATGTTTTAGCACACAGGAGTATGGAAGCTTAGCCAAGGTTCACCATTTATGGTTGCTTTATACCATCCTTGACTGGTAAGAAAAACATGAGACACTAAAATAAACTACTTGCGCCATTATTTGCAGGCTGAGGCAAAAAGCTAAAACCAATAGACAGGTTATTTTTTTCATGATAAAATGCCTTTATAAATATTATTTCAATTCCTTTTGGCACACGTATATTTCATGCCCATCTGCCACTTTTTTCATTTCAAACCAGACAATATATTCTTTGCCATTAAAACTTACTAATTGAGCATCGCCAACATTTTCAATAGTTTCTTTGGTGCCATCGGCATAATAGAGGGTGTGCATATTATACAAAACAGATTTTGCCGGATTGCGGGCTACTAGCAGGTGGTTTTTAGTAATGGGTGCCGGGTAATGCAAGACCGTTGTATAATCAATATAAACCTGGTATGGTGCAATGTTTTCTTTATTGAATAAAATACAAACCACCCGGCAACTATCGGTACCATAAGTTTCAGAAAAATATTTATCGCTGCCTCCAATGATATAATATCTATCAATTCCAGGAATTTTAATCGTCGCTACTGTTTTTCCATTAGAAAAAGTATTTACATTTTCTCCTTGTGCCATTGCGATAAAACCGCTTGGATAAGTTGGTGCAAGAGTTGTCCAAGTATAATCCTTCACTTTGAACAGCCCTTTTTCCGATTGTACCAATCCATAATACACGACTTTGTTCTCCTCAATTATTTTATGCGGTTCGGTACCAAACCCATAAAATTTTTCTGTTGGTTTTCCATCTGTCATTGATTTTAGTACCAACATTTTTTCTCCTATACCCTCAAATGGCCCATAAGTTTTTCCATTGTATTTAAAAGAAAATGTAGCTGGTGTAATTTTCATTGTAAACGTGTTCTTCAATGATTCTTCCTCCTCCTTCGTCATGGGTTTGCCGCCTCTATTTTGCATTTCTTGCATTTTTGCCTGCACAGCCGCTATATCTGGGGGCCCTGAACTTGTGCTGTTCGTTGATGAAAAGAAAGGAGTTTTGTTAATGTCGTAACTGATAAACTCTGGGCGCAGTGGAATAATGTTTGGATCATTTAAAAGCCGTTGCCCATCAATATAAATAGCATTACCGCTTATTTCGCCTGCGTTATACAAACTACCCACTCTTGCATTTATAAAATCTAATAAATTCGGATTGGCATCACCTTTTTTTGGCTGGCCAGTAATGGTAATATAGCCGCCCCAAAACAGATCCTTCTTTTTTAACTTCAATACCATTTTACCATTCGCTGGCACTGCATCTACAAAAATGGGTCTCTCATTATTTTCGGTAACATCGCTGTATTCAGATTGTGCATCATCTTCCTTTTTTTCAAGGGATGTTTGCTTTTTCTCCTCAGGTTTATCCAGACCCAGAGCCTTATCCGTTGCCTGGTTTATTTTTTGATTCAGCTTTTTCATAAGTTGTGCGCTGGCAGGTGACATAATTTGTGTCAATACGATCACCAAAAGAATTAATTTTTTCATAGAAGGAGTGTTTTATTATAATTTGACTAAAAATTTACGCTTTTATGCGGGTGCATTCATCACCCCCAAGTTGCTCCATTAGCATCATCTGTTCTGCAATGAGCCAATGGTATACGATTCCCGTTTCCATAGCAGAAATATCAGTTACCCCATCATGGTAAACTCTTGCAATTGCTAAGTAAGGATTCAGTTTCGATTTATCTGAATTTCGGGGAAGTTGTGCACAAAGATTTGGAAGTACACTAATAGCAAACGCTAAATCCAAAGCCTGGTCATAAAGCGAAAAGACGTTGGACGGAATCAAATCAATGCCCAAATCTTTTTGTGTCAGCCAATTTTTCTGCTTAATTGTCGAATTAATCTGCGTGAGCTGTTCATATCTGATCCTTCCGACCCAATATCCCTCAATTGCTTTTTTGAGATCCCGGTTATTCCCAATCTTCGGATACCCTAAATTGTGTGATATCATCTTTAAAAAGCTTTTTTATTGTCTGACTTGCTAAAAGTAATTAAATTATAATATAAAAAGACACGTGTGTCTTTTTATATTTCTTTTATCTTTGCTAATAGGAACTTTATAATTATTGCAATGAATATTACATCAAATACATTGGTAAGAGAGGTGGTAAAATTAAATTTTAAGACCGACACAATCTTTAGGGCAAATAATATCGATTATTGTTGTGGAGGGGATAAGATTATTTCTGATGCCTGTAAAGAAGTACGAGGTTTTGAGGATCAACTCATTAAATAGTTGGAAACTGCAGTCTTGCAAAAAGATCCGGATTCTGAATATGTGAATAAGCTTTCGCTAAAAAAATTAATTGACTATATTGTTAAAAGGCATCACGCGTATGCGCATGAGAGTATTCTAATATTGAAAGGGAACCTTGAAAAAATCTGTGGGTACATGGAGAACTCTACCCTGAACGTTTTTTAATTCGAGAATGAAGGCTATGCTTGGAAAAACAACTGAATATGCAATAAGGGCTTTAGTATATATCTATATACAAAACATGGAAGGGGAAAGGCCTGGTTTTAAGGAAATTGCCAAAATGATTGATTCCCCAGAAGAATTTACAGGAAAAGTTTTGCAAAACTTAACCCGTGCAGAATTAGTGTCTTCGATGAAAGGCCGGGGGGGAGGATTTTTCTTTATTGAACCAACGAACCCGATAACATTATTTAAAGTGATTGAAGCAATAGAAGGTAAAGAATATTTTTCAAAATGTGGTTTCGGGTTAAAGCGGTGTGATACCAATAATCCATGTCCGTTGCATGACGATTATGCACCGGTGAGAGATTCATTTTTTAAAATGGTTAACGAAAAGACGATACAATCGCTGGCGAATAAAATTAACAAACACAAGGCCACCTTAAACAGATTATAAATAATATTGGCAGACGGAACGAATCTGAATACTAGGAGGATTAGGACCTGAAGCGACAGTTGGTTATTACAAAGAAAAAGTCAATGCATTTATAAATGAAAAAGGAGATCTGGATTATTAATGAAATACAGTAAATTGCTGACTTTGTAGGCGATAGTCTTGATCTGCCGCGAAGATCGGCGGAAACAAGCGGGATATAACAATTTGCTGGATACTCTAATAAAAGCTCTTGAATCAAATACGACCGAAAGTGTTCCTGTTGCAGCATTCAATATGCTGGAGAAAATGAGAACGCCACTCGATCATGTCTCCTGAGAATGAACTTAACGTGAATACATCCGGAATTAAACCTTGATGGCGCTAAAAAAAAGCAGCAGATTTCTAAAAAATCTGCTGCTTTACTAATTGGAATTTGAAAATTACAGGTCTATGTGAGTACCATCGCAAAATGGCGGATTTTTTGTTCTCTTACAACCGCATAAATACTTGGGTCCAGATAGTTCCACAGTAAAAAACAACGGTGTAAATTCGCTTCCCTGATGTGAGCCATCGCAAAATGGTTGGTTTTTACTCTGCCCGCAGGCACACCAATGATACTCTTTTCCTGCTACTAATTCAACAACATAAGGCGCCTTTTGCGCAATTTTAGGTTCCATTTTTACTCCCTTTTAAATTTGTAAAATTTTAAATTTCTTAACTTAACCCTTATTGTTTAGTGGCATAAAGTTACTTAAATATCTTTTATACGTATAAAATAACCGTATAATCGCGTATCCGGAAATTGTATTTTTGCACAAAATTTGTTGAGTATGTCCCCGAATAGTTCATTATGGGTTAGGAGATTTAAAAAATATCACAAATGGCCCGGTATCGTCGTCTCACTTTTTGCTTTGCTCTTCGCGCTTTCCGGGATAATTTTAAATCACCGGAATCTAATTTCAAACGTTGATATCTCCCGTAAATTGATGCCTCCGGGTTACCAGTACAACAATTGGAACCTTGCTGCGGTCAGATCATCTTTGCCAATTGGAAATGATTCGGTCTTAATCTATGGAAATATTGGAACCTGGATAGTTACGGAGGGTTTGACCCGTTTCCATGATTATAACAGTGGTTTCCCTTACGGAATTGACAAAAGGAAGATTTATTCAGTCGTTAAATACAAGGATCGTTTAGTTGCAGGAACGCATTTTGGGCTATTTTCGAGCACATTAAAGGAGTCGATTTGGAAGTCCATTCCGATGCCGGAAGAAGAGGAACGGATTGCAGATTTAACCGTCAAGGGCGATACGTTGTTGATATTAACACGCGATCATCTTTTTTTCACGACAGACTTGGTCCATTTATCGCAAATGAATCTGCCACCACCAATCGGATATGAGCGAAAAAGCGGTCTCTTTCTTACCTTATGGGAACTTCATAGTGGTGAACTTTTTGGCTTTGCAGGCAAATTGGTTGTCGATTTATTGGGAGTTGTATTGCTATTCCTGACCATTTCCGGTTTGTTGCATTTTCTCTTTCCAAAATGGATTTCCCGTTTAAAAAGCAGGCAGAGGACTTTCGCCACTCCTTTGGCGATGAAAAAATTAAATCTCAAGTGGCATAATCTGATCGGATATATATTTGTGGCATTCCTGGTAATTAATACGACTGCAGGAATGTTTTTACGGCCACCGTTATTGATTCCTATTAGTTCAACGCAAGTTGGCATCGTACCATTTTCACATCTTGATACCGATAATCCATGGCATGATAAACTTCGTAGGGTAATCTGGAATGAAGAAAATCAGCACTATCTTTTTTATACTTCAGACGGGTTCTTCCTGGCCGATAGCGCGTTGAAAAACAATCTTCAATCAGTTGCCAACCAGCCTTTGGTGAGTATCATGGGTTGTAATGTTTTGGAACCAATGGCCGACAACAGGTTATTGGTAGGATCGTTCAGTGGATTATTTATATGGAATCTTGTAACGGGGGAAAGCGATGACTACTTTACAGGTGCACCTACTGAAGCTCCTCATGGAATGGGGCGTCCTGTTGGTCAGAATATGGCAGCCGGGTTCGTGAAGGATACCCGGGGAAACAGTTATTGGTTTGATTACAACCTGGGAGCAATCGCAATTAATCAAGGGCATTCTTTTCCC
>JBBQJE010000089.1:0-12417 GCA_038325635.1 Bacteroidales bacterium
CTCCGCGTCGGGTATCGCTGGTGTATTCAATGCTAACAAATGCACGTTCAGAGTCAGCGCTGCCTTGGGGGAAAATACTGGTTGCTTTCGCCTGCTTAAAATCAATCTTCCAGCGATCATACACCGGTTTGAGCTTAAACCGAACCTGATCAATCGTCATCTTCCCGACACCTACCCAAATATTGGAAGGTATCCACTGATAGTACTCCGATGGACTAACAACAACTACCTGATGTTTTGATCCAAGCTTTTTCTTTAGAAATGCGGCGGCGGTATGCCCTGAAATACCAGCTCCCAAAACGACAATTTTTGCCATAAGATTGATTTTATATTTTCAATACATGCAAAGAAAGTTCGAATCCTATAAAGGAATCACACTTCTCCGAAAGTTACGAAATATTATTCAGGATCAGTAATTTAGAGTGCGCCTATTTATAGGTTGTTATTCGATTCTCTTCTGAATAATTGTCCAAGTGTTGATAGTCAGAAAGCTCTCTTCCATCTGGTCAATAATCGACATGAAATACTGTTTCCATAATTGAACGAACTGATCCCGATTTACTTCATTCCTTTTTTTTTGCTAAAGAATTTTAAATCGGAAATTACAAATAATTCTGATTTTATCTCTTGCTTCAATAGAATCAAATAAAGCTATGATTGGGGATGACGAATCAAAGCTACCTAAAGAATCCAGAAGTACTATTTTGTGCAAAGCTTGCATTTGAAAGTGCCGCCAACGATAAAATAGAGTTGAAAAATATTTTAATCAAGGATATTAAATAGATTTTACAGAGGCTTATATACTCTAATCTCAGCCTTATTCGTTTCATTTTGTGGCACAGCCAAAATCAATACATCGATTTCCGGAATAAATAAAGAAGTCCCCGCTCCGCTTCCGGTAGGTATTCTTTTCACCCATTTATAGTTGTCTGGTGTTTCTTGAGAGATTACATCGATAAAACCTTCGGCACAGGAGATATAAATCTGTGATCGTTTGGAGTCGTAATATACTCCATCGGCCTCTTTGCTGATATCCACGGAAGCAATAGCTTTCTCTGTTTTAAGGTCGTAAACGATCAGTTTACCCGGTTCGCAACCTATAAAAAGCCGTTGATTTTTCCGGTCAATACCCATGGGAACATTCTGTTTTGCTTCCTTTACCGGCCAACTTGCAATGACCTTTTTCAAATTAAGGTCTGCTACTTCGATTGTATTTGTTTCAGGTACATTGATATACATTTTATTCCCAACCTGCTCAAACTGTTTTGGAAAACTTGAAAGTGCTATTTCGCCCACAATTTTATCGTTCTGAACATCTATTATTCCTATCGAGCCAAAAGTTTTGCCGACACCCACATAAAGAAGGTTTTTAGCAGCATCGAACCGTAAATTGTTACATTTCTCTTTAAACGCAAATTTCTTGATTGATTGATAAGTGCGGCTGTCCAGAACAGTAACTTTCCCGTCAAGCGCAGTGGCCACATACAGCCGGTTGGATTCAGGCCGATAGACGACCCACTTTGGTTCTTCAAGACCTGCGACGCTGCGAACGGGTTTCATGGTATTTAAATCAATCACTTCCAAGGTGTGATTATCCTGGGCGGCCACAAACAACCGTTTTCCAGTTACATCGGCTGCCATTAAATCAAACCCGCCTTTTACATTTGGCAGCGTAATGGTATTTGAAAGCTGAAGTCCGGCCTTTGGTGGATTAACCTGAGTGAAACCAGTTAGTACCGATGCCGATAATATTAATAATAAAGTAAAGTATTTCATGTGTGTATAATTAAGCTAAAGCATTGGCCACATGGAACATCCACGATAATATTCATTCTTTTTTGTGAACGTTTGTTCATGGATGTATCATATTGCTGAAATTGAATGTTTGTTTTTGTAAATCAGCTTTAAGAATGCGGGTAAAACGAAGAGCAGCATTGGCATAGCCATCACAAAACCGCCAATCACGGCAATCGCCAAGGGTTGTTGCATTTGTGCGCCAAGTCCAATACCAAGGGCAAGAGGCGATAAAGCTAATATGGCGGATATGGCAGTCATTAACTTCGGACGGATACGGGTTGAAATAGCAAAATTAATGGCGTGTTCGGCGCTGTCAGTCTTTTGAAATTCCCACAAAAACTGCTGAACTGTAAAAATGGAATTTTCTGCTATAATTCCGACTATCATGATAATTCCGGTGTAACTGCCCACGTTTAACGGCGTGCCGGTTAAGTACAAGGCCCATAAACTTCCCGACATTCCCAGAATTGAAATAAATATGACAAGAAGTGAAATCATGAAATCTTTGTAAAGAAATATTAATATCATGAATACCAATATGATAGCGGCCATAAGAATAAACATAAGTTCTTTAAACGACTGTTGTTGTTCGGAATACTGGCCTCCGTACGAAATACTGTATCCTTGTGGAAGCGGAACGTCCTTCTTTAACTGGTCTTTAATATCACTGATTGCAGTACCAAGTTCTTTGCCATTTAGACGGGCTTCAAGAACAATATTTGAGCGCAAATCTTCGCGTTTTAACTCAATTTCGCCAGGAATAATGTGGTATGAACAAAAGAGATTTAAGGGTTTTATTGTGCCGTCTTTCATAAAAAGAGGCTGTTTCATCACATCGTCGATGCTATTGTCTGAAAATTTATTGTAACGCATCAGTATTTTAATCATCTGCTCACCTTCCTGAATTTCACCCACTTGCAAGCCACCAAGCGCAGATTGTTGCGGGGATACATTAACGGTTACCGAATTAACACCAAGTGAAATACCACCAATAATGGTGCTTAGTTGGGTTTGGAAATCTCTTAATGTTAATCCGTTTTCCAAAAGCTTTTTTTGGTTTGGCATGAAAACGATGGATGGACCGTCATTAATAAGTCCATTCTGAATATCTTCAATACCCTTTACTTTTCCCAAAGAAACACCAACCTGGTCGGCCAGTTGTTCAAGTTTCTGTTGGTTATCGCCGAAAATTTTCACTTCGATGGGTGCAGCCGTACTCATCAGATCGCCCAACAAATCTGCAATTCGCTGACCAAAACTAATATTCATAACAGGCACATTGGCAGAAATACTTTGTCTTAATTCTTCAATTACTTCCTCTGTTGTATGCGTTCTGCTTTTCTTGAGTTGAATTAAATAATCCCCGCCATTTGCGGTTATCGAATTAAAGGCCATACGAATGCCCAAGCGCCGTGAATAGGATTCCACCTCCGGATGTGCTAGAATGATTTTTTCCATTTTAAGCAAAAGCGCATTTGTTTCTTCGGTTGCAGTTCCTGATGGGGATATGTAATCGAGTACAATAGTCCCTTCATCTAATTTTGGCAGAAACCCTGTTTCAATTTTGCCGGTTAACCAAACAGACGATACTAGCAAAAAGGCACAAAGACCCGTTGCAAACCATGGTTTATCGAAGAACCAAAATAACCAATTCAGCCCTTTTCGCTCACCTTCGTGTCCAATTTCACTTTTAAGCTCCATTTTTACTTCAGGATTGAATTTTTGGTCTCCTGTCATTAGATGAAGTGCAGGAATACCAAGCCATGTAACAAGAAATGAACATGTCAATGTAATTTCCATAGTTAAGGCCAATTCTTTGAAGAAAGAGCCGGCAACACCGGTCATTAATGCAAATGGGAAAAAGATAGCAATTGTACTTAGCGAGGAACCGATCATGGATGGGAATAGAAATTTGATACTGTCTTTTACAACAGTAAACTTGTCTTTATTAGGCGCTTCCTCGTGCCCTCGATAAATTTGCTCAATAATGACTATGGCATCGTCAATAATTAATCCGATGGAGGCCGCAATTGCACCAAGGGACATCACATTCAGAGTCAATCCGACAAAATTGAGCATTCCGATAGACAACGCGAAAATAACAGGGATGATTAAAACTAATTTGATCCCTGCCCTGAAAGATTTTAGTGAGATGAAGGTGACGAAAACCGCTAAAAGCAAACCTTCCAATATACTTCTGATCACACTGCCAATTGAATCGCTGACAAAAGTTGCCTGATTGTAATACTGTTTTAACACGATACCTTTGGGAAGCTGTTTTTGTATTTCTTCTGTTTGAGCCGTAACTTTTTTAGCAAAATCGATTAAATTAACACCTTCCTGTTTCACCAGGTCGATGATTATCGCCTCGTGTCCATTGGCATTGATTTTGGTAAACTCTAACTCTTCGTCCAATGTAAGGGTTGCTATGTCTTTCAGTTTAACAACTCTATTGTTTTGATATTTTACAATAATTTCACCGAGATCGTCCGGCCTTTCTATCCGGGTATCAGTTAATGTGAGGTATAGCCTGCGATTTCCGCTTAATTTTCCATTCGATTCTACAAAATTATTGTCGGCAACGGCTTTCGAAATATCTTCGGGCGTTATTTTCAACGCGCTCATTTTATTGACATTGGGCGTAATAACGTATTCCTTTGTTTTGCCTCCGCGAACCACTACATTCGATATTCCATCGACTTGTGAAAAGCCGGGGCGGACGATAAACATTCCTGCTTTCTTTAATTCCACAAGGTTGGCCGTATTGCTTTCCAGTGTTAAACCATAAACCGGGAAAATGGACTGATTCATGGCTTCTACCTGAATGGTTGTATTGAAAGGCAGGAAGTTTTTGATTTCGTTGATGCGGGATTTGACCAGTGTTTTGGTTGCATAAATGTCAATATCCCAATTGAAATAGGCCGATATAACACACGATCCTCGACCTGTTGAGCTACGCACAATGGTTACCCCTTTTACTCGTTTCAAAGCACTTTCGATCGGTTTAGTTACTGTAACCATCATTTTGTCAATAGGCTGGTCGCCGTTTGCCGCAATGAGGGTAATTTTTGGAAATGTCACTTCCGGGAATAGCGAAGTGTACATCCGCGTGTAGGAATAGGTACCCCAAAGCAATACCACAACCATCAGAAATAACAATGGTTTTTGAAAAGTCTTAAAAAAGTTTTTCGCTTCCATGGTTATTTCTTTTCAACTTTAACCAATGCCGTGTCAGCCAAACCATAATTCCCTGAAGAAAGGATGCGGTCAGTTGAAGTGAAGGAAGGAAGAGTAATCTCAACTTCATCTTTTCCCTTCAGACCTATCGTCACATTTACTCTGACTGCAGTAGAATCATTTATCAGCCTCATCACCCAGAATTTCTGCATCATCTCATCGGTAAGTAAACAGGCAGAAGGCAATATTTGAGCGTTTTCAATCTTTTTAGTAGTAATTTTAACGGTCGCCAACAGATTCTCAGGTAAAAATGAGTTAATAAGTGGTTTTACCAGATACTGGCGGGTTTGGCCATCAAGACTCATCTGGCCAAGTTCACTCTTAACGGTTCCGGGCACAGAACTGCCATCAGGTAATGCAATTTGGCATGATGCTCCGGGTTTAATGAGGTTGTTGTATTCAAACGGAACCTGCAGAGTAAATACAAGACTTGAAACACTGCTGATCTGGCACATCTGAGATCCGGCAGTTACATAATCGCCGGTCTGGCTCAACATTGAGCGGACAATCCCAGAACTGTTGGCCTTAATTTGAATGATTCCGATATTTTTGTAGAGCGTATCACTTACTGCTAGATCACGTGTAGCTTTTCTTTCTTTGGTGACAATCTCGTATAGTATTTGGCCGGACTGAACTTTGTCGCCCTGTAGGATAAATGCCTTTTGAACATAGCAGTCAATTGGAGAAGAGATAACATTTTTAATCTGGTAGCCGGACTGTGCCTGGAAGCTGATATCTTCTGTCAATGCACCCCTTTTAAATGTGACTGTTTCAACAAGCGCTTTGGCTGTAGCAACAACTTCTTTGACCTGAGGAGTTTGACATCCACCTAATAATAAAAGTAAGGAAACGCTAATAATAATCGGGTTCTTCATTGCTTGTATTTTACCAGTTGTAATAATTTTTTTCATTAATAATCAGCAGTTTATTTGTTTCGCTAATGGTTAAATTGTGCTGTATGGTGGTATATGATTTTACAGTGTTCATATAGTTAACAATATCCAGTTCGCCTGTTTGCAGTTCATTTTTATAAATTTCCATTAGCTTCTCATAATTTTTCAGTTGCAATCGAATCATTTCAATTTTTTGTTTCATCAGATTCAAATCAGACAGGATGGCATGTTGCCTGTTTGATTTCTGAACAATGAAATTCTGCCGATAGTTGTTAATTACCCGAAGATTGATAGCTGACTGCATTTGGGTGTAGTTCTTTTGATGTCCGTCGTAAATAGGGATTAGCATGGTTATGCCTAATCCTACTCCAAACTTTCGCTGTATGCCGGAAAGTTCTATGGCATTTAATCCGGTGTTCCCGTACAATTTAAATTGTGGACGATATTTCAGGTTTGATACCTGCAAACCGGATATCTCTTTCAAACTGTCAAGTCTGAATTGTTCAATAAATCTTGATTGTTCCTGATTAGCAGAGACATCTATTATTGGCGCTGCAAGTTTCACATCTTCACTTCCTGAAAGTCCGCACAGCTCGTTCAGAGCATAAATATTCCTTGAGTAGATTGCCTGAAGGTTGCTTAATTCAGTAGCCTGGTTTAAGATTTCAATATCAATAAGCAACAGATCGGAACGCTTGTAGATACCCTTGTTCGCAAAAGCTTCTACAATAGCCTTTTGCTGAGCTAGTTGATTCTTTAGGACTTTTACAAATTCAATTTGATTCAGACTCTGATAAGCAAGAATATACTTGTCGATAACATTCTTTTCCAATTGATGAATTGTGAGCTTGGCTCTGTTTGCGCTGGTTTCACCTTCGATCTTAGCCTGGTATATCAACGTTTCGAGGGTAGGTTTGTTAAATATTGGTTGATGAATGTGTAACAAGGCCGAATACAATCCTCCATCAGTAATAGCTACATCGTAACCTATCGCATTGGGATCGTCTTTATTTGGAATAAGTGGAGAATAATTGACCTCCCCTGACATAAATACTTTGGCCCCTTGGGATTCAACTTTGATGATATTTTCCTGAATACCGGCCTTTTCGACATTTGCCAAATTCTCCTTGATCGTAGGATCGTTTTCACGCGCTGCTTTCAGGTAATAATCCAGGCTGGTTTGCGAAAAACCAACGTTAAACATAAAAAAAAGTGAAACCAAGGTTAATTTTACTGGTTTATTCTTTAATTCAAGATTCATACAAAATAAATTTCTTGCTATTTCGGGTCTGAATATTTTTGATAAAGCAACTTACATTGGTTTAAAATCCAGTTTTTAATTCGCCTGCTATCAAAATAAATAAAAAAAGTCTGGCAACTAAACTGTCAGACCTTTTTTGATCATCAATCATGCTTGCGAGACCGCCACCGCAACTGCAACCGAAGCACCCACCATCGGATTGTTACCCATACCGATGAAACCCATCATTTCCACATGTGCCGGGACAGAAGAAGAACCGGCAAATTGTGCATCGGAGTGCATCCGCCCCATCGTGTCTGTCATCCCGTAAGAAGCAGGCCCAGCAGCCATATTGTCCGGGTGCAAAGTACGGCCGGTGCCTCCACCTGAAGCCACTGAGAAATATTTCTTGCCCTGTTCGATGCACTCCTTTTTATAGGTGCCTGCAACAGGATGTTGGAAACGGGTAGGATTTGTGGAATTTCCAGTTATAGAAACATCGACACCTTCTTTGTGGAGGATGGCCACCCCCTCCCGAACATCATCTGCCCCATAGCAGTTCACTTTGCCTTTGTCACCTGTTGAATATGCGACTCGTTGAACTTCATTTAAATCGCCCGTGGCATAATCAAACTGGGTTTGAACATAAGTGAACCCATTGATACGCGAAATGATTTTAGCAGCATCTTTCCCCAAACCATTCAGGATGACCCGCAAAGGATCTTTACGTACACGATTCGCAGACTTAACGATTCCAATGGCTCCTTCGGCTGCAGCAAACGATTCGTGACCGGCCAGGAAAGCAAAGCATTTGGTCTCTTCGCGAAGCAGCATGGCTGCGAGATTTCCATGACCCAGACCTACTTTTCGGTCATCGGCCACCGAACCAGGTATGCAAAAAGCCTGTAAACCTTCACCCAAAGTGGCAGCGATTTCGGCTGCATTGGTTTGTCCTTTTTTGATGGCGATGGCTGCTCCTACAATATAGGCCCACATAGCATTTTCGAAGGCGATGGACTGGATATCTTTAACAATCTTGTACACATCCACACCCTTCTCATCGCATATCTTTTTGGCTTCTTCAATAGAAGATATTCCGCATGAATTCAACACCTTATTGATCTGGTTGATTCTTCTGTCGTAACTTTCAAATAATGGCATATTTTTTTCTCCTATTCTTTTCGTGGGTCAATAATTTTTACTGCTTCATCCATTCGGCCATACTTACCTGATGCTTTCTTCAATGCTTCATTGGCATCCATGCCCGCTTTAATCATGTCTAACATCCGTCCAAGATTGATGAATTCGTAACCGATGATTTCATTGCCTGCATCCAATCCGATTTTGGTGACATAACCTTCAGCCATTTCAAGATACCTGGGGCCTTTAGCAACAGTTCCGTACATGGTCGCTGTAACACTCCGAAGGCCTTTCCCTAAATCTTCGAGACCGGCGCCAATAGGTAGTCCGCCCTCGGAAAAGGCCGTCTGCGTGCGTCCGTAGACAATTTGAAGAAATAGTTCGCGCATGGCTGTATTAATAGCATCATAAACGAGATCTGTATTCAGTGCTTCAAGAATGGTCTTCCCAGGGAGGATTTCAGCGGCCATGGCGGCTGAATGGGTCATTCCAGAACAACCAATGGTTTCAACGAGAGCCTCCTGAATAATCCCTTCCTTTACGTTTAGGGTCAATTTACAGGCTCCCTGTTGCGGGGCACACCAACCAACACCATGGGTCAATCCAAAAATATCCTTAATCTCTTTTGATTTTACCCATCTTCCTTCTTCAGGAATGGGTGCAGAGCCATGATTTGCGCCTTGTGCCACACATATCATTCCTTCAACTTCATGTGTAAAACTCATACTTATTGTTTTAAAAAGTGAAAAAACCTTTTTTTGTTCCTTGCTTCAGGAGTATAATGTTTACTTTCTCCTCAGTTATCACGCAGCCATAACGCAATTTCTCAAACCAGGGCAGAATCCTCGCCTTGAACTTTTCAATCTTCTCCGTTTCATCAATAATTTCAATTACGATTGGAAGTTTCTCGGTAATTTCCCAAAACTTCAAAGAGCTTACAACACTGCTTGACCCATAACCCATCACGCCTCTAAGTACCGTTACACCGGCCAGTCCGTTACGACGTGCTGCAAAAACAATGGCTTCATAAAGTGAAGAGTGCTTGAATTTGTCTGTACTGCTGATAAAAATCCTTAACAGTTTAGCTTCGCCATTAAATTCCATGTTTAAAGTATTTTAGCGATTAAATTTCCTCCATAAAAAATTGTCACCATTCATTGCTCATCAAATTTCCGTACTCAGAAATCACATAGAACAACCCTATCAAAAAACAACCTAGAATATTTACAAAGAAAGTCTCAAAAGGGAAGGTGGAAAAAATTGAATTTTGAATGAATCTCGAGAGAAGAAATCGGAAAATCCCACCTATAAAACTACCTGAACCTACAAGAAGAAGAATTTTTAACATAATCTGATAAGATCCTTAAAGTAAAACAATAAAGATTCTATAGGAATTATCAGCTTTTTAAAGGCAGTTCCAGGCTAATTCCATAGCCTTGGATTCAAAGGTAAATAAAAAACACTAAAAATTGAAAATTTCAACAAATATTTTCGCATTCATTTTTTCTGGAATTTTTTAAATCAGAAATTACAAAGAGTAAAGATCAAGCAAAAATCGGAACATTTAAGTCAAAGACTAAAAATTTCTCCTTCCTATGATTAGGCTCTGAACTAATCTAACTCTAAGTTTACTATTTTATTGGAACATTTTAGAGAAATAGTTAGATTTGTATGACTAAAATTAAAATGGAGTTCTATGCTAATCGACGATGATCTAAATGATTCTGCAGAACTATATTATGTGCTTTTCAATACGAGTTTAGATGCAGTTTTTTTGACTCAGCAAGATGGAATGATTGAAAGAGCGAATCAGGCAGCCTGTAGAATGTTCGGGCGAACTGTTGAAGAATTTAGAGAAATTGGACGTAACGGTATCATTGATGTCACTGATCCACGCTTTTCTGGTGCGTTAGAAGAACGACAAAAAACTGGGGAGTTTTTTGGTGAGTTAATTGGTATTAGAAGTGATGGAACAAAATTTCCAGTTGAACTTTCCTCAGCACTTTTTACCACAAAAGATGGTAAAACCCAAATTAGTTCAATTTTCAGAGACATAACAGATCGCAAAAGGGCTGAAAATGAGCTAACTAAATGGAATGAACTTCTTTCATTGTTTATAAAGCATTCCCCAATCCATTCCTTTATTAAGGATGTATCTGAAGATGAAAGTCGTGTGCTTTTTGCGAGTGAAAATTATGATGAAATGATTGGGGTGAAAGGTTCTGATATGGTTGGGAAAAACATGTATGAATTATTTCCGGAAGAATTCGCAAAAAAAATAACAGCCGATGACTTAAACGTTGTATTGAAAGGGGAGTTGCTACGCCTTGAGGAAGATTTAAATAACCGCAATTATCGAACAATCAAATTTCCCATCAAACAAGAGGATAAAACTTTTCTTGCTGGTTATACCATTGATTTGACGGATTTGCGAAATTCGGAGAAATTGATTAGAGAAAACGAGACCCGTTTACGTGAGCTTAATGCGACAAAGGACAAATTCTTCTCCATCATTGCTCATGATATCAGAGGGCCGTTTAGCTCAATAATAGGATTTAGTCATCTCCTTGTAGATCAAATTGAGGAAGAAAATTTCGAGGACGTAAAAAAATATGCGAAGATCATCTTAAAATCCTCTGAAGACGCCATGGATTTGTTAAAGAACCTGCAGATATGGTCAACTTTGCAGAGGGGTAATATTACTTTTAAACCACTATTCTTCGATTTAGTAGTCTTGGTAAAAGAAATCACTGATATTTTCACTGCTTCAGCACAACTTAAATCGATATCCATCTTAAGTCTCCTACCCCCGAGTTACCTAATTTGTGGTGATGAAGAGATGATAAGTACGATTCTACGAAACTTGATTTCGAATGCCGTGAAGTTTACCAGACCGGGTGGACAAATTTTCATTTCTACGGAGGATAATCCTAAGGAATGGACGGTATGTGTGAGAGATACTGGAATTGGAATAGAGTTGGACGACTTAGAGAAATTATTCAGGATAGAAAGTAGCCATTCTACTTTTGGAACTTTGAACGAAAAGGGTACCGGCCTTGGACTTATTCTCTGCAAGGATTTTGTTAAACTACATGAGGGTAAAATATGGGTGAAAAGCAAGATAGAACAGGGGAGTTCATTTTTCTTTACGATTCCGAAATGCCTGTAAATCGCTCCTCTACTTTAGCCCTTAGCCCTTAGCCTTAATCCTTTATCCTTTATCCCTCTTTAGCCTTTATCCTTTATCCTTTATCCCTCTTTAGCCTTTATCCTTTATATTCCGATGTAGTCCTTTCAACTACAAAAGAATCAGCTATTCCGAAGATTGTTTTACCCTTTTCCTGATTTCCGGCAAAGTGCCCGTGGACTATTTTTACTTCTACAGAACGATATCAAAATCTTCTAAAAAAGTAAAAAACAATGAAAGCAAAATTGACCCTCGGAATCGCAATCTTAATCATAGGATTATCTTTGCATTCTTTTGCTCAAATGACTGCTTACGCTAATATTTACTGCGAAGTTGTTGCCCCTATCGGAATCGAGAAATCTGCAGATCTTACTTTCAACGAAATCGTTTCTTCCAAAAATACAAGTACCGTCATTTTAGGCGTCAATAATAGCTTAATCACTTCAGGTGTCGAAATTGCTCAAACCGGGAAAGGCACTCTAGCTACTTTCGCTGTTACAGGAGGCAATCAAACAACTTTCGATGTGACTCTTCCAAAAGAAACTTTTACCATTAATAACGGTGGAGCATCAAACATGTTGGTCAGTAACTTTACAAGTACCTCATCTCCAACCAATGCTTTGATAGCCTCTGCCAGTATCATCAAAATCGGTGCAACACTCAATGTTCCTGAAAACCAAGCAGCTGGTAACTTTAGCGCACAAGACCCATTCCTTGTAACCCTTAATTACAATTGATACTCCCTCCCTCCCTAACTTTCAATCTATAATCCCCATGAACACAATTACAAGTCAAAATATCATCTTGATTAAGACGCCTTTAGGCGAGTACGAAGCTTGGAGCGACCTCAAAAAAATATGCTCTGCTTATGGATGGTCTTATTTCACAGTTGCAAAAAAATCCTTGCCAGCTGTTACCAAAGA
>JBBQJE010000090.1:0-12340 GCA_038325635.1 Bacteroidales bacterium
TCGGTTGAATATTTAATAAAGTGGCAACATAATCCATTACATCGACACTTAAATAACCTTCAAACTCCTCTTGGGCAATGTGAAGTATCGGCAACAAGGCAGATTTCTCCTTTCCTTCGGGATATCTGGCAATGATCTTCTGCACCTTCAAAAGAATTTCATCCGAAAAACAGATCTGACTATTTCTCTTCTCGTGCAACGGATGATCTATTTTCTTATCCAACATTTTTTTTGGTTCAATTCAAAAAATAATATTCAATCTTTTATATTTCACAAAATTTGTTATAAAATATTAACTAACAGCTAATTACTCATAGCTCATATCTTATAACTTATATCTTCTTATAACATATATCTTTCTTATGCATCCAACTCTCCTGCAATCACATTCATACTACTCATCGTAAGAATCGCATCCGACAGGAAAGATCCTTTAACCATTTCAGGGAAGGCCTGATAATAAACGAAACACGGTCGTCTGAAATGCAAACGATAAGGTGTTCTGCCGCCATCACTGACCAGATAAAATCCAAGTTCCCCATTTCCACCTTCAACCGAATGGTAAACCTCACCAACCGGCGCACCCACCTCTCCCATCACAATTTTGAAGTGCCAAATTAACGATTCCATTTTACTGTAAACATCTTCTTTATCGGGCAGATAAAATTCAGGAACATCCGTATGGAAGCTACCTTCCGGTAAATTTTCAAGCGCATTTTGCACCAATTTGATACTTTGCCAAATTTCTTCCTGTCTCACACAAAACCGATCGTACGTATCGCCATTTGTTCCTACCGGGATAGTGAATTCAAAATCGTTGTACGATGAATATGGATTCATTGTCCTAACATCATAATCAACTCCGGCTGCCCTTAAGCATGGACCGGTAAAGCCGTAATTCAATGCACGTTCGGAGGATATTCCACCGACATTGATAGTCCTGTCCATGAAAATCCGGTTACGCAACAATAGTTTTTCAAACTGTTTGATAACCTTTGGCAGATTTGCTATAAACTCCTTGATTTTTTTGATCACGGATGGGGTAAAATCACGTTCAAAACCACCAATTCTACCCAGATTTGTTGTTAACCGCGCACCGCAAATTTCCTCGTAAATCTCGTAAATTTTCTCACGTTCCTGGAAGACATATACAAACCCGGTTAATGCTCCACTGTCGACTCCAATAACGCTGTTACATATTAAATGATCGGATATTCGGGCTAACTCCATGATAATGATCCTCATGTAATCGATACGCTTGGACGTTTCTACCCCCAGTAGTTTCTCGACGGTCATCTGCCAGCCAATATTATTGATTGGAGAAGAACAATAGTTAAGCCTATCGGTTAGCGTTGTGATTTGATAGAATGCACGACGTTCTGCCAATTTTTCGAAGGCACGATGGATATAACCAATTGTTTGCTCTGCATCGATAATTGTTTCTCCGTTCATGGTCAGAATGTTCTGGAAAATGCCATGCGTGGCAGGGTGCGTTGGACCTAAATTCAACGTGCTGAAGTTTTTGTCGTAATCTTCAGGCCTGACTACTATATGTTCTTTACCTAAATTTTCCATAATACAATTATCTTCCAAAAAAACGATCGTCCTTGTCGGTACGGGTTTGATCTTCAAGGGGATATTCTTTACGTAGCGGGGAATAATCGAGATATTCTACATTCAAAATTCGGATAAGATTTGGATGGTTAATAAATATAATCCCAAAAAAATCATACGTTTCGCGCTCCATCCAATTTGCTCCTGAAAAAATACTTGTCAGGCTATCAATTTCAGGCTCAGAAATAGAGGTAAACGTTTTCACTCTGATCCTTTGATTAGTCAGAAAATTGTGAAGATGATAAACTACACCCAATTGCAATTCCTGATCAGGATAATGAATGCCGCAAAGATCCGTCAGAAATTGAAATCCCAAATCCTCTTTTAAATATAAAATAAAGTCAATTAATCCTATTTTCTTTATAGTCGCAGTTAATATATCAGAGCTTTCATCAAAGGATATGAACTCATTTGGAAAATTTCCCAGAAGTCTATTTTGAATCTCTTTTTGCTCCATAATTTATTTAATTCCGTATTGTTCAAGTAGTGCCCTATACTCGGGTGAATACCTTCTTCTCAAGGACTCCTTACCTACCAACTCCTGAATCTTCATAAAACCATCAATAATTTGCTCAGGTCTGGGAGGACAGCCAGGCACATATACGTCAACCGGTACAACCTTATCGATACCTTGAAGAACGCTGTAAGTATCAAATATACCGCCACTTGAAGCACAGGCACCAACAGCCAACACCCACCGTGGTTCGGCCATTTGTTCATAAACCTGATGTACTATCGGCCCCATTTTTTTTGCAATGGTACCCATCACCATCAACAAATCGGCTTGTCTTGGCGAAAAACTCAATCTTTCAGCCCCAAATCGAGCCAGATCATAATTGGCGCCCATGGTTGCCATAAACTCGATTCCGCAACACGAGGTAGCAAAAGGCAATGGCCAGATAGAATTTTTTCTGGCCAATCCTACAACCTGATCAAGTGTTGTTGCAAAAAACCCAGGGGCTGAATACCCATCCGGTGGATCTACTTTTGTATATTGAGGCATAATAATATCGATAAAAAATTAATTATTCATCGTTGTTCCATTCCAAAGCTCCTTTTTCATAGATATAATAAAACCCAAAAAGAAGCAATGCTACAAACAGTAACATGGCGAAAAATTCTCTCCATTCCATCTGCAGAAAATTAATAGCCCACGGATAAAAAAAGATGATTTCAACATCAAAAAGAACGAACAATATAGCGACTAAAAAATATTTTACTGAAAACGGAAATCGCGCATTTCCTTTCACATCAATCCCGCACTCAAAATTTTCATCCTTCCGCAAAGTTCTGATTCTCTTTCTTTTGCTTGAGATAAAATGAGTAGCAAACATCGTAAGTGCAACAAAACCAAAGGCTACCAGTGATTGTATCAAAATCGGAACATAATCCGCAGGAATATAAATCTTATCTGTCATTTAAGTCGCTTTATTATCAATAACTTCGTATGTCATCCTTAACAATTACAAGTTTTCATTCGTTCAAAATGAAGAAAGAATCTTCTTTTTAATACGGAAATTAAACGAAATTGTTTTATTGATCGGTTGATAATCTTTTCAATTGTTGCTTTGGATAATCTTCTTCTGGTTTAAGTGAAATGGCCTTTTGAAAATAGAAACGAGCAATTGCATAATTTTTTTGTTTAACAGCGTCGTCTGCTTTAGTAATTGCATCAAAATACTGAGCCTCCGTTCCATTAACATCAGTTGATGAAATTAATTTTTCAACCACCTTCATTTGGTCTTTAGGATATACTTCCCACGGAAGGATCCCATTTGCTTTCCCGTAATAGAAACGTGCAGAACTATAGTTTTTTGCCAGCAAATCTTCATCCGCCTTCTTAACGTAAGAATTGTATTCCTGCATTTTTTCTGCAGTTATATTACTGTCTATCATTCTCTTGCAGTCATCAACTTTTCCAAGCGCATATTTATCGGCTGTCTTGAATTTCAGTGCTTCCTGATAGTAGAAAATGGCCACAGTCCACAACGATTTCGCAAAGTTTGCATCACCTGTTTGTATGTTTTTCTGGTAGCTGTCTTCCCCCTGAAGCTTGCGTTTAAGTTCAGCCTCTTGTCTTAATTTTTCGGCATTCAACGCTGCAAACAATTTTTCGGCATCTGATAATTTTGTTTTAGCAACGAGATCTCCCGGTTTCACTTTCAATGCACCTTTGAAGTTAATAATTCCTTCAGTGTACTTTTGTACAGCGACATCTGCATCTCCGGCAGCGAGTAAACGGTTATATTCAGCTTCCTGAATTGCCTTTTCTGCATTAAGTTTAGCCAACAATTTCTCTGCATTGGCCAATTTTTCTGAGGCTACTGGATCTGATGTTTTAATAACCAACGCTCCTTTGAAATTTTCAATCGCTTCTATATATTTTAATTTGGAAACATTGTCATCACCGGAAGCCAATAATCGTTTAAACTCTGCTTCTTGTTTCGCTTTGTCGGCATTCAGTTTAGCCAGCAATTGTTCGGCATTGGCCAGTTTCGCTGTGGCAATTTTGTCGCCAACCCTTATTGTCAGGGCACCTTTGAAGTTATCAATGGCTTCGGGATACTTCAGTTTGGAAACATTGTCATCACCCGCGGCCAGCAAGCGATTGAACTCTGCATCTTGTTTCGCTTTGTCGGCATTCAGTTTAGCCAGCAATTGCTCGGCATTGGCCAATTTCGCAGTGGTTATTTTGTCGCCAACCTTAATGGTCAGGGCACCCTTGAAGTTATCAATGGCTTCAGGATACTTCAGTTTGGAAACATTGTCATCACCTTCTGCGAGTAAGCGATTGAATTCTGCATCTTGTTTCGCTTTGTCGGCATTCAGCTTAGCCAGCAATTGCTCAGCATTGGCCAATTTCGCCGTGGCAATTTTGTCGCCAACCTTTATGGTCAGGGCACCCTTAAAGTTATCAATGGCTTCGGGATACTTCAGTTTGGAAACATTCTCATCACCCGCCGCCAGCAAGCGATTGAACTCAGCATCCTGTTTCGCTTTGTCGGCATTCAGTTTAGCCAGCAATTGCTCGGCATTGGCCAATTTCGTAGTGGCAATTTTGTCGCCAACCTTAATTATAAGGGCACCTTTGAAGTTATCAATGGCTTCGGGATACTTCAGTTTGGAAACATTGTCATCACCCGCCGCCAGTAAGCGATTGAACTCTTCATCTTGTTTAGCTTTATCGGCATTCAGTTTAGCCAGCAATTGCTCGGCATTGGCCAGTTTCGCCGTGGCAATTTTGTCGCCAACCTTTATGGTCAGGGCACCCTTGAAGTTATCAATGGCTTCGGGATACTTCACTTTGGAAACATTGTCATCACCCGCCGCCAGTAAGCGGTTGAATTCTGCATCCTGTTTGGTTTTATCGGCATTCAGTTTTGCCAGCAACTGTTCTGCATTGACCAGTTTCGCTGTGGCAACTGCATCTCCTGGTTTTATGCTTAAGGCTCCCTTAAAATTGTCGACCGCTTCAGGGTATTTACTATTTGTGACATTTTCATCACCCGCTGCTAATAATCGAATAAATTCTGCTTCCAGTTTAGACTTATCAGCTTTTGCTTTGGCTAAAAGTTGTTCTGCATTCGTTAGTTTTGCAGTAGCAATCTGATTACCAGGTTTAATAACAAGCGCTCCCTTAAAATTTTCAATAGCATCAGGATACTTGAGTTTACCAACATTGCCGTCTCCTTCTGTTAGTAAGCGATTGAATTCAGCATCTACCTTAGCTTTGTCTGCATTTAACTTCACCAAAAGCTGCTCTGCGTTTGTCAGCTTATCGGATGCAACCTGATTTCCTGGTTTAATAGAAAGTGCACCTTTGAAATTATCAATGGCTTCAGGGTACTTCAGTTTTGCAACATTTTCATCACCCGCCGCAAGCATTTTATTGAATTCGCCTTCAAGCAAGGCATCCTTTTCCAAATTTTTCAAATCAGAAGCTAATTCCTTTAATTTCGGCTTGATGAACTGATCGTTCTTGCGAATGGCCAAAGCTTCCTCATACGCCTTTATAGCTTCTCTAATCTGATTTTTCTTTTCAAGTTCAATGGCTTCAGCCATTTTTTTGTTGAAAATTTCGTCTTCCTGCGATTTCAACGCCTGATCAATTTCTCTGCGAATATCTTTGTCATCAATGTACACATCCGAATCAAAATTGTCCAATTTTCCTTTCGGGGAATAGCAGATTTTCCCAACGGTCTTACCTTCAAAACTCAGGGTAACATTTGGAACCTTTTTATAAATTGTAACAACAATCGTAAAAGGAGGGAAAATACTGTCTTTAGCCCAAACCGAAGGAGGAATTATAGTAGAAACTTCGATATCTTTCGTGTAATGGTCACTTTTAACGACACTTAATTTATATTCTGAAGCGTATTTAAGATCAAAGTCGAATTTTCCGGTTTGACTGATCGTGGCAGTATTCTCTATTGATTTTGACGATAAATTGGTCAGCGTAACCACTGATCCAGTTGGTTCTTCGTTATCAACCCGAATACGACCGGAAATATGAAAAATATCTGTCTTTTTTTGAGCCGAAGTACTCAGCGCAATCAAAAGCAATATAATGAGTAACTTAACTTGTTGAATTGTATAGGAGATCATGTTATGCAGTATAATAGTGCCATTTTATCAATCATACAGCAATATTACGAATTTGATTCAATTTTTTCTGCAATTAATTTAGAATGAAAGATGCCATAGCTAAAATAAAGTATCAACCCAATCACCAGCCACACTCCAAACCGAGCCCAATTGGTAATTCCCAGCTCACTCATCAGATAAAAATTCGTCAGTAATCCCAAAACAGGGATAAAAGACCAGGATTTAAACATTGCCAATATTGTAATCACTATGGTCGTAATCCCAAATAGTAAATAAGGGAGGGAATGAATAGATAAATTACTCAAATACAGACCTATATGTGGAAATCCAATATTTGAATAGGAAAGTAAAGCTGTTAATAAAAGGAAAACCGGGGGAAGAAAATACCTGCTATTAAAGTAAGGAACGATAAACCCATTTTTGTTTCGTTCCTTGTCTCCCTTTGGATTTAGAATCAATATACCTCCTGATACCAGGATAAATGCAAACAAGGTGCCAATACTGGTTAGGTCAGTCACTTCTGTCAAATTCATAAACAAAGATGGCAAAGCAACAATAAATCCGGTCACAATAGTAGAAAATCCTGGGGTTCGGTATTTTGGATGCAATTTTGCAAAAATCGGAGGCAATAATCCATCACGGCTCATACTCATCCAAATACGTGGTTGTCCAAGTTGAAATACCAATAGAACGCTCGCCATCGCTATTACCGCACTAATGGCAATAATCCCTGAAAGTTTTGCGAGATGCAATTTCGCAAAAACAAAGGCAAGCGGATCGGCCACGCCAAGCTGATTGTATGGAACCATTCCTGTTAACACAAGGCTTACAAGAACGTACAATACGGTAGTAATCAGAAGGGCATAAAACATTGATCTGGGAAGATCCTTTTTGGGATTTTTGCACTCCTCTGCTGTGGTAGAAATTGCATCGAAACCGATATAGGCGAAAAACACTCCTGAAACTCCTTTCAAAACTCCGGGCAATCCGTTGGGTGCAAAAGGCGACCAGTTAGTCGGATCCACATAAAATGCTCCTGCTGCGATAACCAGTATAAGAACACCAATCTTGAGCAAAACCATCATATTGTTCGCTCTTTTCGACTCTCTTATTCCTATATAACACACCCAAGTAATGAGTACCACAATCATAAATGCAGGAATATCAGCAATTAATCGAAAACTGAATATTTGAGGAGCAGTTGTCCAAGCCTGATATGCCTCACTCAAAACAGGACTTAAATCGATGATGGATGTTCCTTTCTGGATCAATAGCATTGCCTCATGGTATCCCCGGAAGGCGGTAAGATAATCTGTTGTGAGGAAAGACGAAATATGTAGTCCAAACCCCGAAAGTAATCCGGTAAAATAACCGGACCATGAAATTGCCACAGCGATATTCCCGATTGCATATTCCATAATGAGATCCCATCCAATTATCCATGCCACCAACTCACCAAAACTTGCATAGGCGTAGGTATAGGCACTGCCACTTATGGGTATAGAAGAAGCAAATTCAGCATAGCACATGGCTGAGAGCCCGCAGGCAATGGCTGTAAAAACAAATAGTAGTGAGACTGCAGGACCTCCGCTTGCTGCAGCATTTCCAATTGTACTAAAAATCCCGGCACCTACAATGGCTGCAACGCCTAAGGCTGTCAGATCAAAAACTCCAAGGGTGCGTTTCATTCCGGTTCCATGAAGTGCCTGATCGGAAGAATCATGCATGATCAATGAAATCGATTTTTTTTTGAAGAGATTGCCGGTTCTCATAAAAAGTGGCTAATTTGAACTAAAGTGAATAGAGTGCCTAAAGTTATGAGAAAATGAATTATTTGTTCGTTTTGGATTCGATCAGTTTTCCGCTCAGGCGAAGTAACTCAGTCTCGGATTTTTTGGCTTGAAATTGGGCGATTATCAGGCTATTTTCGGCTTCCAATTCAGAAAGTTGAATCTGCCGAAGTTCATAATCACTCATCTCTCCTACCCTGAATCTTTCGAAGGAAATTTTCGAGGTCGTCTTTGCTACTTCAAGATTGGCGGTTTCCAGTTTAACCAGTTTCAAATTCGTTCGGTATTCGTTGTATATCTGCCAAAGAGATTCTTCTGTCTCCTTTAAAGTCTTTTCATATCCCAATTTAGTCGATTCGGCATCGATTTTTGCATTGGCGGAAACTCTTTTTTTATTAAATCCGTCAAAAACAGGAATAGAAAGGTTAAGGCCGACGACCGGACCCTTGTTTATGACCAGCGACGATGCGCCATAATTGTATTTGGATCTCGTAAGGTTATAGTCTGTAAAAAAGGCTATTTGTGGGTATTGCGGAGAATGTGTAAGCCTGTAATCAAGCAAAGTAATATCCACATACTGTTTGGCCATACTGATCTGACTGTTCGCTGCAACAAGGACATCCTTTAAACTTGCGAAATCCAGAATACTGTCGAACCGGATCGGTGAAGAAACATCATAATCTTTCCCGGTTTCCAAAACCAGCAGGGTATTCAATTTTGATTTCGCGGTTGTCATGGCCACCTGTTGCCTCAGGAAAGCGGCACTGTCGGCATTTAGGTCGGTCGAAGATTTCAAAAACGCTAGCTCAGAGGTAGTTCCGATCTGAAGTTTCTTTCTTGTAAGATCATATCTGCTGTTCGAGAAATTTATAGCATCCTGCAAAACCTGAATACTGTTTTTCAACTGTACAACAGCAAAATAGGCAGTTATTATCTCAGACAACTTGTTTTCGACCGAAGCACGGAGAGAAGTCTCCTGCAGGGTTTGCAATGATCCAAGTTTCTCTTTAATAATAAACATTGCCATCCCGTTGAACAGGGTCCAGTCTAGCGATGCTCCGAAATTTAACGTACCGGCATGAAGGTTGTCACTTTTTGTGCTTACACCATTCTGGTCTTTTGTATCCAGAGAGAAAATATTTTCTCTTATTCCACTGTTCACATTTACGCTGGGAAGAAAACCGGCATTTCCCAAGGTATTGTTATTGACGGCAATTTTTGTGTCATTGTTTGCTATCTGAATCGAGAAATTGTTTTTAAGTCCGATCGAGATGGCATCCTCCAGACTCAGCCCGGCAGTCTGACCTTTTGACAGGACACACAAACCAAAGAGGAGAAATATATTTAACGCAGTTTTTTTCATTTTTTTTCCTATAAAACTTTTATTAATCCTCAACGTCGGCCTGCAAATCTTCGGTTTCCTCTTCGCCTTTTCTGTTTCCTGATATCAAGGTATAAAGGGCAGGTACAATGTAAAGTGTCAAAACAAGGGAGAAAAGCAACCCTCCGATAATGGCAATACCCATGGGAACTCTGCTCTTGGCTGCTGCTCCCAGTGCAAGGGCTATCGGGAGGGCTCCAAGTGTTGTTGCCAAACTTGTCATCAAAATTGGTCTTAACCGAAGTGTTGCGGCTTCAAGCACGGCTTCCTTCAATGGCAGGCCAGCCAATTTTTTCTGGTTGGCAAATTCGACAATCAGAATCCCGTTCTTGGTCACGATGCCGATCAGAATAATGATCCCGATTTCACTAAAAATATTCAGAGTTTGGCCGAAGGCAACCAACGATATCAGCGCACCGGCAATCGCCAACGGAACGGTAAACATCACAATCAACGGATCACGGTAGCTTTCAAACTGGGCAGCTAAGACCAGAAAAATCAGGATAAGTGCGAAAATGAAAGCATAAACTAAACTGCTGGCACTCTCATCCAGGTCGCGGGAAGAACCGGCCAAGGAGGTAGAAAAATTCTCAGGAAGAACTTCTTTTGCAATTTTTTTCATCTCGGCAATTCCCTCACCCAAAGTAGTGCCGGTTACAGGCTGGGCTGAGACTGTTGCAGAAACATATCGGTTAAAACGATAGATATTCGGCGGATTACTCTGATTGGATATCTTCAGGACGTTATCAAGTTGAATCAGTTTTCCTTCAGAATTTCGTATGTAAATAGAGGAAAGATCCAGTGGATTATCTCTGTTGGAACGGGATGCCTCCCCGATAACCTGATATTGTCTGTCTCTCATTACAAAGAACCCATACCGTTGCTGACTAAAATAAAGCGAAAGATTTTCAGCAATATCCCTCACTGAAACCCCCAAAATTTTGGCACGGTCGCGGTCAATTTCTACTCTCAACTCGGGTTTGTTGAATTTCAAATCTACGTCAACCACCTGGAACGCCTTATCCTCATTGGCTCTATCTAAAAATTTAGGCAAAGTCTCTTTGAGGCTGGCAAAATCGGGTGCAAGAATCACGAACTGAACCGGCAAACCTGCCCCTCTTCTTGTGGTGGCAATTGTTTGTTCCTGTGTGGCATATCCTCTGGCAAAATTAAATTTACGCATCAGTCCGTTCAGCCAATCGGCAATTTCCTGCTGAGAACGTTTTCGCTTATCCGGATCAACTAAGAGGATTCTTGCTGAAGCATCGTTGGTTCCATGCATTCCGGTCATTACATACATCTTGTCCTTTTCGGGCAAGGTATCGAGAACGGCAGCCAATTTTTCCGTATAGCTATCCATCGCTTCATAAGCTGTTCCCTCAGGAGCAGTGGCAGAAATTCGTATCCTGCTTTTATCTTCCATCGGAGCTAATTCTGAAGGTATAATCCTTCCTATCAAAACGATAATAGCCAAAGCAGCAACCATGATAACAACTGCAATCCAACGGTGTTGGATAAAGGTGTTCAATGAGGAGTGGTAACCTTCCGTCATCTTTTCAAAAAATCGCTCACTACTTTTGTACATTTTTGATTCAGAAGTACTCTTTTTAAGCATTCTGGCACACATCATCGGTGTCAGGGTCAGTGATACAAATGCCGAAATTAAAACAGATCCTGCCACTGTCACAGCAAACTCTCTGAAAAGTCGTCCGGTGATTCCACTCAGGAACATGATGGGCAAAAATACAGCCGCCAGTGTAATAGTCGTAGAGATGATGGCAAAGATGATCTCTTCCGATCCCTTGTGACCGGCAATCATAGGTTTTTCACCTTGCTCAATCTTTTTATAAATATTTTCGAGCACAACAATTGCATCATCAACGACCAAGCCTGTTGCCAGAACGATCCCAAGCAGGGTTAATAAATTGATTGTAAACCCTGCGAAATAAAGGATCGCAAAGGTTCCGATTAACGATATAGGGATAGCAAGGACAGGTATTAAAGTAGTTCTCCAGTGTCTTAAAAAGACAAATATTACCAATACCACCAATGCAAAAGAGAAGAAAATGGTTTCTTCAACCTCTTTGATTCCTTTGCGTATATTTGTTGTAATGTCCGTAAGTACAGACAGTTTCAAATCCTGAGGAATCTCTTGCTTTAACCGCTCAATCCTTTTGTAAAATTCATCGGCAATTGCAATATGATTAGATCCGGGTTGAGGTTGTATGGCCAAGGCGATCATCTTTACCCCTCCGTCGCCCCGGAAACTGCTTTTCAGTGATTCCGACGAAAGAACAGCCCTTCCAACATCCTTTAACCGAAGCAATACTCCATTCTGTTCCTTGATCAGCAGGTTGTTAAATTCCTCTTCAGTAGTCAGTCTTCCCAAGGTTCGAATGGTAAGTTCCCTTTCATAACCTTCGATTCTTCCGGAAGGCAATTCCACATTTTCCCTTAGGAGAGCTGCTCGGATATCCATCGGTGAAATCTGATAGGCTGTTAACCTGACAGGATCTAATTCAAGACGCATGGCATACTTTTTTTCGCCATAGATCCTGATATCGCTAACTCCCGGAATAGTCTGCAATCGTTCCTTGAAAACATTGATTCCATAATCAGTCAGTTCGAGCAAGTTTCTGGAATCGCTCTGAATTGCCAGAGTGATAATGGCATCCGCATCAGCATCCGTCTTAACAACAACCGGAGGATCACAATCAGGAGGCAAACGACTGATTACTCGCGATACCCTATCCCGAACATCATTCGTCGCTCCTTCCAAATCAGCATCGATATTGAATTCTACGGTAATACGGCTGTCTCCGTCGCTGCTGGAGGAAGTTAAAGTACGTATTCCGGCTATCCCGTTGATAGATTCTTCCAGTGGTTGTGTGATTTGCGTTGACATCACATCCGAATTAGCTCCCCGATAGCTGGTCGAAACGGTAATAGT
>JBBQJE010000091.1:0-12340 GCA_038325635.1 Bacteroidales bacterium
CTGTATAATGTCTGGACGGTCTCCTGCCGACCAATAATGGGTCAAAGTACCTGTAATAGGTATGCTTACCAACCGTATCAATGGTTTGTTCTCGTCCGTTTATGGCCTCCAAGAATGTTCCATCAGCTTTTTTCGGTCGCATAAATCCAACGCTACCATCCCACACATTAACGTAATTTAATGCACGTTTTGCAAAAAGATCGTAATCAGCCTTTTTACCCAATTCTTTCGCCATTTGGGCAATACACCAATCATCGTAGGCCAATTCCAAAGTGTTTGGAACAGCTTCAGTAACTTTATCAATTGGAGCATACCCTAATTTCAGATAAAATTCCAGTCCGGAGCGGGCTGCACTTGCAGGTACAGGAGGTTTTGGTAGTTCGAGCGCCTTCTTTCGCATGGCCTGATAGGTATATTCCACATCGAAATCACGAAATCCTTTCATGTAGGCATCCACAATTATTGGAATAAGATGGTCGCCAACCATACCTTCTCCAAAGACATTTAGAAAATGTTGAGCTGGTAGCCATCCGAAATCTTTCGTTTTGGCCGCAATTGACTTCAAAAAATCATTTACATGCTTAGGAGCAATTAGCGTTAGAAAAGGATGTTGCGAACGATAGGTATCCCAGCAGGAAAATGAACCATAAAAATCATATCCATCCGCTTTATGCACTTTCCCATCCATTCCAAAATAGTTTCCATCCACATCTTGTGAAATATATTGAGCCAATAAGGAATGATAAACTGCGGTATAGAAAGTCTCCATTTGTTGGTTGGTTGACCCTGAAATTTCTATTTTAGAGAGCTCTTTGTTCCAGGTTGATTCTGCTTCTTGCCTTACCCTGTCAAAATCCCATCCTTTGATCTCTTTCAGCAAGTTCTTTCTTGCTCCCTCAACATCGACATAAGAGAGCGCCACCTTAACCAGAATCCGCTCCTCATCCATCGTACGAAAAGTAACAAACGCACCAATTTTATCTCCTGTCTCACTATTTTTGTAAGGGAAAATACTACCTCCCGATTCGGGCGTTTTGTAGGTTGCGTCAAAAGTTCCGTAATAGAGGAATGGTTTGCTGAACTCGGCGACAAAAAATATTTTACCACGATCGGTGCTTCTGCATCCCTCTATTTGATGATCATTCACGATGTCAACTCGCGAAAAACCATTACCCGAACCATTACCAATCTGATGCCCAATGTCCAGTATTACCCGTGCATTGTTGGTTGCAGGAAAAGTATATCGATGCATGGCAACCCGTTTCGTCGCCGTCAACTCAACCTTGACATGCGTATCTTTTAAAATAACCGAATAGTATCCCGGAGAGGCGACTTCATCGGCATGGTCAAACCTTGAACGATAACCCTCTTCCGGATTTTCTTTGGTCCCTGGAATAATTTTTAATCGGTCAGATACTGTGGGCTGAAGCAAAATATCCCCCCCACTAACCATTCCGACTCCGCTAAAATGAGTGTGACTGAAGCCAATAATCGAATTGTCGGAATAAGTATACCCGGCACAATAGGTCCAACCAACCGTATTACAATCAGGACTAACGTGAACCATGGCAAAAGGCAGCGCCGCACCAGGATAGGTATGACCAAAAAAATCCGTTCCCAAGAATGGATTTACAAATTTTGAATAGTTCTGGCTTTCCTGACTCTGCGACGCACCTGCCGTTAAAAATAAAATCACTACCGTGGATAAAGCTATAAAACTGTAAATTCTGGCTATTTTTCTCATTGACTATTGATTTGTGGATCGAAAGTTAGCAAATAAACGATCCTTAAAGTTGTGATATCTTAACCATTTCTTCCCAAATAATTACTATTATTGTTTATCTTAAGTCATTGAAAATAGAATTAGTACTATGAAAATATTTTTTCAACCAAGTCCGCTAAATTCTCTTATCAGGGGAATACTAACTTTCGCAGTCGGAGTTCTGTTTCTATCCTTGCCGGGATTGACGCTTAAGTCGGTGATTATGACTATTGGAGCGATGATCCTTCTAACTGGAATAATAAGCTTTTTGTTTTCCTATTTTAGAAAAAATCAACGCAAGGTTATCTCTTCTTCCTTCTCGGGATTTTTTAACATTTTATTGGGAGTGCTGTTTTTAGTCTCCCCAATGGCCATCGTCAAAGTCTTTGGGTTCTTCTTTGGATTGATCTTTTTTCTAATGGGACTGATGCAATTCTTCGGAGCAATGGGATCATTATCAAAGTCATTTTGGTCATGGATCTATCTGATATTTGCCGTACTAATGACCTCGGCCGGATTATTTCTGTTGATAAAACCAATTGAAAGTGTCGAAAATATCCTTACCTTTTTTGGCGCTATCTTACTCTTCTACGGCACTTTGGAAATTATGAATTCATGGAGGTTAAGAAAGATGCCAACCCGAAATAATTCAAATAATATTGTTGACACAACGTACGAGGAGGCATGAAAAAGGGTCATCCTTTCCGGAAAACTCTTACAATAATTTACCGGAGATGAAGGCTATCTAGCAGAAAATAGTACGCAGTGTAAATTTTCGATTTTGGAATTTGGAATACGCCTCATGCAATATTTTCACATTAATCTATCTTGCATCTATTAATTCAATTACAACTAAATGAACAAATTAGCTATAATTTTTCTCGTGGGAATATTTATGTTTGGGAATTTGTCGGCCATCGGAATTTGGACTAAACCGCCACAAGCCCAAAATTTGGCTGAATTCCTCACTACCAAACCTGACTATGCACAAACAAAGGCAGCGATGCTCCAATTTCGCGCCTCAACATCACCGGTAGTTGGTATTGCAACGCACAGGGCTGCCAATGAATTTGCTCCTGAGAATACACTTTCAGCCATGCAATGCGCATTGGATCTGGAGGTTGATTTCATCGAAATGGATGTCCGCCAAACAAAAGATGGCCATTCGGTGATCCTGCATGACGGAAATCTGGGTCGTACTACTAGCGGGAAAGGACCTTTGAAAGAACAGAACTTCGAAGTGGTGCGCACCTTATCAGCAGGATTGTGGTTCGATCCGTTCTTTGCAAAGGAGAAAATCCCAACTTTGGAAGAAGCTTGTCAACTTTTGGCTGATCACAATAAAAAGAATAGACATAAAACCTATTTCTATGTCGACTGTAAGGACATCAACGCTAAGGTTCTCATTGACAATTTAGTAAAATATAATTTATTGGAAGGGTCTGTATTTTATATCAATAACTTAAACCAAATTGCATCTATCAGAACACTTGCACCTAAGGCCAAAATATTGCCAGGACTGGGAAGTCCATCTGAAATTGACAAAATGATTGATACTTATCATCCCTATGCCTTGGATGCAAACTGGAAAGATCTTTCCAAAGAGCTGATAGATAAGGCTCATTATAAGGGAGTTAAAATATTTTCAGATGGGTTCGGGGAGGATCAGAATGTTGAATCTTACCTTCAGGCAATCAAGGCTGGTATCGATGTTATTTCGACCAATAAAATTTCGGTCATTTGTGAGGCGGCTGAAAAAGGCGGTAAATAATCAAATACTTCAATTTAAAGAAAAATAGAATCAAATAATATCCTGCATTTTTTTCAAAGTGAACTGAGACAATCCATCTAGTCAACAAAAAAGCTCCTCAATTTGAGGAGCTTTTTTGTTTTTATCGCTATGTCTTACTCTCAGGCTTGTCCTTTCGGCGGGCCAAAAGAGGTAGGACCCATCGGCTCATATCCTCCCTGAATCTGGATGTTTCCATACATTGATTCGTATTTCTGGATATTATCCTGCAGTGCCTTCATCAATCGTTTGGCATGTTCCGGTGTTAAGATGATCCTGGATTTTACCTGAGCTTTTGGTACGCCCGGTACCACCCGAACAAAATCCACAACGAATTCCGAAGGGGAATGCGTAATGATGGCAAGGTTTGAATAAGTACCCTGAGCCACCTCTTCGCTGAGTTCAATATTGAGCTGATTTTGATTATCTTCCTGCATTGTTGAACTTTTAAAGATTTACTCTTCTTCTACTTCTTCGTATTTCTTGTGGTCGATCAATCGATCATATTCGTCTTTTGAACCTACCACAATATTTCTAAACATTGGATTTCCAGTACCTGCTGGGATCAAGTGACCGCAGATTACGTTTTCCTTCAAACCCTCGAGGTAGTCGACCTTGCCGTTGATAGCGGCTTCGTTCAATACCTTGGTAGTTTCCTGGAAAGAAGCAGCCGACATCCACGACTTCGTTTGAAGTGAAGCCCTGGTGATTCCCTGAAGTACCTGACTTGATGTAGCAGGAACAGTATCACGTGCTTCTACAATTTTTTTGTCGCGGCGTTTCAACATAGAATTCTCATCTCTCAAACGGCGAGCTGTAATGATTTGTCCAGCCTTCAGATTCTCAGAATCTCCCGGATCTGTAACAATTTTCTTGCCAAATACCCAGTCATTTTCAACGTTGAACTCCATCTTGTCAACAATCTGTTTTTCAAGGAAGCGTGTATCGCCCTGGTCGACGATTTCAACTTTACGCATCATCTGGCGCACAATGACTTCGAAGTGTTTGTCATTGATCTTCACTCCTTGCATACGGTAAACATCCTGAACCTCATTCACGATATATTCCTGAACTTTGGTTGGGCCTTTGATGGCCAAAATATCTGACGGTGTAGTAGCACCATCCGATAATGGAATACCTGCACGTACATAATCGTTTTCCTGAACCAGAATCTGGCGGGAAAGCGGAACGAGATATTTCTTCTGTTCTCCGGTACGGGATGTTATGGTGATTTCGCGGTTACCACGTTTGATCTTTCCTAAAGATACCTCACCGTCGATCTCAGAAACAACGGCTGGATTCGAAGGATTACGTGCTTCGAAAAGCTCTGTTACCCGCGGAAGACCACCTGTGATATCACCGGCCTTACCGGATGCTCTTGGAATTTTCACCAAAACATCTCCGGCATTAACCATTTGCCCCTCGTCAACGCTGATGTGACCACCAACAGGAAGATTGTAAAGCCTGATATCATTACCGTTCTCATCCAAGATGCGAAGAGTTGGGTTTTTGGTTTTGTCTCTGGTTTCAATAACGACTTTCTCCCGGTAACCAGTCTGTTCGTCAGACTCTTCACGGTAGGTTGTACCGTCAATAAAGTCTTGGAAACTTACCTTTCCGTAAAATTCGGTGATGATTACACCGTTGTATGGATCCCAGTCGCAAACGATGGAATCTTTTTTAATTTCAGATCCGTTTTTAATAAACAATTTAGATCCATAAGGCATTGAGTGTGTAGACAATGGAATTCCGGTGTTTTTATCCAATATCTTCAATTCAGCCAGACGGCTCACGACGATATCAACTTTTTCACCTTTTTCATCAGTCCATTCAACCGTACGCAATTCCTCTATTTCGGCAATACCGTCATAGCGGGCAATCACGGTAGATTGCGTAGAAACGTTACCTGCGATACCCCCTACGTGGAAGGTACGAAGTGTCAACTGCGTTCCAGGCTCACCGATGGACTGTGCTGCAATTACGCCGACAGCCTCACCCATCTGTACCATTTTACCGGTAGCCAGGTTACGACCATAACATTTGCCGCAAACGCCGTTTTCGGCTTCGCAGGTAAGTACAGAGCGTATCTCGACTCTTTCAATTGGAGAATCTTCAATAACCTGAGCGATTTCTTCCGTAATCTGATCTCCAGAATGCACGATCAGTTTTCCTGACATCGGATGATAAACATCGTGAACAGTAGTACGACCAAGGATTCTTTCATACAGGGAAGCTACCACCTCTTCGTTGTTTTTGAGTGCAGAAGCGATCAGACCGCGGAGAGTACCACAATCCGGCTCGTTAATGATCACATCCTGAGCAACGTCGACCAAACGACGGGTCAAATAACCAGCGTCAGCAGTTTTCAATGCTGTATCGGCCAAACCTTTACGCGCACCGTGGGTAGAAATAAAGTATTCAAGTACCGAAAGACCTTCCTTGAAGTTGGCCAAAATCGGATTTTCAATAATTTGTGATCCTGTGGAACCGGATTTCTGAGGTTTAGCCATCAATCCACGCATTCCGCACAACTGGCGGATTTGCTCTTTGGAACCACGGGCTCCTGAATCCAACATCATATAGATGGAGTTGAATCCCTGTTTATCAGTACTGATGGTTTTCATCACACTCTGAGTCAACTTGGCATTTACGTGTGTCCAAATATCGATGACACCGTTGTACCTTTCGTTGTTGGTAATGAAGCCCATGTTGTAGTTGTTCGAAATTTCTTCGACTCCGGCATAACCTTCTTCAACCATTTCGGTTTTTCCTTCCGGGATAATTACGTCATCCAGGTTGAAGGAAAGACCTCCGCGGTATGCCATCTTATACCCAAGTTCTTTGATATCATCAAGGAATTGAGCAGTGATAGCGTTGTTGGTTCTTTTCAGAATATCGGCGATGATGTCACGTAAAGCCTTTTTGGTCATCAATTTATTAAGATAGCCTGCTTCTTTTGGTACAAATTCGTTGAAGAGAATACGACCAACCGTGGTTTCAATTGTTGTCAATTTTGACTCTCCGTTTTCATCCAGATCCAATACTTTGCAATTGACGATGGTATGCATATCAACAACACCTTCGTTGTAAGCAATGATCGCTTCTTCGGGAGAATAGAAGGACAGTCCTTCGCCTTTTGCTCCTTTGCGATGCTTGGTCATGTAATATAAACCAAGAACCATGTCTTGTGAAGGCACTGTGATTGGCGCGCCATTTGCAGGGTTCAGAAGATTATGTGATGAAAGCATCAGCAACTGGGCCTCCAAGATCGCAGCATTGCCCAGTGGAAGGTGAACAGCCATCTGGTCTCCGTCGAAGTCGGCATTGAAACCGGTACAAACGAGCGGGTGCAGACGAATCGCTTTACCTTCAACCAGTACAGGCTGGAATGCCTGAATGGAAAGACGGTGCAATGTAGGTGCACGGTTTAACAAAACCGGATGACCTTTCATTACATTTTCGAGAATATCCCAAACGACAGGATCCTTACGATCGACGATCTTCTTCGCAGATTTCACTGTTTTAACGATACCGCGTTCAATCAATTTACGGATGACAAACGGTTTGTATAATTCAGCGGCCATCTCTTTTGGAATACCGCACTCGTGAATCTTAAGATTTGGACCAACGACAATTACCGAACGTGCTGAATAGTCGACACGCTTACCGAGCAAGTTTTGACGGAAACGACCTTGTTTTCCTTTCAAAGAATCTGAAAGTGATTTCAGGGCACGATTGTTATCCGTTTTTACCGCATTCGATTTACGGCTGTTATCAAAGAGTGAATCAACAGCTTCTTGTAACATACGCTTCTCATTACGGAGAATCACTTCAGGAGCCTTGATCTCGATCAGCCTTTTCAAACGATTGTTCCGTATTATAACCCTGCGATACAAATCATTCAAGTCGGAGGTAGCAAAACGACCACCATCCAATGGAACCAACGGTCGCAGATCCGGAGGAATTACAGGTACCACTTTGACAATCATCCACTCCGGCTGATTTCTCACCTTAGATGAACGGAATGCCTCAACAACCTGCAAACGTTTCAAAGCTTCGCTCTTTCTCTGTTGTGAACCTTCATTCCCCGCTTTGTTCCGCAGGTCATAAGAAAGTTCGTCAAGATTCAGCCTTGAAAGCAGTTTATACAACGCTTCAGCACCCATATCGGCCATAAACTTATCAGGATGTTCGTCATCCAACAGTTGATTTTCTTTGGGTAATGAATCGACAATATCTATATATTCTTCCTCGGTCAAAAAATCCAGGTATTTAACACCGTCGTTGCGTTTAATACCCGCATTGATGACGACGTATCTTTCGTAATAGATAATTGAATCGAGTTTTTTGGTCGGTAAACCGAGCAAATAGCCAATTTTATTGGGCAAAGACTTGAAGTACCAAATATGTACTACAGGCACCACCAGTGAAATGTGCCCCATTCTTTCTCGGCGCACTTTCTTTTCGGTAACTTCAACACCACAGCGGTCGCAAACGATTCCGCGGTAACGGATACGTTTGTATTTCCCGCAATGGCATTCGTAATCCTTCACCGGCCCGAAAATCCGTTCGCAAAAAAGCCCATCACGCTCGGGCTTATAAGTCCGGTAGTTGATGGTTTCTGGTTTCAGGACTTCTCCATGCGAACGTTCAAGAATTTCTTCGGGTGAAGCAAGACTGATACTGATCTTGGTGAAATTACTCTTAACCTTGTTATCTCGTCTGAATGCCATAATTTATAAAAATAGTTGTAACATAACCAAATGATTAACAAAAATCCAATATCCGCAGAGTGATACTCTGCGGATGCGGACAAGCTTATTATTCTAAGTTTACACTTAATCCCAGTCCCCTGAGTTCGTGCAACAGAACGTTCAATGATTCCGGAATTCCGGGTTGTGGCATTGGATCTCCTTTGACGATGGCTTCATAAGCTTTGGCACGGCCCATTACGTCATCCGATTTCACGGTCAGAATTTCCTGAAGGATATTAGATGCACCAAAAGCTTCCAGTGCCCAAACCTCCATCTCTCCGAAACGCTGTCCGCCGAACTGCGCTTTACCACCGAGAGGTTGCTGAGTAATCAATGAATAAGGTCCGATAGAACGGGCATGCATCTTATCCTCAACCATGTGGCCAAGTTTAAGCATATAGATAATTCCAACAGTTGCCGGTTGGTCAAATTTATCGCCCGTTTCACCATCGTGCAGCCAGGTTTTTCCAAATCTAGTAACACCAGCCTTTTCAGTATATTCAGTGATTTGATCAAGGGTGGCTCCATCAAAGATAGGTGTAGCAAATTTTACACCCAGCTCTTTGCCGGCCCAACCAAGAACGGTCTCGTATATTTGTCCAAGGTTCATACGCGAAGGAACGCCAAGTGGATTCAGAACGATGTCAACAGGAGTACCATCCGAAAGGAAAGGCATATCTTCATCGCGAACAATTCTCGAAACGATACCTTTGTTCCCGTGGCGTCCGGCCATTTTGTCACCGATCTGCAATTTACGTTTCTTGGCGATGTAAACTTTAGCCAATTGAAGGATTCCTGCAGGAAGTTCATCACCAATAGTAACGTTGTAACGTTTACGACGGGCAACGGCCTCTGCCTCCTTGTATTTCATGATAAAATTATTCACAAGAGCGTAAATCATGTCGTTCTTGTCTTTATCTGTTGTCCACTTACTAGGATTGACGTTCAGATAATCAATCATCTGCAGTTGTTTCTGCGTAAACTTCACTCCTTTCGGAATCAAATCAGTATTGAAATAATCCTTTACGCCCTGAGAAGTTTTTCCGTTGACAAGGTTGAATAATTTTTCGACCAGAATGTCTCTCAACTTGTTAGTCTCAACTTCGAAGTCGCGATCAATCTGTTCGAGCAGCGGTTTTGTGGCTACTTTTCCTTTTTTCTCTTTGACAACTCTTGAGAAGAGTTTTTTGTCGATAACTACACCGTTGAGTGAAGGAGATGCTTTCAGAGAGGCATCTTTCACATCACCTGCCTTGTCGCCAAAGATGGCACGCAGAAGTTTTTCTTCCGGTGAAGGATCTGACTCACCTTTTGGCGTGATCTTACCTATCAGAATATCACCGGGTTTCACGATTGCACCAATACGAATCAAACCGTTTTCATCAAGGTTGCGAGTAGCTTCCTCGCTGACATTCGGGATATCAGAAGTAAATTCCTCTGAACCTCTTTTTGTATCGCGAACTTCCAATGAATATTCATCCACATGGATGGAGGTGAAAATGTCGTCGCGAACAATCCGTTCGGAAATCACGATAGCATCCTCATAGTTATAACCCTGCCAAGGCATGAAGGCAACTTTAAGGTTACGACCCAACGCCAGCTCTCCGCCGGCAGTAGCGTATCCTTCCGTCATAATATCTCCGGCTTCTACACGCATACCCTTTCTAACCATTGGTTTAAGGTCGATACATGTGCCTTGATTGGTCTTTTTGTATTTGGGTAATGTATATGTTTTTGTCTCCAGATCGAAACTAACATAACGCTCCTCGTCAGTCATGTCATAGCGAACAACGATTTTATCGGCATCCACATATTCGATTGTTCCCGGACCTTCAGCAACAATATTAATACGAGCATCTTTTGCGATATTACGTTCCAATCCTGTACCAACAATTGGTGATTCAGGGCGCATAAGCGGTACCGCCTGGCGCATCATGTTTGAACCCATCAATGCACGGTTCGCATCATCGTGTTCAAGGAATGTAATTAAGGAAGCGGCAATTGAGGCAATCTGGTTTGGACCTACGTCCATCAAATCAGCATCTTCGCGGTTTGCCAGAGGATAATCCGCATCTAACCGGGCTTTTACTTTGGAATTGATGAAACGTCCATCCGCATCAATCAGAGCATTTGCCTGTGCAATGATCTTACCTTCTTCTTCTTCGGCAGTATAATAAGTAACGTCATCATTATTCAGATTGACTTTACCATTTACCGATTTACGATAAGGTGTCGAGATAAATCCCAAGTTATTGATTTTTGCAAAAACGCAAAGGGAAGAGATCAAACCGATGTTCGGTCCTTCCGGTGTTTCAATCGGGCATAACCGACCATAGTGCGTATAGTGAACGTCACGTACTTCAAAACCTGCTCTTTCGCGAGAAAGTCCACCAGGTCCTAAAGCAGACATACGACGTTTGTGCGTCATCTCTGCCAATGGATTGGTTTGATCCATGAATTGTGACAGGGCATTCGTACCAAAGAATGAATTAATAACGGAAGACAAAGTCTTGGAGTTGATCAAATCAATCGGAGTAAACACCTCATTATCACGAACATTCATTCGTTCACGAATCGTTCTTGCCATTCTGGCCAAACCTACTGCAAACTGAGTAAACATCTGCTCACCAACAGTACGTACGCGTCTGTTTGACAAGTGGTCAATATCATCCACATCCGTTTTAGAGTTAACCAACTTAATAAGGTACTTGATGATTTCGATGATATCGTGGTTTGTCAACACACGAGTAGTCATCTCGATATTCAGACCCAATTTTTTGTTGATTCTGTATCTGCCAACTTCTCCCAAGTCATAACGAACTTCAGAGAAGAATAGCTTGTCGATTACATCTCTTGCCGTAGCTTCATCAGGTGGTTCTGAATTTCTAAGCTGGCGATAAATATAGAGTACAGCCTCCTTTTCGGAGTTACACTGATCCTTTTGTAATGTATTGTAAATGATAGCGTAATCACCGTTTACCATATCCTCTTTGTGCAAAAGAATTGTTTTGGTACCTGATTCGATGATTTCATCCACATGTTCATTTGTGATGACGACTTCGCGGTCAACAATCACCTCATTTCTTTCGATAGAGACAACCTCACCCGTATCCTCATCCACGAAATCTTCCACCCAGGTTTTAAGAACACGGGCAGCAAGTTTCCTTCCAACAACCTTTTTCAAGGCTGCCTTTGAAATTTTTATCTCATCTGCAAGATCAAAAATTTCTAAAATATCTTTATCGCTTTCGTATCCAATCGCACGTAAAAGGGTGGTTACAGGTAACTTCTTCTTACGATCGATGTAGGCATACATCACGTTGTTGATGTCCGTGGCAAATTCTATCCAGGATCCTTTGAAAGGAATAACGCGAGCAGAATAAAGCTTTGTGCCATTGGCATGTACACTTTGCCCGAAAAACACGCCGGGAGAGCGATGGAGTTGGGAAACAACGACTCTCTCAGCGCCATTTATCACAAAAGATCCTGTTTGAGTCATGTAAGGAACAGTCCCCAAATATACATCCTGCACTACCGTATCAAAATCCTCGTGTTCGGGATCGGTACAGAACAATTTTAGCTTTGCTTTAAGCGGGACGCTGAACGTTAGTCCACGTTCGATGCATTCTTCAATGCTGTATCTTGGAGGATCGACCTGATAGTCAATAAACTCTAAAACAAAATTATTTCTGGTGTCAGAAATAGGGAAATTTTCTTGAAAAACCTTGAAAAGACCTTCCGTTTTGCGATCTTCCGGAGAGGTTCCCAATTGGAAAAATTCTCTGAAAGCTTTAATCTGAACCTCAAGAAAATCGGGGTATTCAAATTTACTTTTGGTGGACGCAAAACTAATCCTTTGTTGTATATTCATTGAGGGCATTAGCTACCAAATTTAGGAACCAAAATAAAAACATAAAAAGGTTTAGAACCCCTTGTGGGGATTCTAAACCGCTATAACCTACCAGGACAGGTCAATTCCTATCTGATTTCAACTTCAGCACCAGCTTCTTCAAGCTGAGCTTTCAGTGATTCTGC
>JBBQJE010000092.1:0-11990 GCA_038325635.1 Bacteroidales bacterium
GCTGATGTACCGTTTCTGTTAATCGAATTTCACCACTCCCTTCTGTACAATAGATCAGGATAAATTGAGAACAACCGTCCGGACGTTTTCTGAAATGATGCCTGGCCTGTGGGTAATAACCAATAATCCATTTATTCATAAAATAATTCATTCTTTTGCCTCTCCCAATAGGCTATATTTGTCAGAAAAATTCAACATTTGGCGGAAGAGACTATAAAACATTGATAAAATTAACATGGATGTAAAAGCCTGGTACGAAAAAGTGATCATCCCGACTTATGGTATAGGAAAACCCGAAAAGAACCCAATGTTTCTGGAGAAACGTGTTTATCAAGGGAGCAGTGGCATTGTGTATCCGTACCCTGTAGTTGAGAAAATACTTGATGAAAAGGTTGACCGTGAATGGGATGCCGTTTTTTTGGAAAATAAATACCTGAAAATCATGATCCTGCCAGAGTTGGGCGGACGTATCCAAATGGCATACGATAAATCCAAACAAAGGCATTTCGTCTACTACAACCAAGTCATCAAACCGGCATTGGTTGGACTGACCGGACCATGGATTTCAGGGGGGATAGAATTTAACTGGCCTCAGCACCATCGCCCCTCCACCTTTGAACCGATAGATCATTGTATCGAAAAGAACAAGGATGGCAGTGTGACCGTTTGGTGCAGTGAGGTAGAACGCATGTTCCGCACAAGGGGTATGGCTGGATTTACTTTACATCCTGACCAAGCATACCTGGAGATTAAAGTGAAACTATTCAACCGAACAAACTATCCTCAAACTTTTTTGTGGTGGGCCAATCCGGCGGTTAAAGTGAACGACTATTTCCAGTCTGTCTTCCCGCCGGATGTGAATGCTGTTTTTGACCATGGAAAGCGGGATGTATCCGAATTCCCGGTTGCCAAAGGAACGTATTACAAAGTGGATTATTCACCTGGTACTGACATTTCCTGGTACAAAAATATTCCTGTGCCAACCTCATACATGGCCATTAACTCTAAGTATAATTTTGTAGGAGGATACGAAAACGACAGCAAGGGTGGACTGCTTCACATAGCCAATCACCATGTATCGCCAGGCAAGAAGCAATGGACCTGGGGGCACAGCGATTTTGGCCGGGCCTGGGATCGTAATCTTACCGATGAAGACGGCCCTTACATCGAGCTGATGTGCGGTGTTTATACGGATAATCAGCCTGACTTTTCGTGGCTGATGTCGGGAGAGGAAAAAACATTTTCGCAGTATTTTATGCCCTTCCGGGATATCGGTGTGGTAAAAAACGCCTCCAAAGAGGCTATGGTGAATCTGGAATTTCTGGATGGAAAGGTTATCATAAGAGCTTATACAACTGCTGATTATACTTCAGCAGTAGTAATTCTGATGGCTGATCTGACCATATTACTCAAAGACACCTTCGATTTTCATCCGGCGACATCCTATTACAAAGAGTTAACACTTCCGGAAGGAATAGATCCTCAGTCAGTTGCCGTGTCTGTTCTAACTTCCGCCGGCAGAATCCTGATAAGCTGGCAACCCGAGCCGAAACAGCAGAAAGCCATTCCTGAAGCGGCTAAAGCGGCAAAATTACCGTCGGAAATTGAGAGCAACGAACAGCTTTACCTGACTGGGCTCCATTTGGAACAGTACAGGCATGCGACCTACGACCCGCGCGATTATTACCTTGAGGCCTTGCGACGCGATCCGTCCGACAGCAGATGTAACAATGCTATGGGCTTGTGGTTGCTTCGCAGGGGGAAATTCACTGAAGCCTCCCTCTTTTTCAGAACGGCGATCAGTTCCCTGACCGAAAGAAATCCAAATCCAATAAATGGGGAACCATTTTACAACCTCGGATTGGCACTCCGGTTTCAGCAAAATAATAAGGAAGCATACAGTATTTTTTACAAGGCTGTATGGAATGATGCCTTCGTCGCTTCGGGGTATTTTCAGCTGGCGCAACTCGAGTGCCTGGCGGGAAAGTGGGAAGAAGCCCTGGAAGTCGTTGACCGTTCGCTAGTTAAAAATTGGCACAACCATAAGGCGCGTCACCTTAAAGTATGCATTCTGCGAAAACTCGGTAAAATTGAGGAGGCGGAAATCCTGATCAATGAATCATTGACCCTGGATCATTTCAACTTTGGTATCTTGTTTGAAAAATGCCTGTTTAAACCTGTCTGGTTGGAGGAACTGTCCACCCTTATCCGGGGAAACATCCATACTTACATTGAATTTGCGCTGGATTATGCCTTCGCTGGATTTTTTGAGGAAGCCATTGAATTGATTAGCGCCGGAATAAATGAGCAAAAGGAAGTCCCTGTTTATCCGATGGCACACTATTACAAAGCTTGGTTCGAGGATCAAAACGGAAATGAACAGTCTTCAATTGCTACCCTGAGAATAGCATCCAATGCCTCTCCTGACTACTGTTTTCCTAACCAAACTGAAGCAGTAATGGTGCTGGAGTGGGCCATAAAACAGAACCCGGAAGATTCCAAAGCACCCTATTATCTTGGAAACTTCTGGTACAATGCGTGGCAATATGAGGATGCAATAGTCAACTGGGAGTTGTCTTTGTCGCTTGACGGCTCTTTCCCGTCAGTACGCCGTAACCTGGCACTCGCTTATTTCAACAAGCAAAATAATCCGGGCAAAGCCCTGGAACAACTCGAAGAAGCATTTTCACTTAATCAATTCGATTCACGCATCCTGATGGAATTAGATCAACTCTACAAAAGGCTTAGTTATCAGCCGAATATACGATTGGAAAAGCTTGAAAGTTACCCTGATCTGGTAGATTCACGCGATGATCTCTATCTCGAACGGATTTCACTGCTCAATGTGCTAGGGAATTATGAAGAAGCCTATCATTTGATTATTTCACGCAAATTTCATCCGTGGGAAGGTGGCGAGGGCAAAGTAACAGGGCAGTATGTTATCAGCCTCGTGGAAATGGCAAAAAAGGCGATCGAAAATATGGATTATGAAAATGCGATCGACTTATTAAATAGGGCGCTTCATTATCCTCCGGATTTAGGGGAAGGTAAATTGTTTGGAGCACAGGAAAATGTTGTCTATTATTGGCTTGGATGTGCATTCGAAGGTCTTGAAAATTACGAACTTACTCTTAAAAATTGGAAGATAGCGTCAAGCGGGTTGAAGGAACCTGCTCTGGCAATATTCTACAACGACCAACAACCGGATACTATTTTTTACCAGGGACTGGCCTTGCTAAAACTTGACAACAAGGATGAGGCTCGGCAGCGTTTCGAGTCGCTGATTAACTTTGGAAAGCTACATCTGGAAGATCAGTACAAACTCGATTATTTTGCTGTTTCCCTCCCCGATCTACAGATTTGGGACGACGACCTCAACAAACGTAACAAGCAAAATTGTGAGCATTTGATACAACTAGGGGAATCAGGCTTATGCCAAATAAGAATGAATGTTAAATTTGTATGAATCTCCTTTAGCTCTTCGATGTTATATTTTGCAGCGTTGGAAATGTATGAATTGCAAATCGACATTGGATCAATGGAAGGATCGCTGTTGAGTAAATCAAGTTTATAATCGGTTGCACCGGAAATAAGGAGAACAATTTTTTTGACGTGAAGGTTAAAACCTGTCGATGTTATGTTAGCAAATACTTCCTGCACCACCGTATTACCATCAATGGTAAATTCCGTTTTGGCGATGCCTGTGTGCAAGTCCAGCGACCTTTTGTAAGAAGTTGGTTGTCCCTTCCACTGGTAGTTAATAAATAGGTTACCAAGAGGTTGGTACGATCGAACCTGAGGTGGAGTTCCCACCATGCATTTGTTGGCTAGATCGAAGGCTTTCGCATATTCCTGTTTAAAGATAGCCTGCTGTATTTCTCCGAGATGGGCTGCAGCCTGTGGATTATTGTTGTTAATTTTTGTTCCGGCCCATACACTCTCTTCGTTGAGTTGGATATTTTCTTTCAAATAATCGCCATATACCATAGCACCCAGTCGACCGTTACCGATCGGCAGTGCTTCGGTCTAGGTTTTGGCCGGTTGCTTGTACCAGAGTTCCATATTTGTACTTTGGGCAAATGTTCTGGAACACACAGTTGAAACGAATAGTAAAAAAAAAAGGATAAAGAGGAAATTTGTTTTTATTTTGAAGTATTTAGCTTATATTTTTCCATTATGGGTTTGCCAATTTCAACACCGTCAACATTGAAAAGATAATCTGTCGGCATTGGGATTGGGTTGTAATAGTTGAGGCGTTTTTTGTTAAGAAGATCGGCCTTGACCCCAAGCATTCCAGCGGATGTTGTTACAAGCAACTCTATAATCCCATCCTTTTCATTGATAGAGACGGGTGCCTTTAATATATTCTGCCTGAACTTAAGGAAGTCGGCATCCGTTTTAATACCTTCTTGTACTTTCCACCACATTGCAATTTGTGCCTTCCCGTTATCGGGATGTTTGAGCGTCAACCGCAATCCTTCGTTGTGTTTTAGCTCAAAAGATTCCCTTTTAGATTCATATTTATAGCCGTCGTTAAAGAGATTTGCCTTAACACCTTTGTCGGCATTATTCCAAAGAATTCGGATTGAAACTGCCACATCTTCAAATCTTGCGAAGAAAGTATTTGTGCCATCCAGTGCTGCTTTGCCTCCAATTTCGGGCACGTTAATTTTGGTATGGCCCATCCATATTTCATCGAAGGTGTTGGGTAGAATGATTGTTGAATTCAGGTAATTGTAGATGCAATTATGGTCTTTTTCGCCAGCAACCAGCATAACAAATTCACCCTTGTTTTGGGCAGATTGCATAAAGGGCATCAAGTGTCGCGTTTTTCCCCATCCGCCGTTTGCCGGATAATTGGCAGGCATCAGGTGCTTCATTTTTTCGCCTTTACCATCATAACCCCAAGTGCCGTAGGGGTCGTCGCGACCTTCCATGGTAAAAGCAATATTTAGCATTTCAGGAATTTTCGGACTGCTCAGATAGATCACAAAAGGCTTATCATCAGGACTATACGCCTGGTTAGATGAGGCAATAGAAACTTTATTCCCGACAAAATCGCAGGCGTAGGTATTTGCCAGACTATCCCAACGTTGCACGATGAACCGGTCTTTACGGTTCATCAATTCTTTCTGCTGAGGACTCAATCCCATCTCTTTGAGAATGGAAAAACATATTTGGTGAAATAGATTGTTGTTGTTATTGGTCCTGCCAAGAAGTGGATTCAGGTATTTCTCTTCCAGAAGATCGCGGCCAAAAACGCGGTTGTAGTCGCGGCTATGAGCACCTCCCAAAAATCCTCCCTGTTTATTGAAATGAGAACAGAGGTCATCCAGAAAAAAACGAATAGCGTCATCTGCCTTGGCTTTTATGTGGGCATCTGTAGTGAATTGGTGGATCAAAAGGAGTGATTCCAAATCTACTCCACAGTAAGTCGGACTATCGTATTCGCGATTACCATACCGGGCAACATGATCCAGCCAGGTATCAAAAAATTTGCGTCCTTGCTCCACAACTTCAGGTTTCTTGTACACTTGTCCCAAGGCCAAAAGGTTCCAGATCCGCATGACATAAATATTTGTATAGCTGATGCGCACTTCCTGATTGAATGCTCCTTTTTGCGCCAATTCGAAAATTTCATCGAGGGTTTTTCTTGCATCTGCGGAAAGCTTGTCGTCGAAGAGCAGTTTAATCAGAATTCCATATTGCACGCAAAATTGAACATTATTGCCATCTCCCATATCACCACCAGTTTCGCTCCAGTTCCAATAGATGTTACCGTACGATTTGGCATTTCTATCTGTAATTACTCTGGTTTGAAGTAGTTTAAGAGTCCACTCAACCTGTTCCGGGTTAAGGTATCGAGTATCAAGAGCATCCAATAGAAACATAAAACCATCCCGAACCCCAATTTGCGGCGGCGATTGCTGAAGGGCTTCCCATGAGCGTTCGATGTTGGCCATTCGTGCAGCAGGGTAGGGAATTTGAGGGATTTTGAAGGTTGTTGCTGCCTGCGAAAAGGTTGCTGCATGCAAAAGTGGAATCAGGAGGAAGACCAGTAGGCTAAATGCTTTTTTCATTTGGTTGGACTAATTTCGAGAAGTGGTTTTTGGATGTTCCAGGAAGGAGGAATTTGAAAAGTAATTTTCATAACAGAAGAGTATTCCTCAGAAATAGCACATTCATCATAAAGGATCGTAGGATCTATAATTCTCTGATAGGTTCTTTTCAGACCCGAGTTAATACCAAGGTTCATGGATGGGAACTTCCAGGATTTTTCTGAAAAATTTGTTTCAGTGAGATCTTTGGCATAGACATAAACGGAAAAAGAAGTACTTTCCGCGGTAGCGCTGTATATTTTCATGCTTGTTTTGGAAACCAGGATATTGGTCTTGCCGTCTCCCGGCACTAACATCCATTCTGTTTCGCCAACGGAATTATTCCAATGAATGGTGCCTGCCTTGATTTGATTCCAGTTCCGCCGATTTCCCCATAATCCACCCATCATCCAATCTGAATGGACGATGGCTGTGACATGTTTCAGGGTGTCTCCGGCAATTTTACTCGGTACTAACCGGTCGATAAAGGTTCGGGGAGTAAACTCATTTAGTTGCAGCAACACTTCTTTTGGGATGGCTAAACCTAGATGAAATAGAGTAGAAATATTGCTCATTTCGCCTTCTTTAGCGCCTCCTCCTCTCGGAAGCGGTGCAAGTTTCTCATCATTCAATGCCACAGCGATCCATATTCCGGTAATGGCAAAATATTTTTTCATATCCATGCCATACCCACGAAAGTACGGACCGACCATATTTTTTAGCGTTGGATTATAGTTACTTGCTATCTCAACCCACAAAGATTTCTCGAGATCCATCCCCATTTTCTTCATCTTATCGGATGCCAGCTCACGCCAGAATGCAAGCGCAATGAGTGTTACACCGTAATAAGTTGGCGAATTGTACTCACTGAAAGTTTGATGTCGTTGGAAGAGACCGTATATTTCTCGTGCTTTCTTAAGTCCACCGGTTCTGAGTTCATCTATTTTAAATTCAGTCCCGGTATAATCCATTAGAAAAGCGCTCATGATTGAAATATTAGTATAATCGGCTCTGACATCTCTTTTGAATGCTCCTTTGGCGGCACGTATTAACCCGGCTTTGATATCCGCCAGCAGTTGAGGTGACAATAAATGCTTGTAATTTTTATAGATAAGAATCAGGTCACAACCAATAAACTCTCGCCAATTTTGGTCCAGTCGGTCATTTCCGACGTTCGTTTTCCACAACCCATAATTCATACTTTTTTCATCGGTATGCTGATTCTTCAAAATCCATTTTAGGATTTTTATGGCATTTTCAAGGTCTCCTGGTTTATTTCTGAACAGTAGAGCTTGTGCCAAACGTGTCTCACTTCTCAAACTTGCTTCGTTGGTCAGAATTTGCTCTACGGTTTTCCCGGCAGGAAATTCGGCTAAAATAAATCCTTCAAAGAGCGATTGCTGGTAACCGGTTAAGCCTTGGTAGAAGTAGTTTCTGGAAACTGGAACCTCAAAATCTTTTGGATTTGCTGTTGACGAATAACTGCAGAATTGGGTGAAAACGATCAGGCAACAGACAATAATTCGGGTACTATTCATGATGACCAGGTAAGGAGTTGAGATTATTCAACGGTAAATTCAAATTCGCAAGGAGCATAGTTCGTGAAATACAAGCACTCGGCCTGTAATTTTGGGAGAGCACCTCTTAGCTGCGTCCACTTATGCAAGCATAAACCGGGACCAATTTTCAGCACGTCATTGCCTTTTTGGTAGGTGGCATATTCGCCATTCTTGATTAAATATGCATTTTCGATGCCTTGTTTAGGAGTTACATTCGTTAATTTTCCTCCCATACGAAATCCTAATTCGAGCGTTACCGGCAGATTTTTTGGACCGTCTACGACAATTTTGAGGGTTGCTTTTCCGTTTTTTTCTGTCACATAAATTTTGGTTTGTAGCGACTGAATCTCCGATTGTACTCGTTCTGATCTTGAAATTTTTCCCCAGGCCTCCCCTTCAGCTGGAATTTTTTCTTTTGGAAGAGGTTGATAATAAGGCCCTTCAATTTTTGAGGTAAGAACGTAGGTCTCACCTTCTGTTTCTATCTCCTGGCTTTGAAATTGTCCCTTGCCAAAAAATGAGGAAGACAGCCGAACGGCTTCAAGGGCAGCCTCTCCCTTGAAAAAAGTAAAGAATGTAGTATTATTCGTGATTATGGACATATCGACCTTATTTTCCCTGATTCGTACCATATCGGAATACTTGAAGAACTTATGATAGGTGGTTGGAATTGGAGTGGCCTCTTTAAAATCCTGCAGCAAGGAAGGATCGTCGAGGAAGTAGGGGAGCATATACCCCAGATCAGCTAGGGGTACTGTGCTTGTGATATAATTTACCATCCCTGCATATCGGCTGTTTTTATCATGCAAAGCCATATAATTGTATGCCAGGTAATACCCGTGCATTTTACTCACATGGTATTTATCTTGTCTGTTGGACGATTCGGTAACAATTTCACCATTCGAATGGACGTAATAAAAGGTCATGTCCAGATTCTGGCGAACCACGTCGTAAAGATTTGAATAATTCATTCTTTTCGCCATTTCCAGCAGGCTTCTGTTGGTTACCGGAGTATATCCGGCAGTACTTCTTTCGTTATACTGACCATCCGGATCAATGTCAACTTTCTCGGCAAGCCATTGGTCGACTCTTGCCTGATAGGCGGGATTGGGGAAGAAAGTACTGATCCAGGCCAGCGCGCCGGATATTACCCAGCGGTGATTTGGCGTATGAACACCTCCGACGGAAAGAGCCTTCCCAGCGTTAAGCAGGTATTTTTTCATCGTTGCCGGAAAATCACCGTAATCGAGTGTGTTGTTTTTCAGCATGATAGAGTATGATATGGCCAACGGATAGATCGTGAATCCCAAATCCGGTGTCGAATGAAAGTTCGTTGATATCAGATCTATGGTTCCATCCTCATGCTGAAGATTCAGCAATCCACTGGCTGCCATAGTTATACGTTGAAGAATTTCCTTCGATTTGTAGTATTTCGATTCCGGTGAAACATAACTGCACATCAAATTTTGAATAAATTGCGCTGTCCCCATGGGTGTTACCACGCTGTCTGCGTCGAATACAGCTCCAAAATATTGAGTGTCTTTTTCAATCCATTGCTTGCTGAGAGAATTCGGTATATTATTGTCATTCAGTTTAATGAGCTCTTTCAATAATTCTTTTTTGGTAACTGGGGGCGTAATCTTTACGGCTTCAGAACAGCTAACAAAGAAAACTGAAATCAGGCAAAATAGGACAATAGTTGTTTTGGAAATCAGATTTTTTGACATTGGTTTAATTTTTTGGCAGTATTATGGTTTACTATTCTTAAGCAGTTTGTCATATTCAAGGAAGAACATGATGTATGCGCCGATGGCATAATTGACTCCCTCTTTGGTTTTTCGGCCAAAATAATAGGCTCTGTCTCCGATGCAGGTTCCTTCACAAACCTTGGTAGGGATTAAATATTTCCCATCTATTCTTGTTGCATTTTGCCGAAGTCCGGTGTATGCTTTTTCTATCACGGGAAGAAATTTTGCTTTTTTTAAAACCTTCAGTTTTACACCCAGCGTTAAGCCATAAGCAAACATGGCGGTGCAGGAACTTTCCGGATAATTCTCCGGATTTCTGGTATAAATCGGAAGTTGGTACCACATACCTGTTTTTTGATCTTGCAGCTCAGGCAGACTCTTGGTGATGGCACGCAGTTCTTTCGCAAATGCTTTGAAATAAGACGATTTCGCAGGAACGGCATTCAGGGCATCGGCAATTGCCATTACTACCCAACCGTTGCCACGACCCCAAAATTCGATGCTTTTGCGCTCTGGTGTCATCTTGGCCCAACCAAACTGGCAGCAACGATCGTTGTAATCCTCGCCATCGTCGTCGTACCCATGCACCCAAAGACCCCATTTTTTATTGGCCAGTTTCTCCTTGTGAATTTTCAGTTGATTTAGCAGTTCTTTAACATATTTTTCATCACCGGTAGTTCGGTACATTTCCAGCAGAAACATGCTGATCATGTAGATGGTGTCGTCCCACATCTCCACTGTTTCGGTGCGGTGAGAGACGCCGCCGGCTTTGGTCCGGGGTGTGGTCAGGTAGTCGGCATAAATCTGGTTGGCTTTCTCCAAATATCTTGGATCGCCGGTTACCTTAGCCAGGAAAGCCATCCCATGACCGGATGCCACTGCATTGGGATGCTTCCCGTTTGCAACATCGTAAGTCATGTTCATGGCTGTTTTGATATAATCGAGATAGACCTTCTTATCCGCATCCGTCTTAGCATAATAAAGATGCACCATAGAATTCAGCATGGTGGCTTGTCCCCAATCCCACTTGTATTGTTCGGCAGGCATGAAAACCTCCCGACCATACACATCAAGTGAATCTGTCCGGGTTTGTGCATTCGTATGACAGATGAGCAGAAACAGCGAAATAGTAATTGATAACTTCTTCATAATCTTAATTATATGTAGTTTACTTCACTGGCACCATCCTTACCAGGACGACCCCGTGAAAACGAATTTCGGTCTTGAAAGAGCCCTCAAATTCACCTAAATCCTTTTGCCTCCAAGCATCCCGCAGCTTCCATTTCCCTCCCACCCTAACTTTCGAAAAATCAAAAGTGAATTGCTTAGGTGCTTCATCACCCCATTTGAAGTAAGATTCAGGAGTTTTGGTAAAATTGTCGGTATTGAAAAGCCCCACGGCATAAGAGCCGTCTTCCATCGGTTTAAGCCAGATTTGTACACCATTTTCATCGGCAACCAGCCGAGCAGGTTTACCCAACGGATCCTGATTGATTTCAATGACTTCATCGTTAGAAAGCAAATTCAATGTAAAGGTATCAAGCTGATCGAGCGGACATCCGATCAACATAGGCGCCGCCAGCAAACTGAATATGCTGATATGGCTGTATTGCTCATCAGGAGTTAAACGTGTAGGATGAAGCTCTGCACCGGTTGCCATATTACCTATGATCATCATATCAGGATCATTCCAATGCCCCGGACCACCATAAGGGCTCCATTTATCTAATGTAAATGCCAGCATGTAAAGATTATTCCAGTTATCCCTTATATCCGGGCCTGTACGATACATATTGGATACACGAACCCAATCTTTTACTTTCCCGAACGGTGCATTATTGGACAAACTTAAAACCATATCTCTTCCTGACTGCTTCAATGCCGAAGACATACGTTCCGCTGAATTAACATCAATACGCCAATCGTATTTCAGAAAATCAAATCCCCATTCCGCCATTTGCTTTGCATCGTTCGTTTCGAACCGATACTTTCCAATCGGGGCCGGATTTTTGCGTTTGGCTTTGTCTGGTTGATAAGTTTCTCCCCCTTTTTCAAAGTCGGACGATGCGCCGGGATAACCGGCATAGCTGTAAATATATGGTGTGGAGTAAATGCCGGCTTTCAATCCTAGCGAATGAATTTCATCCACCATATCCTTGATATTGCTAAATTTTTCATTTGGCTGAAGCGCATTCAGGGGCCCACCTCTATTTCCCTGCCAGGAATCATCTATATTGATATAGCTCCAGCCATGATCGCGCAAGCCTGATGTCACCATTGCGTGTGCCGAAGCCATCACATTTTCCTTGTTCAAGTGACCTGCCAATGCATTCCAGCCATTCCAGCCGATTGGTGGTGTCAGGGAAATGGTATCTCCGATATTTATTTTCAATTCCCGGGGTGCCTCGCCAAGCCCATTTTGGGCTTTCAGGGTTACCTGATAGAGACCTCTTTTGATGACCTTCCCTGAAATAATCCCTGTTTTGGAATCCAAGACAAGTCCTTTGGGTAAATTTTCAGATGAATACTGCATCGGTTGTTTTCCCGTAGCCGCAATAGTATATAAAAATGGATTTCCGGGAGTG
>JBBQJE010000093.1:0-11835 GCA_038325635.1 Bacteroidales bacterium
AGCAAATAGAGATGCAACGCAAAATGGGTAAATGCTTCTCTATTTCTGGCAGGTGTTTTGAGATAGCGATAGATGACCACATCCGAGTCTGAAAATAAACTTATTAATCCAATTCCTAGTCAGGAGGTTCTTGTTAATAAATTAGATCAGAATCCGGGTTATTAAGATAATCATTTAATATTTCATTTTGAATAAATTAATGTCCTGATGAATAATAATTTAGGCGGAGTTATTAATAAGAGCTCCGCCTATCTCAAAAGATCTTATCTCATAAAGATTAAAAAATAGATGTTCTTCATCGAGAGGCAAATAATGGTTGAAACATTTGGCTAATTATTTCTTGCTTTATTCTTGATCTTCATACTTCGTTTTTCCTGCAAAGCACATCAAAAAACTATATTAAAAACATAAAAGAGAATATCAAAAATGAAAAAAATATTGTATCTGAACTCAAACAATCATTTGGGTTTTTCATTGATTCTTTTTTGCATTTTGCTTTCATCATGCAATAATTCAAGTCGTTCGATAAAACAAAAAAACAGCGATCTGGCAAATCAGTTTTTAACGGTGATACCGGTAATTTTCGATACAGATTTAGGAGGGGATTTTGATGATGTAGGGGCAATGGGGATGCTTCATGCACTCGCGGATAGAGGCGAAGTGAATATACTGGCTACTATTTCCTGCAATCCAAGCCCATTGGTTGTACCCTGCATCAGCCTTATCAATATTTATTTTGGACGCCCTGACATTCCAATAGGTGCTCCAAAATCACCCACAAGGAGCCAGGATGATAGGGAACTGCATTATCATGATTCCCTGATTGCACATTTTCCATCTGCATATAAGAACTCTGATGAGGCGCCAGATGCCGTGGCAGTTTACAGGAAAGTATTATCGCAACAGCCTGATTCCTCTGTTACGGTTGTAACGGTGGGATGGTTGACTAATTTAATGAACCTACTGCTGTCAAAACCGGATTCAATATCCCCTCTCGACGGAAAAGAATTGGTGGCTAAAAAAGTAAAAACCTGGTTTGCCATGTTAGGAGGCTTTCCTGAAAGGGAAAGGGAAGCAAATGCACATAGCGACACTCTGGCAACTCAATATGCGATTGACAATTGGCCGACACCCATTGTGTTTAGTGGGTTTGAAATAGGTGTCAATGTTAAAACAGGTTTACGTCTGATAAAAGATGGTCCTGCTGACAGCCCCATTAGAATGGCTTATGCAGTAAGTATCCCTAAACGCCCGAACTATAAAAATGGAAACAGTAGTTATGACCAGACTGCATTACTTGTTGCAGCAAGAGGATTTGAGCCATATTATAGCTATAAGACCGGTCAGTTCATAACAAGTGAACACGGCAGTAACAAATGGAAGTATGACCCCAATGGCATGCATAAATATTTAGTGGAAAAAATGTCTCCAGATTCTGTTGCTTTTGAAATTGAGAAGTTAATGATGCACAGTCCTAAAAAATCAGCAGAATAAAGGAATTATGAAATTGAAAGTAATCATAAACTCAATAATAAAATGAAAAAGAAAATAATCGTATTAGGAAGTTGCAACACCGATATGGTAATAAAAGCAGAAAGGTTGCCCGTACCGGGAGAGACGATTCTTGGCGGCACATTCCTGATGAACGCTGGAGGAAAAGGTGCGAATCAGGATGTTGCTGCCGCAAGACTCGGGGGAGAGGTTACATTTATTTGTAAAACAGGAAACGATTTGTTTGGCCGGCAATCAGTTGAGCTTTATGGTAAGGAGAACATCAACACTGACTTTGTTTTCAAAGATGATGAATTACCATCAGGTGTGGCATTGATTACAGTGGATAACAAAGGTGAAAACTGTATTGTAGTTGCTCCCGGGGCAAATTCCTCATTAAGTAAATCAGATGTTGATCTGGCACAAGATTCGATTGTAAACTCTGAAATAATGCTGATGCAGTTGGAAATTCCTTTGGAAACAGTACTGTATGCAGCCAAAATAGCAAAAGCAAATGGGGTTAAGGTGATCCTCAATCCTGCTCCTGCCCAATCTATTCCAGCGGAACTTCTCTCTCAGTTATACATGATTATTCCCAATAAAACTGAATCAGAAATCCTTTCCGGAATTGAAGTTACAGACTGGAAATCAGCAAAATGTGCGGCGGATAAAATTTGTGAGTTAGGAGTTTCAGTGGTCGTAATTACCCTTGGTTCGATGGGAACTTTAGTGAAGGCTGGCGATCAATATTACGAAATCCCTGTTTCCGTTAAAGTTGATGCTGTTGATACTACCGCTGCCGGAGATACATTTTGTGGCGCTTTATGCGTGGGTATTTCGGAGGGAATGGATTTGCCAAATGCCGTAAGTTTTGCTAATAAAGCTGCCGGAATTTCTGTCACAAGGATGGGTGCCCAGGCATCAATTCCATATCGCAATGAGCTGTATTCATATTCTCTAAACCATAAAAATTAACAACGATGTTTATCGTAAATAATTACATTCTGGCAGTGGTATTTTGTATAATCACAATGATCTGCTGGGGATCATGGGCAAATACACAAAAACTGGCGGGCAAATCATGGCGCTATGAACTATTTTATTGGGATTATGTAATTGGCCTTTTGGTCATGTCGCTAATTTTTGCCTTTACCTTGGGAAGCTTTGGTTCCAATGGACGGGGATTCCTGGAAGACCTTGCTCAAGCTGATTTGAAAAATATTGGAAGTGCATTCCTTGGAGGGATAATTTTCAATGCAGCAAATATATTGTTGTCATCAGCAATCGCCATTGCCGGAATGTCGGTAGCATTTCCGGTAGGTATTGGATTGGCTTTGGTTCTGGGGGTTATTATCAACTACCTCGGATCTCAAAAAGGCGATCCATTATTTTTATTTATGGGCGTTGGATTGATAACCATTGCAATTATCCTTAATGCGTTGGCATATAAAAAGGCTTCATCCAATTCGAAAAAAGTTACGACGAAAGGAATTTTGGTTTCTGTTCTTGCTGGCTTATTAATGTCATTCTTTTATCGGTTTGTTGCAGCATCGATGGACTTGGATAATTTTGTAAATCCTGCCAGTGGAATGATGACCCCTTATACGGCAATGGTCATTTTTGCACTTGGAGTTTTCATTAGTAACTTCCTTTTTAACACTATTTTAATGAAAAGGCCAATCAGTGGTGAACCAACAAGCATTAAAGCCTATTTTAAAGGAAAGTTTTCAATTCACTGGGTTGGAATATTAGGTGGGTCAATATGGGCCATCGGAAATTCACTGAACCTCATTGCTGCAGGAAAAGCCGGTGCAGCAATATCTTATGGATTAGGGCAGGGAGCAACGCTTGTGGCAGCCCTTTGGGGAGTATTTATCTGGCGTGAATTTAAGGGAGCGCCTAAAAGTACTAATGCTATGTTGTTGGTCATGTTCATCCTCTTTTGAGCTGGAATCATTTCAATAATTTATTCAGGCCAGGAAACAATTGAAACATGAAATACAAAGCTCTGGTTTCTGGCATTTTATTGTCTGCAGTTAATGTTTATCCATCTTTTGCCAGTCAGCCTCTACAACAGGCGGATAATAAAAAAGATGGGAAACGTCCGAACGTCATTATTATTATGACGGACGATCAGGGATACGGAGAACTCTCAGTTCATGGTAATCCGATCTTAAAAACCCCACAGTTGGATAAATTGCATCACCAAAGTATCCGATTTACAAACTTTCACGTTGCCCCCATGTGTACCCCAACGCGCGGACAATTGATGTCAGGTAAGGATGCCATGATAAACGGTGCTGTCAACGTGAGCAGTGGTCGGTCCATGATGAGAAAAAATGTGAAAACAATAGCCAACTACTTTTCTGAAAATGGTTATCAAACGGGCATCTTTGGTAAATGGCATTTGGGCGATAATTATCCGTTCAGGCCGGAGGACAGAGGGTTTGATGAAACACTATGGTTTCCTTCCTCCCATATCAGCTCGGTCCCTGACTTCTGGGGCAATGATTATTTCGATGATGTTTACGTGAAAAACGGAAAGAGGGAAGCTTTTAAAGGCTATTGCACAGATGTGTTTTTTAGTAATGCCACGGAATGGATGGAGAAATGCGCGACAAATGGCGAACCATTTTTTACATATTTGCCCACCAATGCACCCCATCAGCCCCATATTGCCCCGGAAAAGGATATTGCCGAAATGGAGAAGATTGTCAACAATTCGCAATGGAGCAACATGGAGACGAACAAGAAGCATGAATTTATTCGCTACCTGGCCATGATCAGGAACATCGACTGGAATGTAGGCCTGTTAATGGATTTTCTGGATAAGAAAGGACTGGCGGATAATACAATTTTAATATTTCTGACAGACAACGGAAGCACGTTTGGCCCTGATTATTATAATGCCGGGATGCGTGGTAAAAAAACGCAATTGTACGAGGGAGGCCACCGGGTTCCGTTTTTTATCCGATGGCCCAAAGGCAAGGGCTTTGACCAACCGCGGGATATTGACGGTTTGACAGAGGTTCAGGATATATTACCAACACTTTTGGATCTTTGCGAAATTAAATATGAAAATGCAGGTTTTACAGGGCAAAGTTTAGCTGATGTGTTTGCCGGAGAAAAATCAGTACCTGAAGATCGCATGCTGTTTATCAACTACAGCCGGATGCCCTTTTATTTTGACTATCCCTCCCCATACACCAATACAATCATGAAAGCGAACGGTTCGGCAGTACTGTGGAAAAACTGGCGCTTACTGGAAGATTCCGAATTGTACGATTTGGCTACCGATCCCAGCCAGCAGCATAATGTAATTTCAGAATACACCGAAGTGTTAAACTACTTAAAGGAAAAGCGCGACATGTGGTGGGCTGGAGTAGAAGAAATTGCCAATAAGCCAGAACGGATTATCATTGGAAGCGACAAGGAGAACCCTACAATGCTTTCCTCATGCGATTGGCTTGATGTATTTGTTGATCAACAAAAACAAGTGAAACAGGGGCCACGAAAAAATAGCTATTGGTTACTTGATGTTGCTGAAAAAGGCACTTATGAATTTGAACTTCGACGTTGGCCAAAAGAATATGATATGCCACTAAATAAATCCGGAAATGGAGAAGTAGCATTGCCAATCGCAGCAGCAAGAATATTTATTAGCAGCGAAGGTGGTGATGTGAGCCGGCAAAGTGAAATAAAGGACGATGATCAAAAGGTCGTTTTTACGGCAAACCTGGATAGGGGAAAGGTCGAATTGCACACTTGGTTTGTAGATCCAAAGGGAGAGGCCATTTCTGGCGCTTACTATGTTTACGTCACAAGGAAGTAATTGAATAAAATCAAATGGAAAAATAACAATGAAAAAGATAATGGTTTTGAGCCTTTTGCTGTATTCCTTCATTTTTCAATTGAGTGCTGGAGAGCAGAAGGCACAATGGATAACGGCTGCCGAATGTCAGAACACAACGAATCTCTGGATGTGTTTTCGCCACAACTTCACTATAAAAGATTTACCATCTAATGCAAAAACAAAAATTGCTGTTGATTCCAAGTATTGGTTATGGATAAATGGTGAAATGGTTGTTTTTGAAGGAGGCGTAAAAAAAGGGCCGAACCCGAATGACACCTATTATGACGAAATCGATCTCAAACCTTTTCTTCAACAGGGCGAAAATACAATTGCTGTTTTGGTGTGGCATTTTGGGAAGGCAGGGTTTTCGCACAATCCTAGCGGAAAAGCCGGATTTTATCTGGAGTGCAATGCAGATAATGGCTTCAATCTAATCAGTAATAATCAATGGTTATCCTGTATTGATCTTGCCTATGAAACAGCCGGTAATCCACTGCCAAATTATCGCTTGTCCGAATCAAGTATCCGTTACGATGCCCGGTATGCGATGAAAGATTGGCAGATGCCTTCTTTTCAACCTAAAGGGTGGAAAAAATCGGCTGTTTTGGGGGAGGAAGGTATTGCTCCCTGGAATAAGCTTCTGCCACGAATAATTCCTCAATGGAAAAATTATGGAATAACGGACTATTTGAAAATGGAGAAGAAGACAGGACTCAATTCAGACACTCTGATTTGTTCTCTTCCATACAATGCGCAAATTACTCCGTATTTAAAGGTAAAGTCGGCGGCAGGTGAAAAAATAGTTATTTATACAGATCACTACCAGGGAGGAGGACCATATAATATCCGGGCAGAATACATCACAAAAGACGGATTACAGGAATACGAAAGTTATGGGTGGATGAACGGGCATCAAGTCATTTATTTAATTCCAAAAAATGTAGAAGTCGTAGCGGTAAAATACAGGGAAACATCTTATGATACTGAATTTGCCGGATCGTTTGAATGCAATGATCCTTTTCTGAACAAACTATGGGAAAAATCTCGTCGTACTTTATTGGTGACCATGCGCGATACCTATATGGATTGCCCGGATCGGGAGCGTGCACAATGGTGGGGTGATGAAGTGAATGAATCAGGCGAAGCATTTTATGCCTTATGCCCCAAAAGTCATTTGCTCATGAAAAAGGGGATGTACGAACTTATTGGTTGGCAACGACCTGACGGGACTTTGTTTTCTCCGATTCCATCCTCGAACTTCAACAGGGAACTTCCCGGACAAATGCTAGCATCGATAGGGTACTATGGTTTTTGGAATTATTACCTGAATACAGGTGACAAACAAACCATACAAGATTTGTATGGCGGAGTTAAAAAGTACTTGAATGTTTGGAAACTCAATGCGGACGGGACTTTGAATTACCGCACAGGGGATTGGCCTTGGGGAGACTGGGGAACAAATATCGATAAAGAAATCTTGTATAATGCATTCTATTATATGGCTTTAAAAGGAGTTAAAAACATGGCTCAGGTTTTAGCGTTGCAAGAGGATGTCAATATCTATGCTGAAATGATGGATGCATTTAAAAAGGCTTTTAATAAAAATTTCTGGAACGGAAAGACATACAGACACCCGGCTTACAAAGGTGAAACGGATGACAGGGTACATGCTTTGGCTGTTGTTTCCGGCCTTGCTGAACATGAAATGTATTCGGCAATTTTTGAAGTTTTAAAAACACAGGAATATGCCAGTCCATATATGGAAAAATACGTCATCGAAGCGCTTTTTATTATGGGGCAGGAACAATATGGCATTGAACGTTTGAAACGTCGCTTCGCCGAAATGGTCAACGATCCGGACCGGACGACGCTTTATGAAGGATGGGGGATTGGATCCAATGGCTACGGAGGTGGTACTACCAATCATGCCTGGAGTGGTGGTGGTCTTACTATCCTGTCGCAATATGTTTGCGGAGTGGCGCCTGTTGCGGCGGGATTCAAAGTATTTCAGGTGCTTCCGCAACCGGCTGGACTTAAATTTGCTAAAACAATAGTTCCCAGCTTGAAAGGGGATATTGCTGTCGCATTTAATAATGAGCCTGAAAAATTTGAATTGAATATTAAAGTACCTTCCAGTACGTCTGCTATTGTTGGTATTCCCCGTAAAAATGTCACTACCATTCTTTATGAAGGACAGAAGATTTGGGAAAATGGGAAATATTTACCGAATGACTCTTTTGAGGAATCGGACTCCAACAAGTCTCATATCACATTCAGAGTCAAAGAAGGGGTCTATCATTTAATCGCTTTTTCGCAATTGTGATTCAATAAATTAGAAAGTGAAATTCTCCATACAATTAACTTTTTATCTCCGCAAAAAAAATATAAATATGGTTTAACTAATAAGATATTGTTTTTACTTGTATTTACCTTATATGTAAATACCGATCTTCCTGAACAGATTCCTCTGAGGATATTGACAGTTTTTTTTCACACATGCATGATGACTGGAAGAAAAGACCAAATAACTCCTTGGCATTTGTATACCAATCCGGTTGCCTATCTGGATAATCCTGATTCTCCTTACAATTATCAGAAATTCGGACAGACTCCTTCTACTTCATTTGTGTTGCAAGGGGATAAAGCTTCACATGTTCATTTTTTGAGCGGAGCAGACACAGCGGATACGTGCGATCTGGTGAAGCAGGTAAACGTTAAAGTGGGCTGGGTAAAGAATATTGGTGCAGAACCAAAGCCTGCAGACAACTACAGTTGGCAAGATTATTTAAACGGTGCTCTTTATTGGCCGGAAGTGAAGTTCTCAAATTGAAATAATTGACAATTAAACAGTTAAAATTTCAAGATGTATTTTGAAATCAATTAAGCTATTAATTTCTTAAAAACCAGATATGCAAAAAATAACAAGTCTTTTAATCGGTTGTTTTTTAATACCAATAGGTCTTTTAGCAAAAAAAACAGCAAGTCCAAATATAAAGCCTAATATCATCTTTCTTCTGACTGACGACCAGCGTTGGGATGCATTGGGCGTCATGGGTAATACTATTATCAAAACACCAAACATGGACAGGCTGGCCACGGCAGGAATTCTGTTTCAGAATGCCTTTGTCACTACTGCTATCTGTTGTGTGAGTCGGGCAAGCATATTAACCGGTCAATACGAATCACGTCATCAAATTCATGACTTTGACACGGATTTATTGCCTGCTGAAAGCGCAAAAACATATCCTGCTTTGCTCAAAGATGCCGGATATAACCTTGGGTTTATTGGTAAGTATGGCGTTGGGCATCACCCGCCATTTTCAATTTTCGATTTTGTGTTCGATACTGAAAATGGTGGGAAAGCGCAACCTGATTATATAACTTCAGGTGCAAATGGCCGGATGATCCATGATACGGATACGATTGGTTCTTCCATTCAGACTTTTTTAGAACAATTTGGGGAAAACGGACCCTTTTGCCTTTCGGTTAGTTTTAAGGCGCCCCATGAACAGGATGGCGATCCTCCAACGTATGTCATTCAGGACAAATACAAGGATTATTATAATGAGGTAAGCATTCCATTGCCTGTAACAGCTGATCCGGTTTATTGGGAAAAGTTACCTGATTTGCTCCGGACTGACGCAAACTTTGGCCGTGCAAGATGGAAAGGTCTATTTGAAACTCCGGAATTGTATCAGGAAAATGTGAAGAACTACTATCGCCTGATTACCGGTGTGGATGATGTGATCGGCAATATGATGAACAAATTGAAAAATCTGGGTATTGCTGATAATACCATCATCATCCTGATGGGCGATAATGGTATGTTTTTGGGAGAGCATGGAATGGAAGGAAAATGGTACGCTTATGAAGAATCCATTCGAGTACCCCTCTTCATTTATGCTCCAAATTTGCCAGATAAAATCAAACAGTACAGAGCGCCTCAAATGGCTCTGAATATTGATATTGCCCCGACAATTCTTTCAATGGCAGGAGTTCCGGTTCCCAAGGAGATGCAGGGGGTCAATCTGTTTGACGTCATAGAAAACAAAATACCAGAAAGAAAAGAATACTTTTATCAGCATTATTTTCTGGGTGGTGAAAGAATCCCAAGAGTAGAAGCAGTCGTAACAAAAGATTTTAAATACATCAATTGGGTTGAGCACAATTTCGAAGAGTTATTTGACACTAGGCATGATCCACACGAAACAGAGAATCTGTCCACCGATGCAAAATACAATTCAAAAATGAATGAATTGCGCAAGAGATACAAGCAGTTGAAAGTAACTCATGGAGTTCCGCCAAAAGATTGGGAAAAGGCCAAGACTGCATTTTAGAAAAATTGGCATGACAAATAATATTCCCCCGATCCTTGGAATATGGCCAAAAATTCGCAACCGCTGGTACTGATTTGTAATTAGCACCTCTTGGTTGCGGATCTGTGATCTGCTTTACACCATTATTATTTCAACCAACCTCTTTTCTCCGACATAATCCCTGGCCGAGCTATAAAGATAATCTTCTGGCCGTCCAACCAGCTCTGCTCTTACCGGATTATTGCGTATAATTCATTTTTTCGTCCAGAAAAGCGGTTGTGTGAATTTCCTGAGCATCGTTACCATCCTGCAAAACTTTGAAATACTTGATTTTTTTGTTGTTTTTCCCTGCATACCAAAATAAATTCAACATCCAGTCCCGCCTGCTTTCTGGTATTTCTTTAATCGCATCTCCTCTATTGTTCCAGTAAGATACTAAGAGTATTCTGTAGATATTTTATTATTGATTCCCATAAAAATAGGGATTTTTTTATTCTATGTTTTAGTATTGGATTATAAATCCAGTGCTAAAAAGCGCTGATTGCAAATCAGCACTAGCGGGGAATTTGGCATAAACGAAATTTATTTAAACAGAAAACTAATCGCGTAAAGAGGCTGGTTAATAAAATCATCGGATTGAATGAAATTCCTTGGTGATAAACGGTACATCAATTTCGGATGGTATTTGTCGGCATAGCTTCGTAAACTTTTAAGGTTTCGGTTTAACCCGCTTTTAACTTCCAACGGGTAAATTTCGTTCTCTTTTTCAATGATAAAATCAACTTCAGTTTCGTTATTTGATGCCCAGTAAAATAACTGGTCGGCTCCTACGGCAACAAGTTCTGATGCAACAAAATTTTCAGTAAAAGCGCCATTGTATTCTGAAAACAGTTCAGTAGGCTCAACAATTATTGCAGAGGATAATTTTAGCATTGCTCCGAGTAAACCGGTATCGAGTAAATAGATTTTAAATTTCAAATGATCGGTATAACCCGAAAGTGGTAGTTTCGGTACGCTGATATTATTGGCTATGTTAATCAACTCCGCTCTGTTTAACCATTCAATAGATTGTTCGTAGGTGCTAGATCGGGAATAATTACTAATTTCGGCATATTTGAATTTCTTCTTTTCTTTGGCTAATTGCCAGGGAATTGAACTCCAGACTTCAGATGTTTTAATAGCTTGAGACTTGCTGGTGTATTTTGAAAAATCTCTTTTGTAGGCTTCAAGTATTTCGTTCTGTATTTCGCGAACCGATGCAATATCATCTTTTAACTTGTAATCCTGTAAAACTTCGGGCATTCCACCTAAGAATAGATACGTTTTAAGATGTGTGAGAAATTTGTTGTGGATTATTTCCGGAAAAGCTTCTAATTGCTGAAGGTTTACCAACTTTTCAACAAGAAGTTCTTCGCCAAAAGCAGTGAGATATTCAATAAATGACATCGGGAAAAGCGTCATAAAATTGACTTTGCCAACCGGGAAACTGTTTTCTTTGCTGACACTTACACCCAGAAGTGATCCTGCTTCAATAACATGGTATTCAGGCGACTGTTCATAAAAATACTTCAGACTTGTCAATACTTTTGGAACGGCCTGCACTTCGTCAAAGAACAATAGTGTATTTTCAGGTACAATTTTTCGACCGAGATAAAGACCAATATTATTGATGATTTTTTGAGGTGACAAATCTTCACCAAAAAGAGTATTTAAAGTGGGCTGTTGCTCAAAGTTGAGATAAATAAAATCTTTGTATTCGCTTTCACCGAATTGATTTACCAAATAGGTTTTTCCTACCTGACGTGCCCCTTACAATAACAATGTTTTCCGTCTTTTACTAAGTTTCCAGGCGATTAAGCTGTAATAAAGTATACGTTTCATTTTTTTATCCCTTAAAAGTATTACAAATACAACATTTATCTACCAATAAGTGTAATTAATAAATAAATTAATCTGCCAATATGTGTAACTATTTATGAATTTAATATGCCAAGAAACGTAAGTGTAATAATAAATAGGATTTCCATTACAACCGACTGAATTGATAGACCTGGTCGATTAATTATTCAATTCCGGGAAATATCATTTGGTTTTTTTGGAATTGCTTAATCTTTGAAGTTCAATTTTTTCAGCATTATCTTTAATTCTATTTTCATAATCTTCCACATTTACCTT
>JBBQJE010000094.1:0-11751 GCA_038325635.1 Bacteroidales bacterium
AGTCCGGTACCTTTTTCATTTTCCGTTCCATACCTTGAATTTTGACCATTTAGAACAAAGAGTTTTTTAGTAATTTCATCATCCATGCCCATTCCATCATCTGAAACCGAGATCTCCGTTTTACCGCCTTGGCTGCTTAAGGTTACGTCAACGTTTCCTCCCTTGAAAGTATATTTGATCGCATTCCCAATTAAATTACGCAAGACAGTATGGATCATATTTTGATCTGCGTAACTAAATATTTCGTCCGTACTTTTAAATGAAAGTGAAATATTTTTAGAAAATGCAGTAGGAATCATGTTTTCAACAACCGTTTCTATAAACTTTGTCAAATTGAATAGTTCGGGTTTGAAGACCAAATTGCCGGTTTGAACAACAGACCAGTTCAATAGTGTCTCCAATAAATTATAGGTGGATTTCGCTGAATTGCCCAAAATCTCGAGCATTTTGAGCTGTTCTTCATTGCTGAAATTTTCATAGTTTTCTATCAAAACTTCAATTAAATCAGACGACGTTCCTACAGGCCCTCTCAGGTCGTGTGCGATGATTGAAAAAAGTTTGTCTTTGGTTGTATTAAGAGCCTTTAGTTCAGATTCATTTTTTATTAACTCATTTTCAGTGTTTTTTCGTTCGGTGATATCTGTAATTGAGGTAACGATTTGATTTATAATCAGGTCATAAAAAGCAGACATTAAGCCAATGCGAATTTCTCCATTTTTCTTGAGGAAATTGAATTCGTAAATGCTTGGAACATCAGAGGATTGCTCAAATCTGAGTTTGTTATAGTTAGTTAATCGTTCCTGTTCTGAGTCGGGAATAATACTGTGCCAGCTTTTGCCTTCTACTTCTTTTGGTGTGTAACCGCTCATTTGACAAAAGGCATTATTTACCATAGAGATGGTTGAATCACGCTCAATAATTACAACCGCTGAAGAGTTATTCTCGAAAATAGACCGAAATCTCTCTTCACTCGTTTGAAGGGCTATTCTTGCCTCAGATAGTTTGTGATCTAATATTTTAGATAACAAGTAAATTGTTATTAAGACAGCAGGAATACTAATAATAAATTTTAAAAGTGAAAGGAGTAGCCAGCCTTGACTGGAAAACCATGTTGATTGGTCAAGAGTATTGTCAACAAGTACCATAATGACAACTATCGGCAAAAAGGACAAAAGAAGTTGGTTTTCAACAGTTCTTCTTTTAAAAAATCTACGGAAAAATGAAATCATATTTGATAGAAATTTAAGAAAAACAATGAGAAAAAGGATCGTAAAATCAATGACTATCTCACAACGAAGGTATAAATAGTTCTTGTCTTCATTACAATCTGCTATAGATTTTCATGATTATTTAATTTTATTCACATATTGGACGAGCGATTCAATCAGCTTTGGATGAAGGGGCAGGTCGGGATTTGTGTAGGTTGACATTTGTGCTGATTTATCCATTGTATTGATGGATTTTAAAACATGATTCATATCCGGTATCAGGATTTTCTGAGCCGAGGGATTGGCTTTTACCAACAAATCAAAATCTGTTGTTTTTACTTGGATATCCATGGTTCCTTGCAAAAGAAGAACCGGGATCCTGAGTTTAGCAATTTCAGTCTGAGGGTTGTATTTAAACCAGGATATCATGTAGGGCTGTACGCTCTGACGGAAAAGGGCATTGTATTGTGCTGGTACATTGGCAATTGTATCTCCTTTTTTTAACCTATCTATCATCTTATATATGCTCAATCTGACGTCCATCGGCTGAGCCTGAAGTTGTTCTTTCAAGATCTCGTCTGCCGGTCTGCCTGCCCCGGCAATAGAAATGAAACCCTTAACCATTTTATTGTTGACGGCAGCGGACATTCCAATAAGTGACCCTTCGCTATGTCCGGCAATAATTATTTTCGAAAATCGTTTATCCTTGGAGATCTTCTCAATCCATGCTTTTGTATCATCAATATAGTTTCCAAAACGAAGATTGGCTTCAGATGTAAAGGCAGCTTTGCTTTCTGCGATAGCCCTTTTATCAAAACGGACTGTTGCTATACCATTAGTTTGAAGTCCTACAGCTATCATTTTCAAGGAATTGTTCTTCATATTCGGCTGGTTGCCATCCCTGTCTGTCGGTCCGGATCCGGCAATCAGTAAAACAACAGGAACCGAGTTTTTTGTTTCAGGCATCAAAAGCGAACCTTTAAGTTCCCCGGTAGGAGTCCATAAATTATAGGCAATATCCTGTGCCAATAGGGTAGTTGACATACTTAACAGGATACTGAAAGTGCTGATAATGCGTAACAATGACAGAGATTTCATAATTGAAAGGATAAAATTCATTCAAAAATAGATAAAAAAAGCGATTGATTCGTGACTAAATAGGAGATGCACCGGATGATTATGCACGTGTCGTGCGTGTTGATCGGGATGCAAATGATGATTGCGTTGAATACCTGTTTGGGATCATCCGCTAATATAAGGTACAATGGTACCCAACCCGTATCTGCCGATTATTTATATATTTGGGAATCAATTAACACATTACTAAGATGCATAAAACAGTATTTATTCTGGCTCTCGCCATGGTATTTCTGGCTTTCAAAAGTGATAAGAATGCCTATATGATTTTTGATGCAAAAGGCAAAGAATGCCACTATGCCAAGCTGCTTGAACTCGCAAAAGGTGCAGATGTTGTACTTTTTGGCGAGCAGCACGACAATCCCATTGACCATTGGTTGGAACAAGAGCTAACCAAGGATCTGTACGAATCCAAAAGAGAAAATCTTGTTATGGGAGCTGAAATGTTTGAGGCAGATGATCAGGTAGTTGTCAATGAATACCTTAATGGCTCGCTGACGGAGAAGACTTTCAAAGACGAATGTAAACTTTGGACGAACTTTCCGAGCGATTATAAACCACTTCTTGATTTTGCAAAAAAAAATAAGTTGAAATTTGTTGCAACGAATGTACCCAGGAGATATGCCAATATGGTATATACTAAAGGGTTGGAGAAACTTGACAGCATTGAACCCGAAGCAAAAAGATGGATAGCACCGCTTCCAATTGCCTATGATAAAACGTTAAAATGTTACAAGGAAATTTTTGAAGCAGCGAAAGGACACGGCGGAGAAAATCTTCCTAAATCACAGGCGATCAAAGATGCCACTATGGCGTATTTTATCTTACAAAATCTCGCTGCCGGACAAACATTCATTCATTTCAACGGATCGTATCATAGTGATAATCATACTGCTATGGAGTGGTATCTTAAACAAGCACGTCCTGACCTCAAAGTGATCACAATTGGATCAACAGAACAGGACAAGGTGGATGATCTCGCAAAAGAAAATGAAGGTTTGGGGGATTTCATTTTGGTTACTCCAACTTCAATGAGCAAAACGTATCGTCCATAGATTGTTTTGCCATGAATGTTGTTTTGGAGCGAATTCAGTCAGCCATGCACCCACATTTTGATGGGCTGTTTTCTCTGTATCACGAATCCTTCCCTTCGGAGGAGCGTAGGGACTTGAAGGAACTGGACGGTTTACTGGTTGAGCCGCGAATGTTTTTTTCATCAGTCATGGCGGAAAATATTTTGGCGGGATTAGTCGTCTACTGGCAATTTAAAGAATTTTTATACGTCGAACATTTGGCCATTTTTGCGGATCAGCGAAGAAACGGGGTAGGAGCTGAGGTGTTAAGAATACTTCAGAATTTTAGCTATCCTATATTGCTCGAAGTGGAAATACCCTACGATGAAGCAAGTACAAATCGAGTGACTTTCTACCATAACGCAGGTTTCCATTCTTTGCCTGTTGAATATTTCCAACCGCCCTACCGCAAAGGTGAATCACTTTTGCCCATGATGCTTTATTCTGATCGCGCTGATTGGGATGGTGCAGTTCTGCAAAGGTCGATTAAGCTTTTTCATTGGGAAGTTTATCGGTTTGGAAGTGAACTAAAGTGACTAAAGTGAACTAAAGTATTTAGCGCTATTCAACATAAAATCGGGATAATTCTCAACTCTCATAACTCTCAACATTTACCATGAAACATCTCAAATTTAATTTTCTTCTTATCCTGCTCGTAGTAGCAACTATGGTATCGGCTCAAAAATTGCATTTTAGTGATGCTGGTGAATTTAAAATCATCCAGTTTACGGATTTGCATATAGATTATAAACACGGACATAATGATCCTGTATTTGATTTGGTGTCGACCATAGTTGACTCTGAACATCCTGATCTGGTTATGTTTACCGGCGACATCATCATTAAAGAAGGACCAACAGAGATTTATCAACGTTTTGAAAAAATTTTCGCGGATCGTAAAATAGTGTGGGCAGTGGTTCTTGGCAACCATGATGAGGAGTTTGGTACTTCCCGAAAACAAATTGTTGAAATTTTGAAGAAATTTCCGAATTGCTTGACAACCTCAGTAGACGGCATTAGAGGAGCAACAAATTTTGTTCTTCCAATAGTAGGGAAAGACAATTCAATTAAGGCATTGATCTATGGATTAGATTCTAATTCAAGCAGTAAGATTAAGGATCGAGTCGATGGATATGATTGGTTTGGTGTCGATCAAATTGCATGGTACCAAAAAACGAGCAAAAATTTTACTCAAAACAACAACGGAAAACCCCTGCCAGCCATCGCCTTTTTCCATATTCCTTTTACTGAATACAATGAAGCATGGGATAACAAATCCATTCCTCCAATTGGGGTAAAGAACGAACGGGTAAGTTGTCCGGATGTTAATTCCGGGATGTTTGCCGCCATGGTGGAGTCGAATGATGTGATGGGTACTTTCGTTGGCCACGATCACGTCAATGATTATATTGGAATTTCTCACAATATTGCGCTTGCATTTGGTCGCTGCTCGGGAGGTGAAAATGCCTATGGCGAGCTCATTGATGGAGGCAGGGTCATCGTTCTGAAAGAGGGAAAACGTTCATTCGATACCTGGATTCACGAAAAGGGAGGGAAGATTGTGTACAAGTGTAATTATCCGGATTCGTTTGTCTCAACATTACAGAAGAAAAAATAGGGATTTTTTAAACCTTATTTTTTCTTCTGTAATGTTGAGAATCACCCCATTCCCCCCATCCAACCTCGCCTTCTGCTAATGCCAGCCTGGCATCCAGGCAACTTGCACATTGCTCCGGCTCTTCGTTGGTGCATGGTTTGTTATTGTATAAGAGGTAGTTGTTGCGGTATTTACCTGGCGTGATATTGGGCATGATGATATTTGCTCCTGCACTCACGGCTTTCTCTCGTCCGAGCGGATCAATAGCTTGTAAAGCAGTTGTTGCCGCGATATTGATATCAGGCATCATCAATCGCAAAATGGCGACCATTTTAAGCGATAAATTGAATCGATCAGCAAGGGTTAACCCGGAAATATTCATATTGAGAGGTGTATCGTCATGCTCAATAAATGGCCCCATGCCAACCATGTCAATATCGAATTCCTTTAAAAACAAGAGATCATTAGCCAAGTCTTCTGTTGTTTGCCAAGGCGTTCCAATCATGACACCAGTACCAGTTTGGTAGCCTATCCGTTTCAGTGAATGAAGGGATTCCAATCGTTTTTCATAAAGGTGATGCCCGTCGGAAGGATGTAATTTTCGATAAAGATCCGGATTGCTACTTTCGATTCGCAACAAATAGCGATGAGCTCCTGCAACAAACCAGCGACGATAAACGGTTTCCGTTTGCTCACCCAGGGATAGGGTGATGCCTAGTTTGTTATCGCTCAGTACTTTTATTTCATGGATTAGCCTTTCGATTCTGGCTATAAATGGTTCGTTGGTGACTTCGCCTGATTGCACGACTATTGATCCATAATTTTCACGAAAGGCAAAACGAGCTGCCTCGAGCACCTCATTATCAGTGAGATTATAGCGTTCTACAACATTATTTGACTTACGAATTCCGCAATACAGACAATCTTTTTCACATACGTTGGAAAGCTCTATCAGTCCGCGAAAAAACACCTTATTGCCAACGGTCTTTAATTTTACCTCACCGGCTTTTTGCAGCAAAAACAATCCCTCTGCCCCTTCTGTTTGGAGAAGTGCAACCAAATTTTCACGCGTGAACAGGTTTTGTTCCAGAATTTCTTGTACCGATACCATCAAACAAAGATACCACTTTTGGTCTGTTTTTGTGGAATTCGTGCGAAAAGCACTATTTTTGTAGTTCAAAAATTAGTCATGAGCGAGAAAGTTTGTATAGGACTGTCGGGCGGCGTCGATTCAAGTGTTGCAGCCTACCTGCTGAAGGAGCAAGGGTATGATGTCTTTGCATTATTCATGATTAATTGGAAGGAGTCGACCGGTTCATTAACAGCGGGTTGTACCTGGGAAGACGATGTGATTTTTGCTGAAATGACTGCCAAAAAGCTTGGCATACCATTTCATATTGTGGATTTATCCGATTTCTACCGGACCAGAGTGGTGGATTATATGTTTTCCGAATACGAAAAAGGGAGAACCCCAAATCCGGATGTCTTGTGCAACCGGGAAATAAAATTTGATATTTTCTTGCAGAAAGCCTTGGATCTGGGGGCTGATTATGTAGCAACGGGTCACTATTGCCGGAGAGAAGTAATCGAAGTTGCCGGCGAAACGATCTATCGATTGCTGGAAGGCGTTGATCCGAATAAAGATCAAAGCTATTTTCTCTGTCAGCTAAATCAGTACCAATTATCGAAATCACTTTTCCCGATAGGTCATTTATTAAAGCCTGCAGTTAGGGAAATAGCGCGCGAACAGGGGTTAATAACGGCAGAAAGGAAAGACTCTCAGGGTATTTGTTTCGTTGGAAAAGTTGATCTTCCGGTATTTTTGCAGCAGCAGTTGGCTCCTAAAACGGGTAACGTAATTCTTATCCCTGCAGATTTTTCATCCAAAAAGAAATTAGCAGACAAAAGCAAAGAAAATTTACCAAAATACACTGCACCGTTCCCTTTTAAGCCCTGGCAGGGAAAGGTAATTGGAGAACACAATGGTGCACATTATTATACTATCGGACAGCGGAAGGGGTTAAATATTGGTGGATTTGTTGAGCCATTGTTTGTTTTGGCTATCGATGTGGTACGGAATATTGTCTATGTTGGCGAAGGAAAGGAGCATCCGGGGCTCTACCGACCGGGTCTGTTTATTTCCAAAGAGGAATTGCACTGGATTCGCACCGACCGTTCCTTGAAACCTGGTGAAGAGTTCAACTTCCTGGTAAGGATTCGTTACCGCCAACCCTTGGAAAAAGCTACCTTGATGATGGAGGAAAACGGTGCATATATCCTTTTTGATGAAGAGCAGCGCGGAATCACCTCCGGACAGTTTGCGGCCTGGTACGATGGCGAAGAGTTGGTTGGGTCGGGTGTGATCTCTTAGGGGCAAACCTTCGTGGTAGGCTGGGAAACTTGGAGGATGGACTGGTGGGCTATTGGGCGTCAGGACTGGAAGACGGGAAAACGGCAGAAAAATCAGTAATTATTTTTTACAGGATCTGTGACATTTGTCTGGACTATACGTAGTAAGGGTAGTACAATATACCCTTAAGAAGGTATTTTAAAGTATATAAAGTTACTTGATATTTGATGATTCAATAATTACCAAAAATAGAGAACATGAAAGCAGACAGCATTTTACAAACAATAGGAAATACGCCGCATGTGCGCATTAACCGACTCTTTGCAGAAGGGTATACCGTTTATGCAAAATTGGAGAAATCGAACCCTGGTGGTAGTATCAAAGATCGTATCGCTTTGACGATGGTCGAGGATGCAGAGAAAAGCGGTATTCTCAAAAAGGATAGTGTAATCATCGAACCAACTTCCGGAAATACCGGTATTGGATTAGCCTTGGTCGCTGCTGTTAAAGGATATAAACTGATTTTAACCATGCCGGATTCCATGTCTGTCGAACGCCGCAGTATTCTCACCGCTTACGGGGCTGAGTTAGTGCTGACACCCAGAGAATTTGGGATGAAAGGGGCTATTGCCAAAGCACAGGAGCTTGCTGCTCAAAATCCAAATGCCTGGATTCCGATGCAATTTGATAACCCTTCAAACATTGCAGCACATGAAAAATTTACTGCTGCAGAAATTGTAGCTGATTTTCCTGATGGGATCGATTATCTGATCACAGGAGTTGGAACGGGCGGTCATATCACCGGTGTTGCCAAAGTTCTGAAAAAGCATTTTCCAAAAATCAAAATATTTGCCGTTGAGCCACAAGCCTCGCCGGTTATTAGTGGCGGAGCTCCCGGACCTCACCCTATTCAGGGACTCGGAGCCGGATTTATTCCAAAGAATTTGGATGTAACTTTGTTGGATGGTGTGATCCAAGTTGATAAAAATGAGGCCTTTGAGTATACTAAAAAGGCGGCCATTCAGGAAGGACTCTTCGTGGGTATTTCATCCGGGGCTTCTTTGGCAGCTGTAGCAAAAAAATTACCAGAAATTCCGAAAGGCTCGATAATCCTGACTTTCGTTTACGATAGTGGGGAGAAATATTTGTCGATTGAGGGGTTGTTTTAATGTGTCGAATTACTTTTTGACCAGCAGTACTACATTCTCCACATGATGTGTATGTGGGAACATATCGACTGGATGTACCTCTTTGACAGTATATTGCTGTTGCATTAATAATAAATCCCTTGCCTGAGTGGCAGGATTACAGCTAACATACACGATTTTGTCCGGTGCTGCCGCAAGGATTACCAGAACCACTTTCTCGTCCATCCCTGCTCTGGGCGGATCGGTGATGATGACATCCGGTCGGCCGTTTTCAGCGATGAAATCTGCCGTTAGGATGTCTTTCATATCCCCGGCAAAAAAGAGGGTGTTCGTGAGTCGGTTGTTGACAGAATTGATTTTGGCATCTTCAATAGCTTCAGGCACATACTCAATTCCAACCACTTTTTTAGCGCTTTTGGCCACAAAATTGGCAATTGTACCCGTTCCGGTATAAAGATCATAGACCGTTTCGTTGCCGGTAAGTCCGGCCATATCTCGGGTAATTTTGTATAATTCGTAGGCTTGGGTCGAATTTGTTTGGTAGAAAGATTTTGCACCAATAATAAATTTCAATCCTTCCATTTCTTCCACGAGATGATCGTTTCCTTTGAAAACAATGACATCCTGATCGGTGATGGTGTCATTCCCTTTTTCATTGATGACGTACAACAAGGAGGTAATCTGAGGAAAGCGATCCCCGATAAAGTTCAAAAGGCCTTCTCTTGCCATTTTATCATCTGCATAAAATACCAAAATAACCATCACATCACCCTTTTCGTTGGAGCGGATGGTGATCGTACGGAGTAGTCCGGTTTTGTTCCGTAGATCGAAGAATGGCAATTGGTGCTCCAAAGCATAATCCCTCACTGCATTACGAATTTCATTCGAAGGCTCGGGTTGCAACCAGCATTTGCGGATATCCATGACCTTATCGAACATCCCTGGTATATGGAAACCTAAAACATCCTGATTGAGAATTTCTTTGTCTGATTTTATTTCCTCCTCCGAGAGCCAACGCCTGTTCGAAAAAGTATATTCGAGCTTATTGCGGTAAAAGGTTGTTTTGGCAGAACCTGTGATTGCATGCAGTTTCGGAATGGTCACCTTGCCAATCCTGGTAAGCTGATCTACCACCTGTTTTTGTTTGTAGAAGAGCTGTTTTTCGTACGGAAGGTATTGCCATTTGCAACCACCACAGAGGTCGAAATGTTCGCAGAAAGCTTCAATACGATCGGGCGATGGTTTTTGTATGGCCACTACGCGACCTTCCAGGTATTTCTCCCGCTTTTTCGTAACCTGAATATCTACAACGTCGCCCGGAATCACGTTTGTAGTAAAGACCACAACGCCATCGACTCTTGCAACGGCTTTTCCTTCGGCGCCTGCATCGATAATCTCGACATTCTGCAATAAAGGCAAACTCTTATTTTTTCTACGCACAATGATTATTTTAGATTTTGGATTTTGGATTTTAGATTTTCGGGAAACCGGATTTGTTCGTCACTTATTGCATTTTTTATTAGTTTAAAGGTCGGTTGACCAGAATTCCAAAATCGAAAATTGAAAATCCAAAATTGATTTACAAAGCTAATAGCTACAATTGGTATCAGAAGCTGCTCCAGTTAATATCCTCCGGATGGCCCCATTTTTCCTGCGACCGCATCACCTGTTCGATGACATCTCTCACACAACCTTCGCCGCCGTTGCGATGAGAAATGTATACCGACACCTCTTTGATTTCGGGGGCTGCATCGTTTGGACATACCGGCATTCCAATTTTGGTCATCACGTTGTAATCAGGAATATCGTCGCCCATATAGAGAATTTCAGCTGCCGATAGCCCGGTTTTGCTGAGAAAGTCCAGCATGCACGGCACTTTATCCAACGTTCCCATGTAAATGTGTGTAATCCCCAGCCGTTCAAGACGGGCCCTGGTTTCCTTCGTCATGCCCCCGGTGATAATACCGATCGGATAACCCGATCGCAAGGCATACATGATGGCATAACCATCCTTCATATTGGTGGTGCGGATTGGATCTCCTTCGGGCGAAAGGTTCTGTACATTGTGCGACAAAACGCCATCGACGTCAAACAAAAATCCTTTTATTTTGCTTAGCTCTTCTTTGAAAAATGCCATATTATATCGTTTCTTTTTGTTTTTCATTTGTTTCAAGGGATCGCCCCTCGACTCCGCTCGGGGAGGTGTTCATTTAATGATCATTACGTGTTCAGATCCCCGAGTGATTAGTCGACGGGTTACGGTTCACCACAATATCATTACTGACCATTTTATACAACTTTTGCCATTCCGGATGTCCTTCCAGCATCTTAAAATGCAAATCCATGATGGTTTTGCTACCGCGGATGGCCGGTCCGGTCTGAATATCTGGCGGTGAAAACAGCATGGCTTTGTTGGCTGTTTCCAGAATAAGTGGTTTTAGTAAATCAAAATCCAGCTGCTGTTCATTCAGCAATTTCTCACCTATGGAATAAAAATGATTCACAAAATTACACACAAAAACAGCTGCCAGATGAAGTCGTTTCCGCTGTGCTGAATCAACTCGGATAACCTGATCCGAAAGGGATGAGGCTAATGCATCCAATTTTTCCAGACTCGCTGTATTGTTTGCTTCAATGCAGATTGGAATCGTTTTGAAATTGACCTCTTTGTTTTTCGACAAGGTCTGCAAAGGATAAAAAACGCCCTGATTTTTAACCGATGGAGACAAGACGTTCATGGATACGCTGCCTGCCGTATGGACGACTAATTGATCCTGAATTAGCAATTTTGAGACAACTTCTGCTATTGAATCGTCGGTTATTGCCAGGATGTAAATGTCTGCATCTAAATTTATCTCTTCAAGGGAAATTGTATATGGACAATTCAGAATATCAGCCAGTTGTGCGGTATTTGCTTCGGTTCGGCCAAAAACCTGAACTATTTCAGCATCAGTTGTATTTAGGGCAATCCCCAGTCGGGTGGCTAAATTTCCGGTACCGAATAAAACGATTCGCATTCAATTATTTTTTTGCAAATTTAGGGTAAATATCATTAAATCCTTACGTTATAAATTTTAACTTTGCATGCAATTTTTAGAAATGAAATAATTCTCAAACCAAATATTATTATAAATATGACGAAGTACGTTTATACATTCGGCAACGGCCAAGCTGAAGGTCGTGCAGAGATGAAAAATTTGTTGGGTGGCAAAGGTGCTAACCTTGCCGAGATGAACCT
>JBBQJE010000095.1:0-11669 GCA_038325635.1 Bacteroidales bacterium
TCGATGGAAGTTACAATGGTATGCGTATGTACTTCAACACCATATTGTTCATTAAAGCTTTCGGGGCTTTGAAGAATAAGTTTGGATCTACTTTCTATATCTCCGCCAATAAAATAAGGTAGTCCGCAATTGGCGAACGAAATGTCCGGTCCGGCTTCAAGCATCATGATTTCGGCTGTTGGCGAAATTCGGCGCACTTTGGCAGCCGCAGTTGCTCCGGCAGCAACTCCCCCTATAATTAATATCTTTTCCATATTCTTTTTAATTGTCAAAAATTTGAGATGCAATTATCCAATTTTAGCCATCTCTTTTAATAAAAAATCCTTCGTTTTCATTCCGACAAAACGATTCATCTCTTTCCCATCCTTAAACAAAATCATGGTTGGAATGCCCCTAATCTTGAATTTAGAGGTAAGGGCCGGAAACTTTTCTACATCAACCTTTCCGATGGATTTGTTAGCCGGAAGAACCTCCGATAATTCATTTAGTACCGGCACCATCATTTTACACGGGGCGCACCACGATGCCCAGTAATCAACCAGAATTACTCCTTTTTTAGTCTGCTGATTGAAATTCTGCTCCGTCAATACTTTTATTTTATCGCTGTCAGGTGCCATTGGTGTATTCTTCATTTTCTTCATGGCCAGGTAGAAATAAGTGATTATGGCGAAAACTACTGCTGCAATTACAATTCCTGTTATCATCTGATTAAATATTTACTGTTGTTACTAATTCTGAATCTAATATGTACATTATCTGTTCCTTCGTTTGTATGCCGGAAGTGGCCTTTACTACTTGCCCTTTTCTGTAATAAACAGTGAAAGGTATTTGGCTAAAATCAGATACTTCCGGTAGGTCGCGGATCACTTGTGACTCGGGATTATCAAATTCCATATCACGGAATTTTACCTGCGAGTATTCATCTTCCAACTGTTCAGCAATTCCGTACACAGGAATACACATAGGACCCATGCGTCCACATATTACCACGACGTTCTCATTTTCACGAATTGCTTTTGCATGCTCTGCAGCACTTTCGAGATGCTTTAAATTGGTATACAACATGTCTGTATTCGTATTAATTGTTGTGCTGCAAAGATAAGTTGGATCTCGCCATTCTGGAGGATCTTTCCTTTTATCGCAACAACTTGCGGATTGATTTAGGACAAGTTTTTTATTGAATTAAACTAACTTTACCCTTTCAATTCAGTTTAAATCAGCATGCGACCAATTCTCGACACAGACAGTGACTTTATTTGTGATATCCAGGCACCGTGTTTTCAAATGCTTTCCCCGGAAGAGGCTGATTTAGTCAGGGCCAGTAAGACACAAGTGCTATTCCGAAAAGGCGATAACCTTACCAAGCAGGGAGCTTATGCCTCGTATGTACTATTCGTTATCAAAGGATTGGCAAAGCAATACCTTGAAGGTGATGGATCGAAAAATTTCAATTTGAGGATTATTCAACCTGGCGAATTTGTCGGTCTCTCTGCGGTTTTCTCCAAAAATACGTTTAATTATTCCTCCATTGCGCTGACTGAGTGTCAAGTATATCTTATTGAAAAAGAGACTATAGCCAAAGTGATCAAGCAAAATGGATTATTTGGGTTCAATGTAATCAAACGGTATTGCGAACAAAACGCTAACTTATTTGAAACGCTGAGTAAGTTACTATACAAGCAGATGAACGGGCGTATGGCAGATACCCTTTTGTACCTTGACGGACTCAAGTTCGAAAATCCGGAGATTTTTCAATTGCTTTCCCGCAAAGATATAGCAGATTTTGCCGGAATATCGACAGAGAGTGCCGTGAAACTATTGAAAAGCTTTGAGAAAGACGGTTTAATCGTATTGGATGAAAAAAATATCCGGATCCTCAATCCGGAGAGCTTAGTTGAAATAAGCAAGCGAGGGTAAGAAAAGTTCAAAGAGTCAGATAGCTGCTAAACAAGCTACCACAAAGGATGAAAAGAACGACCGCAGTGATAAAAATATATATTTTGTCTTTCTCAATTACAAAGCCAATGAGCGAAAACAGCACTCTTGCAACAGGTGTTGCAATGAGCAATAAAAGGCCAAATTGAATGACAGATCTGCTTTTGAGATGAAATGCTTCCATTACAATCGTATGCACGTTGCGCAATCTGGCAGGTTCTGATTTAAATATCCTGAAATCAATTGTTTCTCCCGGGTGCTGGATAAAAAAAAGTATTCCACCTAAAATAACAACTGCTGCCGAGGTCAGGACGCCTATTCGCAAAAGTGTTCCCAATAAGTTTCGCATTTGTTCATCACCCCAAGTTGCTTTTACTTTCTGCATGATCATATATTTTTTACGAATCCATTGTAAATCATTTCGAAAGCCAAAAAGGCAATTACAATGGCAAAAATGATCCGAATTGATTTTGTTTGGGCTTTAAGAAGTAGCCGAGCACCCAATAATGAGCCACCTAAAACACCAATTACCACCGGCATCGATAAAACAGGATCAATATATCCTCTTGAAAAATAAACACCGGCACTCGCAGCAGCAGTTACACCAATCATAAAATTACTGGTTGCCGTTGAAACTTTGAAAGGCATTTTCATCACAGAATCCATGGCAATTACTTTCAGTGCTCCGGAACCAATCCCCAATAATCCGGATAGAATACCCGCAATCCACATCACAAAAAAGCCACCTCCGACATGCTGTAATCGGTAATCAAGTTGCTGTCCTGTAGCATCCACATAAGTGCCTTTGGCTTTCAGTATTTGTGCAAATTTGCCATACTTTATAGTGTTCTGCTCAGGATGGCCTACACTTTCATTCCTTTTTTTAAACGAGGAAACCGCTGAGTACATAAGCACCAGACCAAAAATAATCGCAATAACATGGGTGGGGGCAAAATAAGCGATGGCAGCGCCGACAATGGCTCCAAGTGTGGTTGCAATCTCCAGAAACATTCCGACACGAATGTTTAGTAAACCTTCTTTAACGAAGGCTGAAGCTGCTCCTGAGGAGGTTGCGATAACGGAAATGAGAGAGGTCCCGATTGCATAATGAATGTCAACACCAAAGCCTATGGTTAAAAGAGGAACAATGATGACACCACCACCTAAACCGGTTAGGGATCCTAAAAATCCAGCGAACAGGGAACCTACAAAAAGCACCAATAGCAATGTGATCATGGCAATATAATTGATTGAAATTAATCCGTTCCAAGCTTAAAATTACACAAAAATGGAATTAATGTTCTATAAAATATCATAGATCATCTTTTGTTTATTCGATTCCACAGAATAACAAAGGAATTAATTTAAATAATTTCATAATAAAACTGAAATAAATTTTAATTATGAGCATAAGTTCATTATATTTGCATTCAACAGGAAAACAAGTTCATTAAAAATACCAAGACCAGTTAGAAACTCATTCGGAAACACCGAATTAGTAGAAATTAATCTGTAATAGTAATAAAATAATAAAATGAAGATCGCGGTACCGGTAACAAGTAATAACAAGATTGATGACCACTTTGGTCATTGCAACTTTTATGGAATTTATGATATTTCAGCGGATTCAAAAATTTTGGGAACGCAAATAATTCCTTCCGTGCAAGGTTGTGGTTGCAAATCAAATATTGCATCTGTTTTGGCTTCCGACGGGGTAACTGTCATGCTGGCCGGTGGAATAGGAATGGGAGCAATAAACGTCCTTAACGCTGCAGGAATAGAAGTGGTAAGGGGCTGCTCAGGCGATGCTTTAGAAGTAGTGAAGCAGTATATTTCAGGCGGCATTACAGATAGCGGAGAAAGTTGCCACCAGCACGAAGCTCATTCAGCCGAAGGGAGTAGTCATCAGTGTAGTCATTAAAAAAAATTCGCTATTCATAAGGCAACAACATTTCCTACATCGTTATAAAATAAGAGGGAACTGAACTCATTATACATCTCAGCATATTTTTCAATTCCCGTACAATGGCAAAGACCGATAGATTTTGGTTGCATTATCCGAAGGTAATTGGTTACATGGGCATACTGTTCTATTGAACAATTCTTTAAATGAAAACCACCTAATATTAAACCTACTGGTATGTTAAAATGCCTCGTGGCAGTGGTGCAAATATTTGTAATTCCCCGATGTGAGCAAGCGGTAATAATATTGATGTGAGTTTCTTGTTTGATAACAACAAAAAGTTCATCATTAAATTCATCCGGAATCATAGAACCTTCCAGTTTTTGAAAGAATCCTTTAAAATGGGTATCTATAGGATGGTGGATATAAATTTCGGGAAAAATAAAAAACCCGGTGTCTATCTCGGTGACACTATCAACATAGACTATCCTGTCACTTAGAAGTGCATCATTCTGTATGGTTCCGTTTAAATGACTCTGGCTGTTATATTTTGGGATGAAAATATCTCTTTTGGCGTATATTTTCGCCTTGCTATTTTCCCCGAGAAAGGGATATAGTCCTCCGGTATGATCGTAATGGTCATGAGATAATACAACAGCATCAATTTCTTCAATAGAAATACCGAGTGTTTTGGCGTTTTCAAGAAACAATCCACTTTGCCCCGTGTCAAAAAGAATCTTTTTATTTTTAGTCTCTAGATAGATAGCTAAACCATGCTCTGCATACAAACCCTTTTTGTAAACAAGATTTTCAATAAGTGTCACTATTTTCATCTTCACCGTATTTTAAATTGGACAGCTCCGTAAATGCTACAACTACCCGAATGGTTATTCTATTCCAAATGGCACTTTCAGGGTAAAATAGATATTGCGCCCTGGATTATAGCGATTTACTTCCTTCAAAGTAGATAAATGGTCAATGTACTTTTTGTCAAAAATATTGTTTGCACCGAATCCAATAGAAATAAGCTGGTTACTTATTTTTACACTACCTCCAATTGATAAATCAAAAAGCGTGTAACCAGCCGTTGTCGTTTCATCGGGCGCTGTATTGTTTTGCTTAAATGCTAAAGTCGAATTTGCCGCGACAAATGCTTTTTTAAAAAATATCAGTTTTTCTTTTTCAGCCCTGATTTCGAAATTCAGCTTGTTGGCCGGAACAAATGGCAGATATTCTCCATTATCCTGTTTTCCTACTACGCATGAATACGTTGTTTCAAGATGAAGCCAACTCATTGATTTCGGGTGGAAGTGTACTCCAGCCTCACCCCCATATAAATTGGAGTCATGCTGCATATACTTGTAAATGGGTACTCCAGTGGTTGTTTTAGCTCCTGTTGGAGTAATGAAAATATAATGGTTGATTAAATTGTAAAACGCCGCTATATCAAAAGTAAAATTATCCTTGTGATAATGCGTACTTACATCAAACTCGTATGAATTCTCCGGGATAAGATTATTGTCACCAACTTCATAACGGGTTTCGTGTTGTCCATTTGAGGTAAGTTCTGCTAAATTTGGCGTTCGGTAAGCTGCTGCAACATTTGCTCTGACCAGAAGCTGTTCCGAAACATGATAGGTTGTTCCTAGTGAACCACTAAAGCTTCTAAAGTTTTTATCAAGAGCACCACGATAACCTAATAAATCCGGAGTGCCAATTGCTTCTGAGTTGATCGTTTTATCGTCGTACCGGATTCCAGTTTGTATTCTTAGCTTTTTAAAGAATGTTCTTTGTAATAGAACAAACGCCGAATAATTATTTATTGCCCCATCAGGCAGCAATCTAGTTTCCCTGTTATTCACATTCGTGTTATCCTGGTTCATTCCCTGGAAGCCGACGATATATTCAGCGTTTTCATCGGATGGCAGGTAGAGCTTTGTTTCATAAGTTAGCGTGGCTAATCTCATCTGTATTTCATAAACGTCAACCGATCCAAAATGAATAAGCATCGTATTCTGATAAGCAGCGTTTACATCTAATTTCATGTTGCCTAAATAAAGTTTATTCTGTAAAGTCAACAGGTGCGTATTGAATTGTTGGTATAGAATTTCACATTTTCTGCCTCGCTTGGTTATTGCTTCAATTGCTTCGTCTTCAACGAGCCCTAATTTTTGTTGATTGTAATCGTAATACAATTTAAACGTGCCTGTTTTACCTGTAAATCCTATATTAGTTTTAACGGAATATTCATTAAAGCGGGAATTAGGGACATACTCGCCACCCCCCTGCAAGAAATCGGCATTTGATTTTTGTCCAATCCTGATTCCTCCAAAGAAATTTTTTGATGCTCCTTTGAGACCTAAATTATTCGTCATCCCCAAAGTATTTGAAAATAATTGCAAATTGTAATCGCCCAATATACTCCCTTCTGGTGCTGGTTTTTCTTTAATGAAATTAATTACACCTCCTATGGCATCAGAACCATAAAGCAAGGAGGCAGGGCCTTTGATAACTTCAATATCGTCAATTCCAAACTCATCAATTCCAAGCGGGTGATGGCTTGAATATTGATAGTTTTCCAAGCGGACACCACTGACTAAAACCAATATGTCATTCATTGAAAGTCCTCTAATCACTGGTTTTGATACCCCACTTCCCTTTGAAATCATATCAACGCCGGGAATTTTTGTAAGCACTTCCATGAAATTCGGAGTAGATTTTATTGTAGAAGTTCTTAATTTAAGAACATCAATCTTTACTGCGTTTTCATGTTGCGTCGTGTTGTAGCCGCCTGTAACCACAATCTCTTCCGTTTGGATAACCGATTGCTTGAGCGCTATGTTTAATTCAGTGATTTTGCCATTCAATGTTGCGGTTTCAATTTGTGATGCGTATCCCATAAAAGAAAACTGTACTTTAATTTTCCCGTTAGGCAGGTTCACAAATTGGTAATTGCCGTTATGATCCGATATTGTTCCTTTGTTCATTTCGGGTAGGGTAATTGTTGCACCTGCTAATGGCAAATTGTCCTGACCCTTAATGGTTCCTATTAATTTATTTTGTGCGTTTATAGTATAACAGGATACTATCATAGCGCATATGATAAATATTTTCATCCTAATTTATAACAAAATTTCATCCTAAATGATTGACATATTTTGTCTCCCACAACATAGCCCATGCCCTTTCAGCAGTATTTCCTTGGCTGTTGTCATATTGTGCATTTCTTGCTTAATTATGCAATTAAAATACAAGCATTACTAATCATTCAGTTACTTTTCGCGTTTGTATGGCCATGCCATAATTCCGCCTTCCAGCACTTTCACATTTTTAAATCCATTTGCCTGAAGTATCAAGGCTGCTTCGTATCCACGAAGTGAGATTTTGCACCAGGTAATTATCTCTTCATTTTTATCTTGTGGCATTTCGTCCAGGCGTTTACGAAGTTGTCCGAGTGGAATAAGTTTTTCGCCTATGCCTAGACGCATTTGTTCGTATTCCTCAGGATTGCGGACGTCCAATAGCATAAGTGATTCTTGGGATTTGAGTTTTTCCCTGAGTTGTTCAGACGATATTCCTTTGAAATAACCGTTTAACTTATTTTGCATGATGTGGGCAGTCGCGATACTGTGGTCGATGGCCAACGAATAGGGTGGAGCGTAAGGAAGATCCACATTAACCATGTCACTGACTGTCAGTTTGCCCTTGATGGCCATTGCCCAGATAGCTATTTGTTTACTTACATCTCCGGGTCCAATTACTTGTGCTCCTAAAATTAAACCATTCGATTTATCAACGATCAACTTTGTTACCAGCAGCTTTCCCTGCATAAAACCGGGTTTGTCGAGACTGGCATTTACAACAGTTTCGATAGTAGTAAAACCTGATTTCAGACAGTTTTTCTTTGATAACCCTGTAGATCCCACGCCGTAATCGAAAACTTTACAAATACCAGTCTGGATAGTTCCAGGGAACCTAGCCACATTGCCCGATATAACATTTTCACCAGCCACTCGACCCTCCAGGTTGGCCAGATCGCCATAAGGAGCGTGAACAGGATTCCCTGTTATCAGATTTGGAATTTCAATGCAGTCGCCCACCGCATAAATATCCGGATCTATTGTTTGCATGAAATCATTAACCACTATGCCTCCGGTTTTTCCTATCGATAAACCAGCTTCCTTTGCCAGTTTTGAGTTAGGCGTAACGCCAATGGCCACCACTGCAAGTTCACAGGGGATTTCGGTGCCATTCTGAAGTTTTACAGCTGTAAGTTTACCATTTTCACCAATAAAAGAGGCCACCCCGTTTTCTAATATGACGTTGGCTTTGCTCATTACATATTTTTCAACGAGCTTAGCCATTTTCTTATCAAGGAAGGTGAGCAACTGTGGGAGTAGCTCAATCATGGTAATTTCTATACCGGCAAGATGGAGTGCCTCGCAGGTTTCGATGCCTATTAAACCTCCGCCGATTACAACAGCTTTTTTAATTATACCATCATCCCGGATCTTACGCAAGTAATCAGCATCGAGCAACGACTGCAGAGTCGTAATTCCATCAAGATCAATGCCTTGTATTGGTGGTTTCCGTGGCGATGCTCCGGTTGCAATCACCAGCTTATCATATTCTGCACTACCTTTCTCGCCGTTTACGATGTCAATAAATTCAATGCGTTTGTTCTTTCTGTCGATGGAGGTAACTTCGGTACTTACTCTAGTGGTGATTTTTTTTGCATTCCAAAAGAATTTAGAGTCGCGAACAACTCCTGCAGGTGAACATAAAAGTTGGTTGCGGTCATCAAAAAAGCCACCAATATAATACGGGTAACCACAGGAAGCCATAGAAAGATCTGACGCTTTCTGGAAAATAGTTATTTCAGCATTTTCGTCCATGCGGCGTGCTTTCGATGCTGCTTTTGGACCGGCTGCTGAACCACCAATCACGATAATTCGTTTTTCGCTCATTTATATTAATTATTAAAATTAAAGCATTAGACATTAAAAATAGTTTTATAAATTGAAATTATTTTCTTGCTTGCTTCTGATTCGGGCTTCCATTCGGTGATACTTTGGCAGTTAATCATTGCGGCAACGATTTGAACATCAAATGGTATTTTTCCTATCACCGGAATATTTTTTTCGATGCACCAGTTTTCGATCTTGTCGGAAATGGATTTATTAAGGTCGAATTTATTAATCACCACACACGATTTGACTTTGAAATTAGATGTCAGTTCCAATATTCGTTTCATATCGTGGAATCCCGAGTTGGAAGGTTCGGTCACAATAATGGCTTTATTTGTTCCTGTTACTGATGAAATAACAGCGCAACCTGTACCTGGTGGTCCATCAATAATAATTGTTTCCCATCCGGTTTCCTTCGCCATTTTTCTCGCATGCTCTCGTACAACATTAACCAGTTTTCCTGAGTTTTCCTCGCCTGGAGCAAGCCGTGCATGAATCATCCGCCCGTTACGATAATTCCCTGCAAACCAACGGCTTTTGTCACTTGGAATCATTTGGATAGATTTGGAAGGACAAATCCGAGAACATAATTTACATCCGTCACACGATGTTTCAGAGATGGAAACCTGCCCTTTCTGGAAAGAGATCGCATCGAAGCGGCAATAATCAATACACAATCCGCAATTGGTGCAAGTTGTGTAGTCGATCATCGCTTTATGACCGGTAATAAACTTCTCAATATGATCATTTACAGGTTGTAGAATAAGGTGAAGATCAGCACCATCCACATCACAATCGGCAACAATACAATGATTCTGAATCGTTGCGAATGCAGCGCTTAGGCTTGTTTTGCCTGTTCCTCCTTTTCCACTAAGAATTACAATTTCGTTCATCGGACTAAAAGTTTCTCAATCGTTTTTAATAAGCCGATAAATTGTGCCTGATATGCAGGTGATCTTTCAACTATTAAATGCCCCTCAGAATAGATGCGAGCAATTTCCCTGTCGAAAGGAATCTCCATAAGCAACGGAATGTTTTTTAGTTGTAGCCAATCATATACATCCCTGTTACCCAATCCAGCGCGATTTATAATTACACCAAATTGTTTGTTGAGATGTTCCAATGTTTCAACGGAGAGTTTTAAGTCGTTTAATCCAAAAGGTGTCGGTTCTGTAACAAGAACAACAAAATCAGCTTTATCGACTGTTGCAATAAAAGGACAAGATATACCGGGAGGAGAATCGAAGATCGCCAAATGTTTGTTCTCAGCCTCTTTGATTGCTTTTTTAATAACAGGTACCGGTGAATACACACCTACTTCAACGCGTGCTTCGACAATATCAGCAATGCTGTTTAACCGCATCATCTTAACTACTCCGAGTTGTTTTTCTTTTTCGGTGATTGCTCCGAATTTACAGGCGACTATACAAGCACCACAATCGTGGCATAAATCGTCAACTACTTGAATGAATTGATTTGATGGAAGATATACAATGGCGTTGTAATTACAATATTCGAAGCATTTTCCACAAAAAGCACATAATTCATTGTTAATTACAGGAATATTTAGCGTAACAGGAGTGCTGAAAATCACTTCGCCCGATACAAATTCAGCTACATTCGGTTCTTCGGCATCGCAGTCAACCAAAGTTACAGGAATTCCGGAATTTTGCGCAGCCCAAAACAAATTGGTTGAAACAAGTGTTTTCCCTGTCCCTCCTTTGCCGCTTGCCACAGCTATTATTATTTTCGAATGATCAGTCATAGTTTAAACGGGTTTGCTCATCAGAAATCGTTGAAAGGATGGCTTCTTTCAGAAAAGCTGTATTCCACGTATTCAATTTGTTATGGCTCCTTCACGGTTTTTGAAAGCCCTGAAACATTTTCCACCGGCACAGGTTCTATATCGGTCGCAAATAATAATCCCGACTTTAATTTTATCCATTAGTGGTTACAATCGTGAGTCTCGTCGTGGTTGCAGTAGTTTGCAGTCAAAGTAAGTCTGTCGGCAATAAAATCGTTGACAAGTTCTTTTGCTGATTTTGTGGGTGCTCCCACAAAAACATTGATGTTTTGTTGGTGAAACAAATCAATCGCCTTCTGTCCCATTCCCCCACCAATCACATCTGTAACTCCAAATTCGGCAACCCAACGTGGATATAAACCCGGCACATGTTCAGGAGGAGTAACTTCTTTTATATTGGTGATTACACCATCGGCTACTTCAACAATTGCGAATTGTTGGCAATGCCCAAAATGGGCACATAAAACTCCATTTTCCATCGGAATGGCAATACATTTATTCATGTCTCTTATTTTTAAATTATATCCTATTTCAATCCGCTTTTCAAGCGTTTTCCTTGTCCTTCACCGCCACCCGATTTTCGGCGTAGACCTAATCCTTTGCCTAGTTTCTCAAGGGCTTCATCTTTGTTTAAATTACTACAATGTCCCAGACCGCGTCCGGTGAGTTTTCCTCCCTTCTTGGGGCCTGTACCGTCCATTCGAGGCATGGTATTTAATTTTTATGGTTTAACATGACAATAATTTCACTTATTGTTTTTTCTGTGTCGTTTAACACTACCAACTGAATTTTAAGGCTGTCGAAAATTGATTTAACCTTTGCCCCAAACTCCCCGGAAACAACCTTTTTAACCCCACGAGATGCTACTAACTGAACAGATGCAGGTCCGGCGCCTTCTATGCTTTCTTTGTTTGTGTTTGGGATAAATTCGGTGGATCCGGTTTCTGTATCGTAGATTACGAAATAGGTGCAACGGCCAAAACGGCTGTCTACTTTTGATTCGGGACTGTTGCCCGATGATGTGATAGCTATCTTCATTTTAGTTACAATTTTGGTTTCT
>JBBQJE010000096.1:0-11637 GCA_038325635.1 Bacteroidales bacterium
TAATTTTTAGCTTTTATTTCTATTTTGTCCTATTTTATGGACGAATTAGGATCATAATTTGCGCGACGAAAATACAAAAATATTCGCTGGAACAGTCTCTATTTTGAAGCTCTGTTGTAAAGGACCAAGGCAATGACCGCATAAATTATATTTGGTAACCATACGGCCAATAAAATATTGAACCCTGCTTTGAAGGCAAAAATGGTACTCACCTGCTGAAACATAATGTATGAGAAACCTAATAATAAGCCCAGTCCCAGATGGATACCAAGTCCACCTCGGGTCTTTCTTGAAGCCAGGGAAACCCCGATAATTGTCAGAATGAAAGTACTTATCGGACCAGCCGTACGTTGATAATTTTCCTTTTCATAACTGGAAACATTGTCAACACCCCGCAATTTTAATTCCTTAATATATTTGTTAATTTGCCAATAATCCATGGTTTCCTGCCTGGAGTTTTGCTGACCAAATTCGGTTGGACTCATCTTAAGTGTCGTGTCAATCTGGGCTCCGGAGGTTATCCGCTCAACAATTCCTGTATTATCCCGGATATAATAATTGTGAATGACCCACTTCTTTTTCTCTCGATCCCATTTTATGTAATCGGCTATCAATTTTGATTTTAACTGACGACCTTCAAACTTCTCGATGGTGAATTTGTAGCCAACATCCGACAGGTTGTTATAGCTTTTCATATAAACGAACATGCCCGGCTCAAGCTGTCGGTGTATGTTCTTATCAATATTGACATAATTGCTATTAACATACAAATTTTTAAAATTCACCATCGACTGATTTGCAGGCGGAATGATAAAATTTCCGAGCACCCACGACATACTTGCTATTATGGCGGAAGCAACTAGGTAAGGCCTCATCAGCCGATTATAACTGATACCACTTGCCTGCATGGCAATGATTTCAGAATTGGACGCCATCTTCGAAGTGAAAAAAATCACCGCGATAAAATTGAACAGGGCACTGAAGAGGTTGGTAAAATAGGGAATGAAAGGGAGGAAATAATCAATCAGAATGGCTTTTAAAGGCGCATTGTTTGTAATAAAGTCGTCAATTTTTTCAGAGACATCAAACACGATTGAAATACTAATAATCAAAGCTATAGCCAGAAAAAATGTTCCCAGATATCTCTTTATTATGTAACGGTCAATTGTTTGTATGTAATTGTTCATCATCCGGTTCAAATATACTAATTTAACGCTCATGAGCTATAATACTCGTCTTCCCGTCCGCCAGTCCTCAGAGTCGGTTACGCATCTGGACAACCATCCGTTCTTTCCACGGCTTAAAACTACCTTGAATAATCTGTCTTCTCGCCTCATCGACAAGCCACATATAAAAAGCCAGATTATGAATACTTCCGATCATCGGACCAAGCATTTCTTTGGCCTGAAAAAGATGTCGGAGGTAGGCTTTGGTGTACTGTTGGTCGACAAATGAGTCACCTTCCGGATCGATCGGTGAAAAATCATCCGCCCACTTACTATTTCGAATATTGATCACTCCGTTTCGTGTAAACAACATGCCATTCCGCCCGTTTCTTGTAGGCATAACACAATCGAACATATCAATGCCCCTGTCAATTCCCTCCAGAATGTTAACGGGATTTCCGACTCCCATCAGATATCGGGGGCGATCCAAAGGCAACACTTCGTTCACTACCTCAATCATCGCGTACATATCCTCCTCCTTCTCACCTACCGAAAGACCGCCAATGGCATATCCATCCGCGTTGAAGGTGGTCACCTGTTCGGCTGCCTTGATTCTCAAATCAGGATAAACACAGCCCTGAACAATCGGAAAAAGTGTTTGTTCATAGCCATATTTTGGTTGAGTGGTCGCAAATCGATTCATACAACGCTCTAACCATCTTTGCGTCAATTCCAGCGATTTTTTCGCATAGTCATAGTCGGCATCACCGGGTGTGCACTCATCGAACGCCATAATAATATCAGCACCAATAGATCTCTGAACATCCATCACACTTTCCGGCGTAAAAAGATGCCGGGAACCATCGATGTGCGATTGAAATTTTGCTCCTTCTTCGGTGATTTTGCGAATTTCACCCAAAGAAAAGACCTGAAATCCACCACTATCTGTGAGAATGGGCTTATCCCAACCATTAAAACGATGCAATCCGCCGGCTTTTTCCAAGATATCAATCCCCGGTCGGAGATAAAGATGGTAGGTATTTCCAAGAATTATCCGGGCTTTAATATCCTGTTTAAGGTCTTTAAAATGAATCCCCTTGACGGAGCCTACGGTACCAACCGGCATAAAAACAGGCGTCTCAACGATTCCGTGCGACGTATAAAATTGGCCTGCTCTGGCCTTCGAAGACACGGATGAATGCTGTAATTCAAACTTCATTTATACTATTTCAGGGCGCAAATATAGTTATAATAGCAAAATAACATTTTCGGTATATTAGCAGAGCTGTTAAAAAAGTTGATGAAAAATAGGGTACTTAAGATCGCATTGTGTATTTTTGAGAACTTTTGTTTGAATTTATGACAATAGATTTCTGGATATTTCAATTTACCATCGAAGAGTTCGTAGGACTCCTTTTTTTTATATTGGCCTTTTTGGTTCAAATGGTATATCTGATCTTTTTGGCTAAATTTACGCTTAGCGGAAAACACAAGGATAAGGAGCAAAATTTCCCTTCCATTTCGATCATTGTCACTTCCAGAAATTACCTGGAACATTTACAAGAATTGCTACCTTCTCTCCTTGCCCAGGATTATCCGAACTTTGAAATTGTGGTAGTTGATGACTGTTCAACAGATGGCACCGACTGGTTACTCGCCGAGATGAAGATTAGTCATGGAAACCTGAAGACAACCCGAATCATCCAAGAGACAGATTTCCCGAATGCTTTAGCAATAACGATTGGGATACGAGCAGCCTCCAACGAATGGCTTATTTACCTGAGTCCGTTGTGCAAAGTTGAAGACAAGCAATGGCTAAGAAATTATGCCGAAAGACTTGATGCGGACAAAGAAGTCTCTATCGGATATATGCACCACAATGATGCTACCGGAAATTACAAAAACTGGCTCCGTTTTGAAAACTTCTCTTCCTACTTGCTCTCGGGAGCGGGAAAGGCTTTCGGTTTGGTAATGCCTGTTTTTGAATATAATTTGGCTTATCGCCGTGAAAAATTTCTCGAATTGAGGGGATTTGCCGCAGTGCTCGATTCCCCTTTCAGTGAGAATGAATTGTATATTAACAAGATTTCAACCCGAAAAAATACTGTATTACAAATAAATAAAGCCACATCGCTTGCCTTCACCGGAGAATCTGATTGGATCGATCTGGTAGAATTTAAGAAAAAGCAATTGAGGTTGCGACGTAAATTTTCTGCAGGGCAGCGATTTTTCCGTTCATTAAATATGGTCAGTCGCTTAGTTCTAACGGTAACCTTGGTCTTTTTGCTTGTTGTTTCCCCGTGGAGATTTTGGGTTTTAGGTATATGGGGATTCTTATTAATTTTCGAAATTTCGTGGATTGCAGTGGCAACCAAAAAATTAGGTGAAAAGAATGTTTTACCTATGCTACTCATTTACAAAGCATTTTTACCTTTGATTAATTTTGGTTTCATCATTAACCAGTTATTTACCAGTCAAAAACGAAAATGGAAGTAAGCCAAGGGCCATCCGGTAATGCGAAGAGGGACATTGAATTAGTCGAAGCCGCCCGCAAAGGGAGTGAGAAGGCTTATGCTGATTTGATGCGACGCTATAAGGACACCATTTATTTTATGCTGCTTAAGATGGTCAATAACCGGACAGATGCTGAAGATCTGACCATCGAAGCCTTTGGAAAAGCATTTACAAACATCCATCAATATACACCTCAATACGCCTTTAGTACCTGGCTTTTTCGAATCGCTTCAAATAATGCAATTGATTTTATGCGAAAGAAACGGGCCATTACTGTTCCGTTAGAGCCTTCATCCGGCGACCGCCAGGTAAGTGGTGAATACAATTACAATGCACGTGCAGAAGGATATAATCCGGAGGAGAGCATCATCCGTGATCAAAATTCACAGATTCTGCGCAAAATGGTGGCCAAATTGAAACCTCGCTACCGAAAATTGCTTGAATTGCGTTACTTCCAGGAATATTCTTACGACGAAATAGCCAAAGAGCTGGATCTGCCACTTGGAACCGTAAAAGTTCAACTCTTCCGTTCACGGGAAATGCTTTTTGAGTTACTGAAAAACAATGAGATCGCGAAATAATTCTTAATTCTTCCTCCATTTGGAACTACTTCTAAAATACTTCCCTGATCTGACCCCGCTTCAAATTAGGCAACTTGAAGCCTTAGGATCTTTGTATCACGAATGGAACGAAAAGATCAACGTAATTTCACGGAAAGACATTGATGAACTTTACATCCGTCACATCTTACATTCATTGGCCTTGGCTAAAATCATCCGGTTTAAAGCAGGAACCACGCTAATCGACGTAGGAACAGGTGGCGGCTTTCCCGGTATTCCTCTGGCAATTCTCTTCCCGGAATGTCATTTCACCCTGATTGACTCGATCGGAAAAAAAATTTTGGTGGTAAAAGAAGTCGCCGATCAATTAAAACTCACAAATGTTCTGGCCCAGAAAAACAGGATACAGGAGATAAAATCAAAATTTGATTTTGTAATCAGCAGAGCAGTCACAGCCTTCCCGGACTTCGTGTCGATGGTACAAAAAAATGTCTCTGCCCGTTCAATAAACGCATTGCCAAACGGCATACTGTATCTTAAGGGTGGAGACTTTGATCAGGAAATAAGTGCATTCAGATCCTCTGCAGAAATCTTTGATCTCGCAAAAATCTTTGATGAGCCATACTTTGAAACAAAAAAAGTGATCTATTTGCCAATCAGGTAATTTATACAAAATATAAATTTATTCACTATTTGCCTATTTGTTTGGACAATAAATAAAAAAAAACTATTTTTGCACTCCTTAAATACGAGAAATAAAGTAGTAAATAAAATATTTCCCCGAGATGAAAAGAACATTTCAACCTTCGAACAGAAAAAGAAAAAACAAGCACGGTTTCCGTGAAAGAATGTCAACGTCTAACGGACGCAGGGTTTTGAACGCCCGACGTGCAAAAGGTCGTCACAAATTGAGTGTTTCGGACGAGCCGAACCACAAGAGATAATTTTTAGGACCTAAAAATTGATAGACAAAAGGTAAAGAACAGGTTTCTTTACCTTTTGTGTTTTCCCCTCCCCTCGGCTACACTCGGGGGTCTAAACGAAGATCAACGTTTGCTAGTTCTCGGGGGACTGCATGAAAATCCAAAATCGAAAATCGAAAATTCCTTATGACTGCTACTCTATTTTCGCTATTTGAACATTCTGGTGTATCTGCTGATTTGTTGCATATTGCCAAAAAAATTGCTTCCGGGGAACGTATCTCTGTGGAAGAAGGAATACTACTTTTTCAGAAAGGGTCGCTGCCATTCCTGGCTGTTTTGGCTGAAAATGTTCGTCACCGTATCAATGGGAAAAAAGTTTTCTACAACCGTAATATACACCTCGAACCAACAAATATTTGTGTCAATCACTGTGCTTTTTGCTCCTACCGACGGAGAAAGGGAGAAGAAGGATGTTGGGAATTAGGCATTGACGAACTAGTAAGAATGGCCGAAAGTCACGCCCTATCGGGGATAACTGAGATTCACATCGTAGGAGGTGTACATCCCGACCGTGATGTACATTTTTATGCTGACCTGTTGCGGGCGATAAAAAAAATAGCACCAAACGTCCAAATTAAAGCCTTCACGGCTGTTGAAATCGATGCCATGTGTCAATTTGCCTCCATGGACATAAAAGCAGGATTAGTGCTGTTAAAAGAAGCTGGACTCGTTACAATGCCCGGAGGTGGCGCCGAAATTTTCGATGAAGAGCTTCGCGCAAAAATCTGTCCGGACAAAACAAATACCGAAGGATGGCTGGCTATTCACCGTACCGCTCACGAACTGGGTATTCCAACCAATTCAACCATGCTGTACGGATTGCTTGAAAATTACGCACAGCGGATTGATCACCTAAATAGGTTGCGCACGTTACAAGACGAAACTGGCGGGTTTAACGCTTTTATTCCGCTTAAATTCAAGCATTACAACAACCGATTTTCTCATGTCGAAGAGACAACCACCATTGAAGATTTGAAGAATTATGCAGTCTCCCGAATCTTTCTGGACAATATTCCTCACCTGAAAGCCTACTGGCCGATGATTGGGAAAAAAGTGGCGCAGCTTTCCCTCGCATTTGGGGTTGATGATCTGGACGGAACTATCGATGATACCACAAAAATATACTCCATGGCAGGCTCTGAAGAGCAAGCACCAACCGCTTCAACGGATCAGCTTATCGAGATGATTGAAGGAGCAGGGTTCGAGGCGGTCGAGCGGGATACGCTGTACAATGTTATAAGAAGTACTTAAACCAATCCTGAAAGGATTGAATATGAATAGCCATAGGTGAAACCTATGGGGGGGTGTAGAAGATCCATTACCCTGGAAAGTTTCAACAACAGCACGGTGATCCATGAAAGGGTTCAATAGCAATACATTAATCCCTTCCAGGATTCTTTTAAATTCCGCCATTTCAACCCCGAATTTCATCCGAGCTATTCATGTTAAACCACTTTGTGGTTTCAAAAAAATGAAAGAATATTGATTATTAAAAACTCTTAGTACTTTTTCTACCTTTACTGTAGATTACAAAATTGATTCAAATGGCCTTAAAGGAATTTTTCCTCAGCAAATTATTCAGAAAGCATTTAATAGCTGCATTCATTCTAACGATTGTTTTGCTTTGGCTTACCATGCAAATCTTATCGGTTTATACCCATAGGGGAGAGAGCCTTACCATCCCTGATTTTACAGGAATGACCCTATCAGAGGCCAGACAAGCTGCCAAAAAATTGAGCTTGCGTTTTGAAATCGAGGATTCTGTATATAGAGCTAATAAAAAGTCAGGTACAATTCTCATGCAAAATCCGGGAGCGGGGCATAAGATAAAATCAGGAAGGCTAATCTACCTGACTTTGGTATCATCCGTTCCGGGACAGGAAGAAGTTCCAAAGGTTACCGATATTTCATTCCGTCAGGCAAAGGTTCTGCTTGAATCCAAGGGATTTACCCTCGGAAAGGTGGAGTTTAAATCCTCAGAGTATACCGATCTGGTTCTTGAACAGAGGCGTAACGGAATACCCATTGAACCCGGAACCCGTCTGGATATTGGGGCATCCATAGACCTCGTGGTAGGTCAAAATACAGGAAATAGCGACACTTTTGTCCCCGATTTCACCGGATTACCACTGGCCGAAGTATTAATAATCTGCAATTTAAAGCAACTCCAGGCCGGATCAGTTGTTTTTGATGGCTCTGTAAAAAATCAGTCAGATTCCATGGCAGCCAAAGTAATAAGCCAATTCCCATTAGCTGATTCTACCCTTTTCGTTCCTGCCGGTAGTGCAGTAAACCTCATCCTTTCTCTAAAAGCAAAGGAATAAACCGGTGGTATGAGCATAAAAGACGAACCCATTTTTGACGATGCTGACTTGACAGATGAAAACGAAGAGTTAACCGGGCAGTTTGAACATCATCGTTTTATTGCCGATCCGGGGCAAGGATTGATGCGGGTGGATAAATTCCTATCCAACAGGATCTTGGGAACTTCGCGCAACCGCATTCAAATGGCAGCTGAAGCTGAAAGCATCCTGGTTAATGGCAAACCTGTCAAATCGAATTACAGAGTTAAGCCAAATGATGAGGTTACCGTTGTGATGGACTATCCCCGGAGGGAGCTAAAAATCATTGCAGAAGATATTCCGATTAACGTTGTGTACGAAGATGAGGAATTAATGGTTGTCAATAAACCTCCCGGATTAGTGGTACATCCCGGACACGGAAATTACAGCGGAACTCTTGTCAATGCCCTGGCATTCAAATTCCAGGGACTTCCTCTTTACGGCGGCGACGATCCCCGCCCCGGCCTTGTTCACCGGATCGACAAGAATACCTCCGGATTATTATTAGTGGCCAAAACGGAACATGCCAAGCTCAATTTGGCTATGCAGTTTTTTCAGAAAACAACTAAACGTCAATATGTTGCCCTCGTCTGGGGTAATCTGGCTTCAGAATCCGGCACGATCGAAGGAAATATCGGACGCAGCACGAGAGACCGACAGGTGTTTTGCGTTTACCCTAACGGGGATCATGGGAAACCGGCTGTTACGCACTATCGGGTACTGGAAAGGCTTGGCTATGTCAATCTGGTAGAGTGCGTCCTCGAAACCGGCAGAACGCATCAGATAAGGGTTCACATGAAAGAAATCGGCCATCCGGTATTTAATGACGAGATTTATGGAGGAAATAAAATATTAAAGGGGACGACTTTCTCAAAATACAAGCAGTTTGTTGAAAATTGCTTCACGCTGCTTCCCCGACAGGCATTGCATGCTAAAACGCTCGGATTCATTCATCCGACAACACACGAAGAGATGATTTTTGATTCAGAATTGCCGGAAGATATGGCTGTCGTAATTGAAAAATGGCGAAGCTACCTCACTAATCGTGATGAAAAGGATAAAGGCTAAAGTAAATTTGAACCTATGAAGTATAAAAACATTGCAATCGTTACCGGAGGTGACTCCTCCGAATATGTAGTTTCCGTCAAAAGCGGTGCGAATGTGATCAATGCCATTGATCGAAAGAAATTCACCCCTTGGATGATTTTCATTCGCGACGGAGAATGGAATGTTATCGAAGGCGATGCGATGCTTGCAGTCGTCGATCGCAGCAACTTCTCCTTCACGCTGAACGGGGAACTGATCCAATTGGATTATGCCTACATCATGATTCACGGCACTCCCGGAGAAGACGGTAACCTTCAAGGATACTTTGAAATGTTGGGGATTCCCTACTCTTCCTGTGGAGTCCAATCATCGGCACTCACATTTAGCAAAAATTTCTGCAACAACTACTTACGCTCATTTGATATTCCAATGGCCAGATCAATCCGCTTGGTAATCGGAGATAAACTCAACCCAGCAGAAATTGTGAGAGAACTTGGATTACCCTTGTTTGTCAAGCCAAGTGCAGGAGGTTCAAGTTTTGGCATCACCAAGGTTAAAAAGGCAACTGAACTTCCTGATGCTGTAGATAAAGCCTTGAATGAGAGTCCGGAAGTACTGATTGAACAGTTTATTGACGGGAAAGAGTTTACCTGCGGAGTTATCAAAATCGGTGCTAAAAGAATAGTTTTACCTGTTACGGAAGTAATTCCAAAAAATGAATTTTTCGATTTCGAAGCCAAATATACCCCAGGAATGGCCGACGAAATTACTCCGGCAAGAATTAATGAGAAACTAACTCTTAAGGTACAAGATCTCTCCTCCAGAATATACGACTTATGCAATTGCAGAGGAATTGTACGAATAGATTACATCCTGACTAACGAAACTTTCTATTTTTTGGAGATTAACACTGTTCCCGGAATGACCGCCACCAGCTTTATTCCACAACAAATCAAGGCAGCAGGACTAAATCTGACAGATCTTTTGTCAGAGATAATTGAGGATGGCTTGAGAATGTATTCTGAATAACACAATAAACTCTATTGAAAATCCTGAAAGGATTTTCAATAATTTTTTCCACAATTGTGCATAACTTTTGTTCATAAGCTTGTTCCAAATCATTAATCCATTGACTCAGGGAGGGATGATTGCCTTCACCTTATTGATAAATAAAAGATGGTTTTTCATTTGTCGTTACTACCTTTGAAGAGGCACAATGAATAATTAACCTATCTGATTTTAAACGTTTTATGGCTGAATCACCCAATAACTTCCGAACGAAGAACAAACCTGTCACCACAATAGAACAACTGAATGCCTATTATGGCAAAGTACCCCCACAAGCCACTGAAGTTGAAGAGGCCGTTTTGGGAGCTTTGATGCTTGAGAAAGATGCTTTTCATACTGTTCAATCCATTCTAAAACCTGAGAGCTTTTACAAAGAAGAGCACAAGAAAATTTTTAATGCCATCAAAGAACTGGCATCCAAAGAGAAACCGATCGACTTATTAGTAGTAACACAAGCTCTCAAGAACAGTGGTGAGCTGGATGCGGTAGGCGGTCCACTTTACATCACGCAGTTAACCAGCAGGGTAGCCTCGGCAGCACACATTGAATTTCATGCCCGGATCATTGCCCAAAAATACATCCAGCGACAGCTAATTCTCATTTCATCTGAAATTCAGAGCAAGTCTTATGAAGATGCGATGGAGCTAAATGACCTGATTGATTTTGCTGAGTCATCCCTTTTTCGCGTCACCGAAGGCAATATTACCAAAGAGTCACAGCCAATTAAACCGCTGCTGCAGCGAGCCGTTGAACAGATTGAAATCAACTCTAAAAAGCCGGATGGTCTGAGCGGCATCCCTTCCGGATTCACCAAACTGGATCAAATCACAGGTGGTTGGCAAAAGACCGACCTCATCATCATTGCGGCCAGACCGGCAATGGGTAAAACGGCATTCGTACTTACGATGGCACGTAATATGGCGGCCACATACAAAGTACCTGTAGCTGTCTTTTCTTTAGAGATGTCGTCTCTTCAATTGGTTAATCGTTTGATCTCGGCAGAAACCGAGCTTGGTTCGGACAAGATCAAAAGCGGCCGGTTGGAAAACTGGGAGTGGGAAGTATTTAACCGCAAATTAAAGAATCTGGAAGAAGCCCCCTTGTTTATTGATGATACTCCTGCCCTCTCCATATTTGAATTCAGGGCCAAATGCCGACGGTTGAAGATGCAATACAACATTGGCATCGTCGTGGTCGATTACCTGCAATTAATGACCGCGGGAGGTGATATCCGGGGAAATCGCGAACAGGAGGTGAGTATGATCTCCCGTAACCTGAAAGCCATTGCTAAAGAGATTAACGTGCCAATTGTGGCACTTTCACAGTTGAATCGGTCTGTGGAGTCGCGCGAGGGGAAAAGGCCTCAATTGTCAGATTTGCGCGAATCAGGAGCTATTGAGCAGGATGCAGACATGGTCATGTTCATCCACCGTCCGGAATACTACGGCATCCATAACGATCTGGATGGCAATTCACTCAAAGGAGTTGCAGAGATCATTGTGGCCAAGCATAGAAACGGCGCAGTTGGCGAATTTCATCTCGGATTCAAAGCACATCTGGCACGCTTTGCCGACCTGGAATCGGCTGTGGATGAAAATTCTAACAGTGATCATCACGATTCGAAAGGGCGGGGTGGTGTCTTCTCCTCCAAGATGAACTCAGAACTGACCAGTGTGGAAAGTGATCGGGGAAAGACCGATTTCGGTCGGCCGGGTGCCAGTTTCACTGACGACACGCCATTTTAATTGAAAAGTTTGAATATAGAAGGTAGGGATAGAATCAAATGAAATTCGTTTTTTTCAACCTGGGCGGGAGGCATGATGGCAGCCTGGCGTAAAGCAACTAAGGAGCAACACACTCAAATTGACAATATTTAATTATCTTTGAGATAAATGATGACTAAACAGGATTATATAAACTTTTGGATTGAACAGGCTAGTGATGATTGGTCTGCTGT